>JBPBQS010000043.1:0-1503 GCA_050920955.1 Janthinobacterium lividum | reverse complement strand
CTCGTCGAGCAGCTCCGGGCCCCGCCGCTGTGGGTGTACGCGGCGACCTTCCTGCCGTTCACCCTGGTGCTGACGCTCGCGCTGATGCGGCCGGTGAAGGGCGCCACGGTGGGGCTGATGCTGCACCTGGGCCTGCTGCGCGACGACGCCGACGCCGCCGTGCGTTCGGGCGCGCTCCTCTCGGACGGCGCCCACGCCGGCCTGTCGCGGTCCGGCAGGCCGCATGACTGAGGCCGTCCAGCCGCTGGCGGCCGACACGCAGAAGCTGTCCCGGGTCGTGCTCGAGGGCGAGGCCCTCGGCCGGCTGTCGCCGCTGCAGGAGGCAGACCGCGCGCAGGCGGTGGCCGACCTGTCCGCGGGCAACCTGTTCTCCCCCGTGGGCCAGGTCGGGCCGTTCGCGCTCCACCTGTCCGTGCAGGAGGGGCGGCTGGTGCTCGACGTGCGCGACGAGGCCGACCGCAAGCTGATGGCGACCCTGCTGGCGCTCGGCCCGTTCCGCCGCCTGATCAAGGACTACCAGCTTCTGGTCGACAGCCACGTCAAGGCGGTCGAGGAAGGCCGCGAGGCGCGCATGGAGGCGATCGACATGGGCCGCCGCGGCCTGCACAACGAAGGCGCGGAGCTGCTCGTGCAGCGGCTCGACCGCAAGATCGCCATCGACTTCGAGACCGCGCGCCGCCTGTTCACCCTGGTCTGCGTGCTCCACCAGCGCATCTGACGCGCCCCTTCCCTCCTTCGCGAGAGTCCGGCCAGCCATGAAGATCGACGGCGTTCCCTTCCGCAGCGTGTGGGTGGACGAGGATGGCTGGGCGGTGCGGATCATCGACCAGACCCGCCTGCCCTGGACGCTCGACACCCCCCGACTCGCCGACAAGGACGCGGTCGCCACCGCGATCCGCACCATGCAGGTGCGCGGCGCCCCGCTGATCGGCGCCGTCGCCGCCTACGGCCTCGCCCTTGCGCTGCGCGCCGACCCGTCGAGCGAGGCGCTGGAGCGCGACGCCGCCATGCTGCTCGAGACGCGGCCGACGGCGGTGAACCTGCGCTGGGCGCTGGAGCGCATGCTCACCCGGCTGCGCAACACCCGCCCCGAGGAGCGCGCCGCCGCGGCCTACGCCGAGGCCGCCGCGATCGCCGACGAGGACGCCGCCCAGAACGAGGCGATCGGCCGCCACGGCGCCGAGCTGATCGCCGACGTCGCGCGCCGCTCGCCCGGCCGCCCCGTCAACGTCCTGACGCACTGCAATGCCGGCTGGCTCGCCACCGTGGACTGGGGCACCGCGCTCGCGCCGATCTACCAGGCGCACGACGCCGGCGTCCCGGTCCACGTCTGGGTCGACGAGACCCGCCCACGCAACCAGGGCGCGGCGCTGACTGCCTACGAGCTGGGCAAGCACGGCGTCGCGCACACCGTGATCTCCGACAACGCCGGCGGCCACCTGATGCAGCACGGCCAGGTCGACCTCGTCATCGTCGGCACCGACCGCGTCACCCGCACCGGCG
>JBPBQS010000319.1:0-1526 GCA_050920955.1 Janthinobacterium lividum | reverse complement strand
GCGCCGTACAGCTTCTTCAACGCGTTCTGCTACACGCCGCCGATCGTCGGCTTCTCCTCGACCGGGGCGAAGGACAGCCTGCGCAACTGCCGCGAGACCGGCGAGTTCGTCTGGAACCTCGCCACCCGGGCGCTGGCCGCGCCGATGAACGAGAGCTGCGCCGCGGTGCCCTACGGCACGGACGAGTTCGCGCTGGCCGGGGTCACGCCCGCCGCCTCCCGCCTGGTCGCGACGCCGCGCGTGGCCGAGAGCCCGGTCGCCTTCGAGTGCCGCGTCTCCGACATCGTCCAGCTCCGCGGCCACGAGGGCACGCCGGCGACGGCATGGCTGGTGCTGGCCGAGGTGGTCGCGGTGCACATCAGCCGCACGCTGCTGCCCGGCGGCGTGTTCGACACCTTCAACGCCGGCATCATCCTGCGCGCCGGCGGGCCGTCGGCCTACGCGGAGATCCGGCCGGACAGCCGGTTCGACATGCGCCGCCCGGGCTAGACCCGCCCGGGCCGACCTGCCAGGGATCGGCCCCGCTCAACGGGCACGGCAGGCCACGGCGCGCGCCCGGGCCTGCGCGCCCACCGCCCTCCCCGACGCCCAGCCGCCGCCCCGGAGTTGCCGCCTTGACGCCGCCGAGCCACGCCACCCCACGTGCCGCCCCCTCCCGGTTCACGCCCGGGCTCGTCCAACTGCTGTGCTACGTCTGCGCGCTCGGCGTCGGGCTGTGGATCGTGATCGGCATCTTCCCGCGCGACGAGCTGCTGCACGGCGTGGTGCCCGACGCGCGCGTCACCGGCGACGTGGCGCAGCACGTCGTGGGGCAGCGCGCCTTCCTGCAGGACTCCTGGCACTGGCCGCTGCTGCGCACCACGATGCTGGACGCGCCGGGCGGGCTCAACATCGCCATGGCCGACGCCAACCCGCTGGCCATGCTGCCGCTCAAGCTGGTGGGCTTCCTGCTGCCGGCGGGGTTCTCGGCCGTACAGCTCTGGCTCGCCCTGGCCTACCTGCTGCAGCCGCTCGCCGCGGTGTTCGCCCTGCGCAGCGCCGGCGAGACCCGGATCGTGCCTGCGCTCGCGGTGTCGCTGTTCGCCGTGTCGATGCCGACCCTCCTCTTCCGCCACCCGCACAGCGCGCTCTCCTCGCACTTCCTGCTGCTGCTGGCGCTCGCGTCGTACTTCCACACCACGCGCGCCCTGCGCGGCCGCGACTGGCTGCCGCTCGCCCTGGTGCCGGCGAGCTTCCTGATCCACCCCTACCTCGCGTTCATGACGGTCGCCGTGCTGGCGGCCGCACCCGCGACCCTGCTGCTGCGCGCGGACCGGCGCTGGCTGCGCGCGAGCGTCGTGCTCGCCGTCGCCCTGGCGCTGACGGTGGCGCTGACGTTCCTGCTCGGCTACGAGGCGGCGCCCCCGAGCGGCGGCTTCGGCGACGTGTCGATGAACGCCCTGTCGCCGTTCTTCCCGACCTACTCCCACCTGGTCGGCCGCAGCCTCGGCTTCGTGGACGCCACCGGCTCGCAGTACGAGGGCTAC
>JBPBQS010000099.1:0-1538 GCA_050920955.1 Janthinobacterium lividum | reverse complement strand
GCGGCCCGTTGTAGGCCGGCGCCTGCTGCTGGGGTGCGGCTGCCTGCGCGGGCTGGCCCTGGTTCGCCGCCTGGGTCATGGCGTTGATGATGCGGAAGTAGTGCTCGGCGTGCTGGAAGTAGCTCTCTGCCATGACGCGGTCGCTGGAGCTGTTGGCGTCGCGGCCGAGCTGGAGGTACTTCTCGAACAGCTGCTGGGCGGTGCCGCGCACGCGCAGGTCCGGGCCGGAGCTGTCGAACACGTGGTTGCGGTTGAGCGGGATCGAGCCGGTGTGGTGGCGGATCGGACTGCCGCCGCCACCACCCCCGCTGCCGCCGCCTGAGCCCGGGCTGGTGCCGCGGTGGTTGCGGCCGCGCATGCGCTTCATGGTCATGGGTGTCGCGAGCCTTCCTGGGTTCGGCGGCCGGCGCTGCCCGGACACGGGAGTCGCCGGCGCGATCGTGGTCGCCGTGGTGCGGGGCGCCGGGCTGGCGGGCGAAAGCCCTGCCGGCCGCAGGAGCCGGGGCGCCGGCCCGTAGCGCCCGCGTCCCGGCCCGGAGCCCTCCCCGCCACAAGGACGGTCCGAGGGGCGCGCCTCTTGCACGCCAACCTAGCGACGCCGGCGTGTGCTGCCAAACGCTTTTTCCCGCACGGCGCGGAGGCCTACGGGCCGGCGCCGAGCACCAGGGCGCGCGGCACGCCGCCAAGGTCGTCGCGCGTCCCGAGGTGCGCCAGCCCCGCGCCGGCCGCCAGCGCGCGCACCGCGCCCTCCTGCCCCTCGCCCAGCTCCAGCACCGCGACTCCGCCCGGCGCCAGCAGCCCCGGCAGCGCCGCCACGATCCGCCGGTAGCACCCCAGCCCGTCGGGCCCGCCGTCGAGCGCGCGCCGCGGCTCGTGCAGCGCCACCTCCGGCATCAGCCCCGCGATGTCGCCCCCCGCGATGTACGGCGGGTTGGACAGCACCAGGTCGAAGCCGCCTCCCGCCCCGATCGCGTCCGCCCAGCTCCCGCACAGGATCGACGCCCGCTCCCCCATCCCGCAGGCGCGCGCATTGTCGCGGGCCAGCCGCGCCGCCCCTTCCGACAGCTCCACGCCCAGCCCCCACGCGCCGGGAAACTCGGACAGCGCGGCCAGCAGCAGGCAGCCGGTGCCCGTCCCGAGGTCGAGCACGCGCTGCACCGCCGCGCGATCCGGCCGGTGCAGCAGCGCGGCCTCCACCAGCGCCTCGCTGTCCGCCCGCGGCACCAGCGTGTCCGCGGAGACGGCGAGGTCGAGCGTCCAGAACCCCTGCCGCCCGACGATCAGCGCCATCGGCTCGCGCGCGGCGCGACGGGCCAGCAGCGCCGCGAACCCTTCCGCGTCCACGACGGCGTTGCGGTCGCGCAACAGGTCGGACAGGCTGCGCCCGAGGGCATGGGCGAGCAGCAGCCTTGCCTCCCGCCCGGGACTCTCCACCTGCGCGTCGGCGAGCCTGGCCGCGCCCAGGCGCAGCAGCGCCGCGATCGTGGCGGACGGGATCGGCGCGTGGCTCATCGTGGCGGCCGGCGGGACGGGCCGGG
>JBPBQS010000318.1:0-1551 GCA_050920955.1 Janthinobacterium lividum | reverse complement strand
CAGGGGAGCGACCGCGTCGAACTTGGTGGTGAAGCGGAGCTGCACCGGGGCCTGCCAGGCGCCGAAGTGCCCGATGCACGCGGCGAGGCCGCCGGTCAGGTGCTCGATGCCGAGGGGGTCGGTGTAGCAGGAGCACTCGAAGGTCGTGCCCTCCCCCTGCCGCTCGGCGGACAGGGAGGTGACGCCGCCCTGGCCGAGGCCGGACTCCAGGGTGGCCAGGATCTCCGGCAGGTTGGCGTAGGCGCGCACGATCGGCGGCCCGGCCAGCGAGCCCGCCAGGTAGCAGTACTGGCAGTGCGCCGGGCAGCCCTCGGCGAGGTCGAAGCGCCAGTCGGCGCTGGGCGGGATCGGCTCCAGGCGGCGCCGGCTCGGCGAGGCGACCACGACGGCGAGCGTCGTCTTGGCGTCGCGGTAGCTGTCGGGCAGGCCGGCGAGGCGGTCGGACTTCAGGCGCACGACGGCAGCGCCCATCGCGGCCGCGCGCTCGACGATCGCCGCGCCGTGCGCCCAGCCTAGCGCGGACGGCGTCACCAGAACCTGCCTTGGGGCCCACGGCCTGAATTCGGACATGGGCTGCATATCGTGTGCCGGCCCCCATCTGCCAGCCATGCCAGACACCAGCCCGATCCCCGGCCTGCCGCCCCGCTCCTTCGACAAGGCGGACCCCTCGCCCGACACGCTGTTCTACGAGCAGCCCCGCCTGGTCGCGCACATCGACGACGGCGCCATCGCGGCCGTCACCGCGCTGTACCGCGAGTTCCTGCCGGAGAACGGCGCCATCCTCGACCTGATGGGGAGCTGGATCAGCCACCTGCCGCCCGAGGTGCCCTACGCCAGCGTCACCGGCCACGGCATGAACCACGCCGAGCTGGACGCCAACCCGCGCCTGTCCGAGCGCTTCGTGCAGGACCTCAACGCCAACCCCACCCTGCCGCTGGAGGACGACAGCTTCGACGCCGCCTGCCTCTGCGTCTCGGTGCAGTACCTCCAGCAGCCTGCCGAGGTGTTCGCCGAGCTGCGCCGCGTGCTGCGCGACGGGGCGCCGGTCGTGGTCAGCTTCTCGAACCGCTGCTTCCCCACCAAGGCGGTCGCGCTGTGGCAGGCGCTCGACGGCGGCGACCGCGAGCGCCTCGTCTCGCTGTACCTGCGCCACGCGGGCTTCAGCGACATCCAGACCCGCGAGGCCACGCCGAGGCGGGGCGACCCGCTCTGGGCAGTGATCGGGCGGGCCTAGCAGAGCCCAAGACAGGGAAGGAAGGCCTTCTTTTTCTGAAGAAAAAGAAGTAAAAAGACTTTGCCCATAAGAAGTCCAGTGGAAGGAGATCTTATAGGCAAAGTTCTTTGGTTCTTTCTTTCAAGAAAGAACTGCTTGCTTCCTACTCTGCCGGCTTGAAGTCCTTGGCGGTGACGGTGCCCGTCCGGCCCGAGTAGTGCGCGATCACGTAGTTCGACACGGCCGCCATCTCGGCGCTCGTGTAGGCCCCGGTGAAGCCGTGCATGAACATCAGGCCCTGGTCGGTCTCGATCTGCGAGCCGTGGGTCAGGACCTGG
>JBPBQS010000270.1:0-1560 GCA_050920955.1 Janthinobacterium lividum | reverse complement strand
GCCGCGAGCACGGAGGCCGCCGACAGCGTGCCCCCCTCGCTGCCCGCGAAATGCGTCCACTCCACGACCGACCCGGGGTTGGCGCGCAGCACGAAGACGAACGGCAGCACGTTGAGCGCGACCCACACCGGCTGCGTGACGAGGTGCAGCCGCCCGATGAAGGTGACGCCGTGCGTGACCATCGGGATCACCACCGCCGCGCACACGATGCACCCCGCCCACTCCGGCACGCCGAGCCAGGCGTGCAGCGTCGCCGCCAGGATCACCGCCTCCAGCGCGAAGAAGATGAAGGTGAAGCTCGCGTAGATCAGCGACGTCAGCGTGGAGCCGAAATACCCGAACCCGGCGCCGCGCGTCAGCAGGTCGATGTCCACCCCGAACCGCGCCGCGTGGTAGCTGATCGGCACCCCCGTGAGGAAGATCAGCACCGAGACCAGCAGCACCGCCGGCACCACGTTGGCGAACCCGTAGCGCAGCGTCAGCGTCCCCCCGATCGCCTCCAGCATGAGGAACGAGATCGCGCCGAGCGCCGTGTTGGCGACGCGCCCCGCCGACCACCGCCGCGCCGCCTTGGCGGTGAAGCGCAGCGCGTAGTCCTCCAGCGTCTGGTCCGCGACCCACTGGTTGTAGTCCCGCCGGATGCGCGGGATCCGCTGCCGCGCTGCCATGATGAGGCCCGACCCTTCCCTTGCCCGGCGGTCCTCCGCCCCCGCGTCCGTCTCACGAATACGTCATTCAACGTATTCCGCAACGCCCCGCCGCGCGCCCAGCGTGCACCCATGAACGCCGCACGTCGCGGCGCGGACCCGGGGTGCCCAATTTGAACGACGACGACGCCACCCAGCGCGACCCCGCCGCCCGCGGCCCCCTCCGCCGCGCCCTGCTCAAGGGCATGGTCGGGCTCCCCGCCGCCGCCCTGTTCGCCCCGGCGCTGACCGGCCAGGCGCGCGCCGCGATGCTGCCGACCGCGCAGGTCAACACCTCCGGCCTTGCCGTGACCGACACCGAGGTCACCGTCGGCATCCTGCACTCGACCAGCGGCACGATGGCGCTCAGCGAGACCGGCGCCACCGAGGCCGAGAAGCTCGCCATCTCCCAGATCAACGAGTCCGGCGGCGTGCTGGGCCGCAAGATCAAGATCATCCAGGAGGACGGCGCGTCCGACTGGCCGACGTTCGCCGAGAAGGCACGCAAGCTGCTGCAGAACGACCACGCCGCCGCGATCTTCGGCTGCTGGACGTCGGCCTCGCGCAAGGCGGTGCTGCCGGTGATCGAGCAGTACAACGGGATGCTCTACTACCCGACCTTCTACGAAGGCCTGGAGCAGTCCAAGAACGTGATCTACACCGGCCAGGAGGCGACGCAGCAGATCCTCGCCGGGCTGGACTGGATCATCAAGGAGAAGCAGGCCAAGACCTTCTTCCTGATCGGCTCGGACTACATCTGGCCGCGCACGTCCAACAAGATCGCGCGCCGCCACATCGAGGGCATCCACAAGCTCAAGGTCGTCGACGAGCAGTACTTCCCGCTCGGCTCGACCCAGTTCAACTCCGTCATCAA
>JBPBQS010000349.1:0-1599 GCA_050920955.1 Janthinobacterium lividum | reverse complement strand
GCCGGCCGCTTGACGCAGCGTCGTTCCTCGTCGCTGTTCCGCCGCTCCTCACCCTGCCGGCGACCGCATCCTCCATGAACCGCGCCTTCGCCGTGCTCTACCTCGCCGCCTTTATCGACTCCACGAGTGTCGGGCTGATCATCCCGATCCTGCCCACCGTGCTGCGTCGCCTGTCCGGCAGCGGACCGATCACGCTGCATTACGGCGCCCTGATCGCCACCTTCGCGCTGATGCAGTTCCTGTGCTCGCCGATCCTGGGTGCGCTCAGCGATCGCTTCGGCCGCCGTCCGGTCCTGTTGTTGTCGCTGGCGGGCGGGATGCTGGACTACCTGCTCGCCGGCTTCGCGCCCACCCTGTGGCTGCTCTACCTCGCCCGCGCCATCGGCGGCCTGACCGGCGCCAACCTTGCCGTCATTTCCGCGAGCATTGCCGATCTCGCACCGGAAGCCGACCGCACCCGACGCTACGGCGCGATGAACGCGGCCCTCGGCCTCGGCTGGGTCGCCGGGCCGGCGCTGGGCGGCACGCTCGGCCAGATCTCGCCGGTGCTGCCGTTCCTGCTGGCCGCAGGCTTCAACGGCCTCAACCTGCTGCTCGCGATCGTGCTGCTGCCCGAGCCGCGCCGGGCGACCGCCGCGCGCCCGCCGATCCGTCTCGCCCAGCTCAACGCGTTCGTGTCCCTGCGCTGGCTCGGCGCGATGCCGGCGCTGTCGCCGCTGATCGCCATCTATGCGGCCCTGTGCCTGCTCGGCCAGATCCCCGGCTCGCTCTGGGTGCTGTACGGCCAGGCTCGCTACAACTGGAGCCCGGCCGTGGTCGGCTGGTCGTTCGCCTGCTTCGGGCTGCTGTTCGCGGGATCCCAGGCGCTGCTGGCCGGGCCGCTCACCGCTCGTCTCGGCGAGCGCGGCAGCCTGCTGCTCGGCATCGGCTCCGACGCGCTCGGCACCGGCCTGATGGGGCTCGCCAACCGCGGCTGGATGCCGTTCGCGATCATGCCGCTGCTCAGCGCCAATGTCGGCCTGCCGGCGTTGCAGGGGGCGATGTCGCGGCAGGTGGGCGAGGCGCGCCAGGGCGAGCTGCAGGGCACCCTGGCCAGCATCGCCAACCTGGCCGGGGTGGCCGGGCCGATCGCGGCCACGCTGTTGTTCGGCGCGACATCGCGCACGCTGCCCGGCGCGGTCTGGTTCGTGGGCGCGCTGGGTTACGTCGCCTGCCTGATGCTGGCAGGGTCCCGCCGCCGCCCACACGGCCTTTGACGCGCCCAGCCTCCGGACCCGTTCCCATGACCGCCGCCACCACCGACATGATTTCCAACAACCGACGCCCGCTCACCCGGCTCGAGATCCGAACGCTGGGCCTCGCCTCGCTCGGCGGCGCGCTCGAGTTCTACGATTTCGTCATCTTCGTGTTCTTCACCGCCACCATCGGCCGGCTGTTCTTTCCCGTCGATCTGCCCGACTGGCTGCGACAGCTGCAAACCTTTGGCCTGTTCGCGGCCGGCTACCTGGCGCGTCCGCTCGGCGGCATCGTCATGGCCCATTTCGGCGACACGCGCGGCCGCAAGCGCATGTTCACGCTCAGCGTGCTGCTGATGGCGAT
>JBPBQS010000042.1:0-1603 GCA_050920955.1 Janthinobacterium lividum | reverse complement strand
CGGTGTGGCACCGCTGGGCGCGCTCGGCCGAGACCGGGGAGCCGTACGACGTCGAGTACCGCATCCGCGTGGCGGACGGCTCGTACTGCTGGTTCCACGTGCGCGCCTTCGCCCGGTGCACGGGCGAGGGGCGGATCATGCGCTGGTACGGCACCGCGGAGGACATCACCGGGCGCAGGGCCGACCAGGCGCGCATCAGCCACATGGCGCTGCACGACGGGCTCACCGGGCTCGCCAACCGCGCGATGTTCCAGGAGCGGATGCAGCAGGAGCTGGCGCGCGTGGGCCGCGGCGCGCAGCTCGCCGTGCTGTGCGTGGACCTCGACGACTTCAAGGCGGTCAACGACAGGCACGGCCACGCCGAGGGCGACCGGCTGCTGCGCCAGGTGGCCGAGCGGCTCGGCGCCTGCCTGCGCGAGACCGACGTGGTGGCGCGCTTCGGCTCCGACGAGTTCGTGGTGATCCAGACCGGGCTCGACCAGCCCGGCAACGCGGCCGCGCTGGCGCGGCGGATCATCGAGGTGGTGGGGCGGCCCTACGAGCTGGGCGGCCAGGCGGTCGCGGTGGGCGCCACCGTCGGCGTGAGCGTGTCGCCGCAGGACGGCAGCAGCGCGGAGAAGCTGTTCCAGAGCGCGGAGATGGCGCTGTCGCGGGCCAAGGCGGAGGGGCGCGGCGGGTTCCGCTTCTTCGAGCAGCACATGCACGAGCAGCAGCAGGCGCGCGGCGAGATGCTGGCCGAGCTGCGCCACGCGGTGGCGCGCGGCGAGATGTCGGTGCACTTCCAGCCGCTGGTCGACGTGGCCTCCGGGCGCATCGCGAGCTTCGAGGCGCTGCTGCGCTGGGAGCATCCGGCGCTGGGCGCGGTGTCGCCCACCGTGTTCGTGCCGCTCGCCGAGGAGACCGGGCTGATCGTCGCCATCGGCGAGTGGGTGGTGCGCGAGGCGTGCCGCGAGGCTGCGACCTGGCCGGAGGGGATCGGCGTGGCCGTGAACCTGTCGCCGGTGCAGATGCGCGACCCCGGGCTGCCGCAGCGCCTCGCCGCGATCGCGCGCGGGGCCGGGCTCGCGCCGGAGCGGCTGGAGCTGGAGGTCACGGAGTCGATGATGCTCGACGACCGCGACGGCGCGACGCGGATGCTCGAGGCGTTCCACGCGCTGGGCATGCGCATCGCCATGGACGACTTCGGCACGGGATACTCGTCGCTGCGCTACCTGCACACCTTCCGCTTCGACAAGCCCAAGATCGACCAGAGCTTCATCGGGCGGCTGACCGACTCGGAGGAGTCGCGCGCCATCGTGCGCGCCGTGCTGAGCCTGAGCCGCGACCTCGGGCTGCGCACGGTCGCCGAGGGCGTCGAGACGGAGGCGCAGCTCGAGCAGCTGCGCGAGTACGGCTGCGACCTGGTGCAGGGGTTCCTGTTCAGCAGGGCCGTACCGAAGGACGAGGTCGCGAGGCTGATCCAGGGGTTCGGGCACGACGCGGGAGAGGGCGGAGCGCAGGGGCGGCAGTTCGAGGAAGCGTAGCAAGGCCTTCTTTTTCTGAAGAAAAAGAAGCAAAAAGACTTTCCCACGTGGCACCGGATTCGCGTGGGGGGCACGGGCCC
>JBPBQS010000158.1:0-1651 GCA_050920955.1 Janthinobacterium lividum | reverse complement strand
CGCCAGATGCCGCGCCCCGCCCACCACGAGGGCCGCCCCGCCGAGCAGGATCCGCGCCGCCGGCGACAGCGCCTCGACACCCTCCTCGCCGATGCCGACAATGGCCAGCCAGGGCGTGCCCGTCATGCCGCCCGGTTCCGGAGAAGCATGCCGTGCTGCGTGTCCTGATCCTGGGCGGCACCACCGAAGGCAGCGCGCTCGCCCATGCGCTGGACGGCGACGCCCGCTTCCACGCCACCCTGTCGCTCGCCGGCGTCACCCGCGCGCCGGCCCTGCCGCGCATCGCCACCCGCATCGGCGGCTTCGGTGGCGCCGACGGCTTGGCCGCGTGGCTGCGGGATACCGGCACAACCGTCCTGATCGACGCCACCCACCCGTTCGCGCAACGGATCAGCCTCAATGCCGTGGCGGCGGCGGCAACCGCGCACGTCGCGCTGCTGCGCGTCGCCCGCCCGGAATGGCGTGCCATCCCGGGCGACCGCTGGACCGCCGTGCCGGACATGGTCGCCGCCGCGCCCGCTCTCGGCACCGTGCCCCGCCGCGTGCTGCTGACGATCGGCCGCAAGGATCTCGCCCCGTTCCGCGACCATCCGCAGCACGACTACCTCGTGCGCAGCGTCGACGCCCCACCACCGGAGCTGCTGCCGCACGCCTGCAAACTTGTCACCGCCCGCGGCCCGTTCCGGCTGGAGGACGAGCTGTCCCTGTTGTCCCGCCACCGCATCGAGACGATCGTCACCAAGAACTCCGGCGGCAGCGCCATCGCCGCCAAGCTCGACGCCGCGCGCCGCCTCGGCCTCGATGTGGTCATGGTCGCCCGGCCGCCGCCCGTGCCGGCACCGCATGTGCCCGATTGGCAGGACGCGCTGCGCTGGCTGGAAGCCCGCCAGCTCACACCACCCACGTCCCTCGCGCTCTAGCGGCGTCCCACCGCATCCACCCACGTCGCGACCGCCAGCCCGGCGATCCTGGCCAATACCGGCATCCCGGCTTCGCGAGCGCACCGTGCGCCGCCCGGCCGGCCACATTTCCGCCGCCTGCGGCACCCGCAGCCGGTGCCGGCACCGCATGCGCCCGACTGGCAGGACGCGTTGCGCCGGCTCGAAGCGAGCCATCTGATACGAGCCGTCCCCTACGCGATCTGGCTGCGCGCGCCTGCATTCGCCCACGTCACGACGACCAAGCCGGCGATCCCAGCCGACGCCGCCATCCCGGCTCCACAAACACACTGCGCGCCGCCTGCCTGGCCGCGTTCCCGCCGCCTGCATCGCCGGCACGCGATCACGCATCCGCCACGCTGCGCGCCGTATAAAGCCACGGTTCGGCATCCGGCCGCGCGATCAGCCGCGTGCCCGCGCTGCCGATCAGCACGAGGGTGCGCATGTCGGCCCCCGACGCATCGGCCTCGGCCAGGACGGTGGTGACGATCCGCTCCTCCGGCCGCGTCGCCGCCGTCGCGAAAACCACCGGGATCGTCCCCGGCAGGATCTCGCGCAACATCGAGAACGCAGCACCCAGCTGCCACGGCCGCGCCCGCGACAACGGGTTGTACAGCGCGATCACGAAGCCCGCCTCCGCCGCCAGCTGTAGCCGCCGCAGCACCAGCGCCCACGGCTTGAGATTGTCCGACAGCGAGATCGCGCAGAAATCC
>JBPBQS010000157.1:0-1657 GCA_050920955.1 Janthinobacterium lividum | reverse complement strand
GTGCCGTCCATCCTCAGCCTGTTCCCTGCTCCGGCGGCGTGGCGCCGTCCGGTCGGTCGCGCCGCGCCAGCCTGCGCAGGACGGCGACGTTGCGGAAGAACTCGCGCACCGGCATGGCGGGGCTCCCCACCACGGCCTGACGCGCCGCGACATCCGCCATCACCCCGGCCTGCGCGCCGATCCTGGCCTTGTGGCCGATCGTGAGGTGCCCCGTCAAACCCGCCTGCGCGGCGACCTCCACGAAATCCTCCAGCGTCGTCGACCCTGAAATCCCCGCCTGCGCCACCACGACGCAGCAGCGGCCAAGCCGGACGTTGTGCCCGATCTGCACCAGGTTGTCGAGCCGCGAGCCCGCCCCGATCACCGTGTCCAGCGCGGCACCCCGGTCGATCGTGCTGTTCGCCCCCACCTCGACGTCGTCCTCCAGCACCACGCGCCCGAGCTGCGGCACCGACAGGAAGCCGCGCTCCGTCACCGCGAAGCCGTAGCCCTCCTGCCCGATCCGCGCCCCCGAATACACGTACACCCGGTCGCCCAGCACCGCATGGCTCAGGCTGGCGAGCGCGCCGATGCGGCAGTCCGCGCCCACGATCACCCCCGGCCCGACCACGGCGCCGGCGCCCACGCGCGTGCGCGGCCCGATCACCGCGCCCTCGCCCACCACGGCCATCGCACCCACCTCGGCCGCGGGATCGACCACGGCGCCGGCCTCCACCACCGCCGAGCGATGCACGCCCGGCCGCGGCGGCGGCAGCGGATGGAACAGCGCCGCCACCCGCGCCCAGGCGGCGTACGGCTCGGCCGTGACCAGCGCGGCGACACCCTCCGGCACCCGCCCCGCCAGCTCGGGCGAGACGATCACCGCCCCCGCCCGCGTCGCGAGCAGGGCGTCGAGATAGCGCCGGTTGTGCAGGAAGCTGACCTCGCCCGGCCCCGCCACCTGCAGCGGCGCCACCCCGCGCAGCGCCCCGCACGCGCCGACCGCCTCCGCCCCCGCGGCGGCGGCCACGGCCGCGAGATCGTGCGGCCCGGTGCGCGCGAAGAAGCGCGCGTCGCCGGCGCCGGCGGCCGCCGCCTCCACCCGGCTCAGGGCTTGGCCGCCGGCGCGGGCGCCGGAGCCGCGGGCGCCGCCGGGGCGGCCGGAGCCGTCGCCGCGGGAGCCGTCGCCGCAGGGGCCGACACGTTGCCCGACCCGGCCGGCGCGTTGCTGGCCTGCGCCGCCGCCATCGCCGCCGGATCGACGCCGTCGGCGGGGATCAGCACGGACGGCAGCACCTTGTTGAGCTGCTCTGCGACCGCCTTGCTGATGTCGAACTCGTTGATGTTGAGCGCGACCTGGTTGCGGTGCAGCACGAGGTTCATGCCCCGGCTTTCCGAGACCTGGCGGATCACGCCGATCAGCGTGCGCTCGATCTGCCCGAGCCCGACCTGCGCCGCCTCCTGGATGATGCGGTTGCGGTCGCGGAACTGCTTCTGCGCGGCCGTGATGCGCTCCTGCAGCTCGCGCTCGCGGGCCCGGCCCTGGTCGGGCGTGAGCTTGGCGTGGTCGGCCTGCAGCGCCTGCTGCATGTCGCGCCAGCCGGCCTGCTCCTTCTGCGCGTCCGCGTTCAGCTTCTCGCGGCGCGCCCCGATCTCCTTCTGCACCTGACGCGCGGCG
>JBPBQS010000156.1:0-1667 GCA_050920955.1 Janthinobacterium lividum | reverse complement strand
CATGCAGTGCCAGCGCCGCATCGACCGCCCGTGTCTTGCGGCCCAGCCCCGCCGCATCGACCCCGGTACCCTGTCCCACCCAGTCCGCCCCGGTGCCGCCGAACAACCCCGCCGCCAGCGCCGCCGCTGCCGTGGTGTTGCCGATCCCCATCTCGCCGAGACAGAGCAGGTCGGTATCCGGCGCCACGGCCGCAAAGCCGGTGTCCACCGCGGCCAGGAACGCCGCCTCGCTCATCGCCGGCGCCTCGCTGAAATCCGCAGTCGCCGCCAGTCCCGCCATCTCGATCACCCGCAAGGACGCATTCGCCACCCGCGCGATCTGGTTGATCGCCGCCCCGCCCGCCGCGAAGTTCGCCACCATCTGCATCGTCACCGCCTGCGGATACGGCGACACGCCCTGCGCCGTGACGCCGTGGTTGCCGGCGAACACCAGGATCTCCACCCGGTCGAGGCGCGGCAGGGGGCGTTCCTGCCAGCGCGCCAGCCACGCCGCGAGCGCTTCCAGCCGGCCCAGGCTGCCGGGCGGCTTGGTCAGCCCCGCCTGCCGGGCCACGGCCGAGGCGGCGGCATCCGGATCGCCCTCCGGCAGCGACGAGCAGACACGCCGCAGCCCCTCGATGTCGTCGAACGGCACGCGCCCCGGCATCAGCCTGGCTCCTGGGCCGCGATCACATGGAAGAAGGACCCGGACACCCGACCGCGTCGCCCGCCGGCCACCCCGAGCGGCGACCCCGTCGCATCGGCAATCTCCGCCAGCGCCTCGTCCCCGCCGGCCTCGGTCACCGTCGCGTAATGGAACTCGTGCCCGCGCAACCGCTGCCCGGCCGCTCCCAGCACCCCGTCCGCCAGCAGCCGGGCCTGCCGATACCCCAGATGCAGCCGCCGCCGCTCGTACGAGGTGGCATGCCCGAGCAGCCCGGTCATCGGATGCACGATGCCGCTCGCATCGGTGAGCGTCTGCCCCAGCACCATGTAGCCGCCGCACTCGCCATGCACCGGCCGGGTCGCGGCAAAGCGGACGAGCTCCTCCCGGAAGCGCACCGCGGCCGACAGGGCAGGGGCATGCAGCTCCGGATACCCGCCCGGCAGCCAGCAGCAGTCGCATCCGTCCGGCGGCGCCTCGTCCGCCAGCGGCGAGAAACCCACCAGCTCGGCCCCGGCGCGTCGCCATCCTTGCGCCAGATGCGGATACAGGAACGAGAAGGCCGCATCGTCGGCAACGGCGATGCGCTGGCCCGGCGGCAACAGCGCCGGCCCGGCCTCGGCGGTACCGATATCGAGCGGCCCTGCCAGCCGCAGGATGCCCGGCAGGTCGAGATCGCGCTCCGCCATGAGCGTCAGCGTGTCGAGGAACGCGGGCAGGGCGCCATGCTCGCGCGCCTGCACCAGCCCGAGATGCCGTTCCGGCAGCGTCAGCGCCGGATCGCGCCCGATGCTGCCGAGCACCGCGATCCCCGCCTCCCGCAGCGCCGCGGCCGCGCCGGCGCCATGCCGCAGCGAGCCCACCCGGTTCAGGATCACCCCCGCCACCTGCACGCCATGCTCATGGCCTGCAAACCCGCGCGCCACCGCCGCCACCGATTGCGACTGCCCCGACACGTCCAGCACCAGCACCACCGGCAGCCCGAACCGCTTCGCCAGATCCGCCGCCCGCCCGCGACGCCCGA
>JBPBQS010000041.1:0-1674 GCA_050920955.1 Janthinobacterium lividum | reverse complement strand
TCCTCGGCACCGGCTGGTACATGCCGCGCGGCGCCCAGGTGATCCGCCGCCACGAGGTGGAGATGCTGCCCGGCCTGCGCCTGCGCATCGGGGCGTTCGAGGCCGACCTGACGCACGCCACCTTCCCTGTCCTGCCGCAGACCAGCGGCACCGCGGGCGGCCGGCGCGTCGTGCGCACCCTGGACATGCTCTACGACGGCTGGAAGATCGAGCGCTTCGAGCGCTTCTCCCCGCTCGTCTACTTCACCATCTTCCGCGACGCCTTCTTCCTCGAGTCCATGCAGCTCACGGTGGAGTCGCTGGAGCGCGTCGGTCGCTACGAGGGCGACTACCTGCTGATCACCGACGTCACCGAGGAGGAGGGCCGCCGCTACTTCCCCGGCGTCGCCCCCGAGCGCGTCCACTACAGCCACAACCCCGCGCCGGCGCTGGCCGACATCGCGGCGGCGCGTCGCCTGTTCGACCCGGCGATCGTCGGGCGCTTCCAGCCGGTGCTCTACCTCGACGCCGACATCATCGCCGACGCGCCGGTCGAGCCCATGCTGCGCGACGTCATGCACAGCGACCAGGTCTTCTTCGCCACCGAGTTCCCCGGCGCCAACCTGCACGAGCCCAGCGAGAGCGCCACCCACTGGTTCGGCCGCTTCCTCGAGGAGCAGGACCCCAACTGGGACTTCAGGCTCGCGCGCTGCATCAACTCCGGCATGATCGCCGCCCGCCACGCCGACCTGATGACCGCGCCCTTCGCCACCGTGAGCGCGAGCTGGGACGCCTGGCGCGAGCGCAACGGCACCGACCACCACACCTATCTCGACCAGCCGTTCATCAACTACGTGCTGCAGAAGACGCGCGCGGCCAACGTCACCACGCTCGACCACTACGCGCGCTGCGTGCACTCCGGCAGCCCGGCCGACGACGACCCGCGGCGCGGCTTCGTGCACTTCAACAGCGGCGTCGGGTTCAACAAGTATGACCGGATGCGCGCCTACCTGGAGACGCTCCTGCGGCAGCAGAGCGAAGCGTAGCAAGCATGGGCTCTGCCCAAACCCGCCAGGGCGAGCCGCCCTGGACTGGCCTTACTAGGTAAAGCCATCCAAGGGGCTTCCCTTGGCGGAGTCCAGAGGCAGAGCCTCTGGCCTTGCTTGCTTCCTCAGTCCGCCGCCAGCTCCTGCGGGGCCTCGGCCCCCTCCATCAGCCCGTCGATCACCAGCCCGCCGACCGCGTTCTGCCACAGCCAGAGCCCGTTCTGCTGGCCCACGAAGCTCGCCTCGCCGCCCAGCTCGCCGCGCGGCTGGAACCCCGCCGCGAGCCCGATCGCGTAGAGCCCCGCCAGCGGCCGGCGGTGCGCGTCCATCACCCGGCAGCCCCCGTCCACCAGCGGCGGCAGCCCATCGCCGTGCGCGTGCAGCGCCACGTCCAGCCCGTCACGGTCGAGCACCGGCAGCGCGTGCGGCCTATAGCCCAGCGCGGGGACGATCACGTGCGCCGCGTCGAGCAGGGCGCGCGCCGCGGGGTCCGCGCCCTCAGCCAGACGCTGCAGGCGCAGTCGCGGCTCGGGCGGGCGGCCGCCGATGCCGCGCGCGCGCATCACCAGCTCGCGCGAGTCGAAGCGCAGGCCGGCGAAGCGGAACACGCGGTTGCTCACCGGGCAGATGTCGTCAGGCCCGAACTCCA
>JBPBQS010000040.1:0-1685 GCA_050920955.1 Janthinobacterium lividum | reverse complement strand
TGGTCGGGCGGGAAGAACAGCTGGCCGATCGTGCCCGCGAAAAAGACGAAGATCACGAAGTCGTAGAACTCGAGCACGCCGCCCAGCGAGGCAAGCGCCAGCGTGCGCACCTGCGCGCGGCTCAGGGCGGCGGGGGCCGATGCGTTCGGCGGGGCGTCGTTCATGGCGCGGGCTCCTTGCGGGCGGCGCGGGGGTGCCGCGTCGTGGCCCGGTCCCGGCGGCGGCCGGTCACGACGCGACCGTATCGACGGCCTGCCGCGCCAGCGCAACCGTCGGGGCCGGAGCGCGGCCCGGCGGGTTCAGCGCTGCGTGGCGTTCCGCTCGCGCACGAGGAAGCGGACGGGGCGGTCGGGCTGCGTGGTGACGATGCCGCGGGGCATGACGCTGTCGCCGCCGACCAGCTCGATGCGGAAGCGGCGCAGCAGGCGGGCGAGGACGAGCACCGCCTCGGTGATGGCGAACTGCGCGCCGACGCAGATGCGCGGGCCGGCGCCGAACGGCATGTAGCTGTAGCGCTCCGGGGGCGTCGCGCTGGGGGCGAAGCGGGAGGCGTCGAAGCGGTCGGGGTCGGGCCAGCGCTTGCGGTGGCGCTGCAGGACCCAGGGCGAGATGCTGACCACGGTGCCGGGCGCGATGTCGTGGCCGGCGATCGTGTCGGCCTCGATGGCCTCGCGCACGATCAGGAAGGCCGGCGGGTAGAGGCGCAGGACCTCGTCGAGGAAGGCGCGGGTGCGCACGAGGCGCGGGATCGCGGCGGCGGCGGCGTCCTGCGACAGGTCGAGGCCGGCGGCTTCCGCGGCGATGGCGTCCTGCTCGGGGCCGATGCGGGCGGCGCAGAAGCAGGCCCAGAACAGGGTCACGGCGGTGGTCTCGTGGCCGGCGATGATCATGGTGGCGATCTCGTCGCGGAGCTGGGCGCGGTCGAAGCCCAGGCCGGTGTCGGGGTCGCGCGCGCCGGCGAGCAGGTCGAACAGGTCGCGCGGCTGGTCGGGGTCGGCGGGGTGGGCCTCGCGGCCGTCGATGATGCCGTCGATCAGGCGGGTCCATTCCTCGCGGAAGCGGGCGCGGTCGCGGTCGGCCGGGGTCTGCATCGAGGCGGGCAGCACCAGGTCGAGCAGGCCGGGCTGGGCGTGGCGCATGCCGTAGCGCAGCAGCAGGGCGCGCATCGGCTCGGCGAAGCTGTCGGCCTCGAGCGAGACCATGGACTGCGCGGCGATGCGGAGCGCCAGGTGCTGCAGGCGGGGGAGAAGCTCGACGACGCGGGGGCCGGCGGCGAGCGCGTCCTCTGCCCGTTCGGAAGCGGCGACGACGTGGCGGGCGAGGATCGGCATGGTGCGCGGCGCCATGGCCGGCGCGATCGTGCGGCGCTGGTGGCGCCAGGGCTCGCCCTCGGCCAGGAAGAGGCCGCCGCCGAGCAGGGGCTGCAGGATGCGGTGCGTGCCGAGGTTGCGGCGGTAGTTGGCGGCGTTGGCGACCAGGACGTGGCGGATGCCGTCGGGGTCGTTGAGCATGAGCTGGGCGCGGCCCAGGAAGCGGCCGGGGAGGACCTCGTCCTCGTAGGCGGCCTCGCCCCACAGCTCCAGCAGGTTGCGGCGCAGGACGAGGAAGGCCTCGGGCTGGGTGCGCTGGCGGGTCGGGATCGGCGGGCGGGGGAGAAGGGTCGCGTCGTGCATGGGCAGGAGGTG
>JBPBQS010000039.1:0-1725 GCA_050920955.1 Janthinobacterium lividum | reverse complement strand
CGCAGAAGGACCGCTCGGCGTTCCTGAACGCGCTGGACACAGCGGTGGCCCGGTTGCGCAAGGCGGGGTTCGCGACCGGTTGATCCTTCAAGGCCAGGGGCTTCTGCCCCTGGACCCCGCCAAAGGCTCGCCTTTGGAAACCGTCAGCTGTTAACGGGGAAGTGGCACGCCGCCTGCCGACCCTGTCCCAGGTCGCGCAGCATGGGCGGCTCGGTCCGGCAGCGGTTCTGGGCGATCGGGCAGCGTGTGTGGAAGCGGCAGCCAGACGGCGGCGAGATCGGGCTCGGCACGTCGCCGGCCAGCAACGTGCGTCGGCTGGACAGGCCGACCACCGGCTCGGGCACGGCGGAGATCAGGGCGGCGGTGTAGGGATGGGCCGGGCTGTGCAGCACGGTGTCGGCATCGCCCAGCTCGACCACGGCGCCGAGATACATCACCGCCACGCGCGTCGCGATCTGTCGCACCACGCTGAGGTCGTGGGCGATGAACACATAGGTCAGGCCGAGACGGTCCTGCAGGTCCATGAACAGGTTGACGATCTGCGCCTGGATCGAAACGTCGAGCGCCGACACGGGCTCGTCGGCGACGACGAGGCGCGGCGACAAGGCCAGCGCGCGGGCGATGTTGATGCGCTGCCGCTGCCCGCCCGAGAACTCGTGCGGATAGCGCTCAAGGGCGCCGTCGGCCAGCCCGACCAAGCCGGCCAGCTCGTGCAGCCGGTCGCGGATCTCGGCGGCGGTGCGCCGGCCGTTCGGGCCCGGATGCACGCGAAGCGGCTCGGCGATCAACTCGCCGATGCGTCGGCGCGGGTTCAGGGACGCGTAAGAGTCCTGGAACACCATCTGCATGCGCCGGCGCAGCGGACGCAGCGCACGTTCCCCGGTGCGGGTGATGTCGGCGTTCTCGAACAGCACCTGGCCATCGGTGATGTCGGTCAAGCGCAGCAGGCAGCGGCCGAGGGTGGACTTGCCGCAGCCGGATTCGCCGACCAGCCCGAGCGTTTCGCCAGTGCGCACGACCAGGGACACGTCGTCCACGGCGCGCAGCGTTTGCCGGCCTCCCAGGGCGCTGCCGACACGGTAATGCTTGGACAGATGCCGTGTCTCGAGCAGGGGGACCGCCTCGCTCATGCCGGGATCACGGTCGGCGCGAAGGACGGCTGCGGACGGGGCGGCAGCGCACGGCCTTCCAGCGGGAGCACGCAGGCGACGTCCTGCGCGCCGCACGTGACGAGGGCGGGGCGGACCGCGCAGGCCTCGTGCGCATGGGAACAACGGGGCTGGAACGGACAGCCGGCCGGACGCTGCGACGGGTTGGGGGGTGCGCCGGGGATCGAGGGCAAGCGCCGTGGGCGGACACCGTGCAGGGGCGGGATGCTGTCGAGCAGGCCGGCGGTGTACGGATGGCCGGGCTGGGCGAACAGGGCAGCGGTCGGGCCGCGCTCGGCGACGGTGCCGGCATACAGCACCATCGTGCGGTCGCAGGTTTCCGCGACCACGCCCATGTCATGGGTGATCAGCAGCACCGACGAGCCGAAATCGGTGCGCAGCCGACGCAGCAGGTCGAGGATCTGCGCCTGCACGGTCACGTCGAGCGCCGTGGTCGGCTCGTCGGCGATCAGCAGGGACGGGTTGCAGGACAAGGCCATGGCGATCATCGCGCGCTGGCGCAGGCCGCCGGACAGCTGGTGCGGATAACGGTCGGCGGCGCGCCTGGGGTCGGGCA
>JBPBQS010000317.1:0-1727 GCA_050920955.1 Janthinobacterium lividum | reverse complement strand
CGCGTGATCCTTCGGGCGGCGGGCCTCGAACAGCTCGGCCACGCGCGGCAGGCCGCCGGTGATGTCGCGCGTCTTGCTGCCCTCGCGCGGGATGCGGGCCAGCACGTCGCCGGCCTGCACCGTCACGCCGTTCTCCACCGAGAGGATGGAGTCGGGGGTGAGGAAGTAGCGGGCCTCGGCGCCGCTCGGCAGCTTCAGGACGTCGCCGTTGGCGTCCTTCACCTGCAGGCGCGGGCGTAGGTCGACGCCCTTGGCGACCTGCTTGTAGTCCACGACCACGCGCGAGGTCAGGCCGGTCACCTCGTCCATGCGCTCGACGATGGTGATCGAGTCGATGAGGTCGAGGTACTCCACCTGGCCGGACCGCTCGGTGATGATCGGCAGGGTGTACGGGTCCCACTCCGCCAGCTTCTGCAGGCGCGTGACCCGCGCGCCGTCGTCGACGAGCAGGCGCGCGCCATAGGGGACGCGGAAGCGCGCGCGCTCGCGGCCCTTGTCGTCCTGCAGCACGATCTCGCAGTTACGCGCCATCACCACGGGCACGCCCATGGAGTTCTGCACGACGTTGCGGTTGCGCACCGCGACCGTGCCCTCGTGGGAGGCCTCCACGCTCGACTGCTCGGCGCCACGCTGGGCGGCGCCGCCGATGTGGAAGGTGCGCATGGTGAGCTGGGTGCCCGGCTCGCCGATGGACTGCGCCGCGATCACGCCGACCGCCTCGCCGATGTTGACCGACGTGCCGCGGGCGAGGTCGCGCCCGTAGCAGGCGCCGCACACGCCGACGCGGCTGTCGCAGGTCAGCACGGAGCGGATCTTCATCACCTCCACGCCGGCCTGCTCGATGCGCTCGGCCATCTCCTCGTCGATCAGCGTGTTGCGCGCGCAGATCACGGCGTTGGTGCTCGGGTCGAGCGTGTCCTCGGCCGTGGTGCGGCCGAGCGTGCGCTCGGAGAGCGAGGAGACGACCTCGCCGCCGTCCATCACCGCGCGCACGGTCAGCCCGCGCTCGGTGCCGCAGTCCTCCTCGACGATGATGCAGTCCTGCGCCACGTCGACCAGGCGGCGCGTCAGGTAGCCGGAGTTCGCCGTCTTCAGCGCCGTGTCCGCGAGGCCCTTGCGGGCGCCGTGGGTGGAGGTGAAGTAGTCGAGGACCGAGAGGCCCTCCTTGAAGTTGGCGATGATCGGCTGCTCGATGATCTCGCCAGACGGCTTGGCCATCAGGCCGCGCATGCCGGCGAGCTGCTTCATCTGCGCCGGCGAGCCGCGCGCGCCGGAGTGGCTCATCATCCACACCGAGTTCGTGGGCTTGCCGATCTCCTGGCGCGAGATCTCCTTCATCATCGCGGCCTGCACGTCGTCGGTGCAGCGCGACCAGGCGTCGACGACCTTGTTGTAGCGCTCGCCGGCGGTGATCAGGCCGTCCTGGTACTGCTGCTCGAACTCCTTGACCTCGGTCTGGGTCTTCTCGACCAGCTCGCCCTTGGAGTCCGGGATGATCAGGTCGTCCTTGCCGAAGCTGATGCCCGCCTTGGCCGCCTGGGCGAAGCCGAGCCCCATCAGGCGGTCTGCGAAGATCACGCACTCCTTCTGGCCGCAGTGGCGGTACACCGCGTCGATCACGTCGGAGACCATCTTCTTCGTCAGCTGCTTGTTGAGCAGGCTGAACGGCACGGCCGCGTGCTGCGGCAGGATCTGCGCGATCATCATGCGCCCGGCCGTCGTCACCA
>JBPBQS010000269.1:0-1740 GCA_050920955.1 Janthinobacterium lividum | reverse complement strand
CCGGCCCTGCGCGATGCGCGTGCGCAGCAGCTCCATGCTCCCGGTGATCCCGGTGAGCAGGTTGTTGAAGTCGTGCGCCAGCCCGCCGGTGAGCTGGCCCACGGCCTCCATCTTCTGCGCCTGGCGGAGCTGCTCCTGCGCCTTGAGCCGCTCGGCCACCTCGGCGGCGACGCGCTGCTCCAGCGTGTCGTTCAGCTCGCGCAGGCTCTGCTCGGCCTCGAGCTGCGTCGTGATGTCCGTGTTGGTGCCGAACCAGCGCACCAGCCGGCCGGCGTCGTCGCGGATCGGCTCGGCGCGCGTCAGGAACGGCCGGAACCGCCCGTCCGCGCCCCGCAACGCATGGATCCCCTCCCACGCCACGCCGCGCGCGCAGTGTGCCGCGACCTCGGCGACGATCGCGTCCCCCTCGTCGGGACGGCAGACGCCGCGCCAGCCCGCGTCCTGCATCGCCGCCAGGTCCGTCCCGGTGTAGGCGTACCAGCGCCGGTTGTACCAGAACACCCGTCCGTCCGGCTCGGCCATCCAGGCGAGCTGGCTGACGTTCTCGACGAGAGCCTCGAACTCGCCGGCGCGGCGACGCAGCGCCTGCTCGGCCCGGCGACGTTCCACCGCCATGTGCGTGCGGTGCGCCACCTCGCGGATGAAGTCGAGGTCTTCGGGAGTCCACGCGCGCGCCGTCCCCTGCGCGAGGAACAGCACCGCGACCAGGCCCTCCCGGTCGTTGACCGGCAGGTTGATGAACGACGTGGCGCCGATCGCCGCCAGCGCCGCCGCCGTGGCGCTGGTCCGCGGATCGAGCGCCGCGTCGGCCACCACCACCGTCTCTCCCCGGCGCAGCTCGTCGATGTATGACCCGTAGTCGCGGAACCGCATCGTGCCCGCCAGCGTCGCGCACCCGGGCGCAGTCCAGTCGCGCTCGATCGCGATCGTCTCGGCGGCCAGGTCGACGGCGCCGTAGCCGACCCGGGTGACGCCCAGGGTCAGGCCGAGCGTCCGGGCGGCCGCGAAGGCCAGCTCGCCCGCGTCCTCGTGCAGCAGCAGCTCCTTGTCGAGCGCGGCCATGGCGGCGATGCGCAGCTCCGCACGCTTGCGGTCGCTGACCTCGAGCGAGATGCCGGCCATGCGCCGCGCCTTGCCCTCCGGCGTGAGCTCCACCTCGGCGCGCATCTCGACCCAGCCGACGCCGCCGTCCTCGCGGACGATGCGGCACTCCAGCCCGTAGTCCGCGCCGGTCGCAAGGCTCGCGGCCAGCGCCGCCTCGACCCGCTCGCGGTCCTCGGGATGGATCGCGCGGCGCAGCTCGTCCATCGGGAACGCCAGCGATGGGTCGCGGCCCAGGATCTGCCGGCAGCGGCGCGAGGTCGACAGCGCCCCGGACGCCGCGTCGAGGCTCCAGATCCCCAGCCGCCCCGCCTCGGTGGCGAAGCGCAGGTGCGCCGCCCCCTCCTCCTGCAGCCGCTGCCGGTCGCCCAGCTCGGCCGCGAGCGACGCGTTGTCGCTCTGCAGGTCGACGAGACGCTCGCGCTCCAGCGTCACGTCGATCTGGCTCGCGTAGAAATACGCGACCTCGCCCGCCGCGTCGCGCACCGGGCCGACCAGCAGCCGGTTCCAGAACGGCGTGCCGTCCTTGCGGTGGTTGCGGATGTCGACCTCGATCGTCGCCGCCGTGCGCACCGCCTCGGCGATCCGGCGCACCGCGTCGCGGTCGGTCTGCGGCCCCTGCAGGAAGCGGCAGTTGCG
>JBPBQS010000038.1:0-1741 GCA_050920955.1 Janthinobacterium lividum | reverse complement strand
TTGCCGATCTCGCGGCCACGCTCATGGTCCAAGTCGGAGTATGCGTCCACCTGGAGGTGCGGGCCGGGAACCTGGATCGGGGCGACCTGCAGCGCGGTGAGCGTCGGGCGGCTGGCGCGGTCGTCGGCCCGCCACACGCCGATCAGCGCGATCATGCCGAACACCGCCGCCAGCGCGACCGCGGCGAACAGTGCCATGACGCGGTGGATGTTGCGGGTGCTGACGTCCTCGATCTCGTGGCCGGCCTCGCGCGACTCCGCGCTGGCTGGGGTCGAAGGGCGGCCGCGGCCGGTCTCGGGGCCGTGCTCGCCGTAGTCCCAGTCCTGGTGGTCGGCATGACCGCCCACGGGATCGACGTGGCCCGCCACGCCCCCGCCGCCGGACGCGCCGGCGCCCGCCTTGCGCCCGCGGCCGCCGGCCAGCAGCGCCGTGCCGCCGACCAGGGCGAGGCCAGCCGCGCCCCACGCGGCGATGCGGCCCACGCCGATGCCCGCAAGCAGGCCGGGCGTACGCTCCTGCGCGCCCGCCAGCGGGGGAAGAGCCATGCCGGTCGCGGCAGGGCGCGCGGTGCCGCCGAGAATGCGGGAAATCCTGGTCATGCGGGGTGCCCCACGATACGGCCGCGCGCGAGGAGCAGCAGGGCGCAGGAGATGCCGCCAATCCCGGCCAGCCCAAGCAGGTCGGCCAGCGACAGGGTGAAGGCGCCGCGGAACGAGGGCGTGATCAGCCACAGCGTCTCGACCAGGTGCATCAGCAGCACCAGCCCCGCGAGCCCGGCCAGCACGCGGGCGTCGTGCGCGAAGCGGGGGATCGTGGCCGCGAGCAGCGGCACCAGGAACGCCAGCAGGCCGAACCACTCCGCCGCCCGGCCCAGGCCCAGGTCGCGCTGCTGGTACCAGACGATCTCGCGCGGCAGGTTGGCGGACCAGATCACCAGGTACTGGTTGAACTGCAGGAACATCCAGGCGGCGAGCAGCCAGAGCAGCGTCGCGATCACCGAGCCCGGCAGGGTTGCGGCCTCGTCACGCCGGGACCAGGCGGCCGGGCCGGCGAGCAGGGGCGATCCGGACAGCAGCACCGCCACGGAGAAGGCGACGCCGCACTGCGACGCGATCAGCAGCAGGCCGTAGATGCTGGAGTTCAGCCCCGGCGCCACCGACATCGCGAGGTCCATGGCCAGCAGCGTGCCGGCGAACAGGTGCACCACCAGCCCCAGCGCCGCGAGCGCGCGCGGGCGCCCGGGGCGCAGGAACAGCAGCGCCAGCACGCTCCACACCACCAGCACCGCCACGGCGCGCAGCGTGCGTGCGCCAGGGGAGTACCAGCCGGCGGCGAAGCCGTGGCGCGACACCGCAGTGCCGAACAGGCCCGCCTGCGCCAGGAGCACCGGGATCGCGAGCAGCGCCACCAGCGGCAGCGCCACCAGCAGCAGGCGCAGCGCCGGCAGCAGGAGCAGCGGCAGGCGGAGCGTGGCGGAGCGCTTGCCCTCGGCGGAGCCGACCCTGGGCGGGACCGGCTGCAGCGGCGCCGCGGCCAGGTCGAACGCCATCACCAGCGGCAGCGCGCCGGCCGGCAGCGCCAGCCAGAACAGCCACGCGGCGAGGTAGGACGGCATCACCGGCCCCGCCGAGAGCGCGGCGAGCACCACGATGCACAGCAGCGCCGCGACGCCGACGCCGAGCGCGGCCGGCACGGCGCGGTTCATCGCTTGTCCCCCGACATCGTCGCGTTCGGCATGGTG
>JBPBQS010000037.1:0-1743 GCA_050920955.1 Janthinobacterium lividum | reverse complement strand
GGCACCGTCGGGTCGCGGCCGCCATCGCGGCGGGGTGGGCGGAGATCCTGGTGCTGGTGCGCGGCCCGGACGACGGCGGCGACGCCCTGCGCGCGATGTCGGAGAACGTGGTGCGCGCCCAGATGGGGCCAGTCGACCAATGGCGCGCCATCGAGGCCCTGGTCTCGGCCGAGTGGACAGAGCAGGCCATCGCCACCGCCCTCGCCTTGCCGGTGCGCACCCTGCGCAAGCTCCGGCTGCTGGCGCAGCTGCTGCCAGCGATGCTCGACCAGATGGCGCTCGGCGACATGCCCGAGGAGGGCATCCTGCGCACCATCGCCGCGGCCTCCGCGGACGAGCAGGCAACGGTGTGGAAGAAGCACAAGCCCAAGAAAGGCCAGCGCGCGGTGTGGTGGGAGATCGCGCGCGCCCTGGCCAAGCGCACCCTGCCTGCCAGTGCCGCTAAGTTCGGTGCCGAACTAGCCCAGGCCTACGGCATCGTGTGGACCGACGACCTGTTCGCCGAGGGCGGCACGGACGCGCGCACGACCAACCAGGTCGAGGAGTTCATGGGCGCGCAGAACGAGTGGCTGGCCAACAACCTGCCCAGGGGCGGCCACCTGGCCGAGCTGGGTTCCTACGGCGACGTGAAGCTGCCGCCCAAGGCGATGCGCCACTACGGCAAGCCTCGCAAGGGCGACAGCATCGCCTGCTACGTCGACCCGCGCAGTGGCGAGGTGGAGCACGTCCCCTACGCGATGCCGGAAGCGAAGCGAGGTGCCAAGGGCGGCAAGGAAGAGGACGCCGGGACGCCGGCAACGAAGCCCCGGGCCGAGATCACGGCCAAGGGCGTGGCGATGATCGGCGACCTGCGCACCGATGCGCTGCACCAGGCGCTGCAGGAGGCGCCGATTGGCGACGACGTGCTGATCGGCCTGCTGGTCCTCGCCCTGGGCGGCAGGAACGTCCAGGTCCACTCCGGTGCTCCCACCCAGGGCTTCGGGCAGCGCGAGCGCATCGCCGAGCAGCTGACCGAGGGCGGGGTACTGACCCAGGATCTCGGGCTGCTGCGCGCCACGGCGCGGGGGATGCTGGTCCAGGTGCTGTCGTGCCGCGACAACATGAGCCAGAGCGGCATGGTGGCGCGTCACGCGGGCGCGGTGATCGGCGCCGACGTCTACCTGCCGAACATGGCGACCCAGGAGTTCCTGTCCTGCCTGTCCAAGCAGGCGATGGAAAGCACGGCGTCAGCTAACAGCGTGCTGCCGCGCAACACCGGCAAGGAGACGCGGGCGGCGCTCATCGCGCACGTGGGCGAAGGATCCTTCGTCCACCCGGCCGCCCTGTTCGCACCCACGGCCAGGGAGCTTGAGGCACGTCGTAGCCCAGCCAGCCTGATCGGCGGCGAGGACGAGGACCTGGAGGATGATCTCCAGGGCGCCGGAGAGGACGCAGGCGACGCCGGGATTGCCGGTTCCGGGCCTGACGACGACGACGAGGCGGACGGTGGCGACATGCCGCCGCCTGGCGCCGGCACCGCGGTGGAGCACCGCGCGGCCGCCTGACCTGCCGCCCGGCACAGCCCGGGCCGCACTTCCAGACATCCCCATCCCCCACGGCCGGCGCGTGCACATCGGGTGCGCGTGCGCGGTCGTGCGCGCTGTCCCGAGAGGACCTGCCATGCCTGTCACCCTCACCCTGTCCACTATCCCCGGCAAGCTGACCCGCGAGGACCGCTGCACCTCGAAGACCATCGAGCTGTTC
>JBPBQS010000236.1:0-1764 GCA_050920955.1 Janthinobacterium lividum | reverse complement strand
CCCGCCACCCGGAGAGATCCTCGCGCATGTTCGACTTCGCCTGGTCCGAGATCGCGCTGATCGGCGTCGTGGCCCTTGTCGCCATCGGGCCGAAGGACATGCCGGTCGCGATCAAGACCATCGCCGATCTGGTGAAGAAGGGCCGCAGGATGGCGGGCGAGTTCCAGGTCCACGTCGACGAGATGGTCCGCGAGGCGAACCTCCACGAGGTGCGCGACCAGTTCAAGGACCTGCGCAGCCTCAACATACGCGACCAGATCGCGCGCGCGGTGGACGGCGACGGCAGCCTGCGCCGCACGCTGTCGGAGGACCCGCTGCGCCCGGGCGCCACGCCTGCGTCGCGCCCGGGCGCCAGCGTGGCGGCGGACGCCATCGAGGCGGAGCGCGTCGGCACGGAGCACAGCATCGGGCTGCCGCGCCCGCAGGCGTCGGCCGCGCCGTCGTTCGTGCCGCCGGGCACGGAGGCGCCGGAGGCTGTGCACCCCGCCCAGGCTGCGCGCGCCGCGGCGCCGTCGTTCATCCCGCCGGGCGCGGTGCTGCCCCCGGCCGCGGAGTTCGCGCCCGTGGTGCCCGAGGACGCCGTCCCTTCCGCAGCCGCGCCATCCGTGGCAGGTGTTGCCCCGGCCGGTCCGCCGGTCCCCCCGGGCTAGAGCCGCTCCCGGCCCGGCGGCACCGGCGCGGATTTGCGGCGCCGGGCCCTTCGCATTGCAGGACGCACAGTTGGCCAGCACGGACGCGCCCGCAGACACCATCAACGACAAGCCCATGCCGCTGCTCGAGCACCTGGTGGAGCTGCGCAAGCGGCTGCTCTGGTCGATGGTCGCGTTCCTGCTGTGCTTCGCGGTCTGCTACCACTTCTCCGGCGACATCTACCTGTTCCTGGCGCAGCCGCTAGCGCGCATCATGCGGCAGAAGAACGAGCAGCCGCACCTGATCTACACGGCGCTGTACGAGGCGTTCTTCACCTACATCAAGGTGGGCTTCTTCGGCGCCGCGTTCCTCTCCTTCCCCGTGATCGCGAGCCAGCTCTGGCTGTTCATCGCGCCCGGACTGTACCGCAGCGAGAAGCGCGCCTTCGCCCCGTTCCTGGTGGCGACCCCGGTGCTGTTCGTGCTGGGCGCGGCACTCGCCTACTACTTCGTGTTCCCGGTCGCGTGGACGTTCTTCCTGAGCTTCGAGACCACGGGCGGCGGCGACGGCCTGCAGATCCAGCTGCAGGCCAAGGTCAGCGAGTACCTGTCGCTGGTGATGAAGCTCATCTTCGCGTTCGGGATCGCGTTCCAGCTTCCGGTCGCGCTGACGCTGTGCGCCAAGGTCGGCATCGTCACCTCGGCGGGGCTGAAGAAGTACCGGCGCTACGCCTACGTCGGCTGCTTCGTGGCCGCCGCGATCCTGACGCCGCCCGACATCATCACCCAGACCGGCCTCGCCGTGCCGCTGATCGTGCTCTACGAGCTGTCGATCTTCCTGGCGAGGCTGGTCGAGAAGAAGCGCGTGGAGGCCTCCTGATGCACGACATACGGGCGATCCGGGCCGATCCCGAGGCGTTCGACGCCGCCATGGCCCGGCGCTCGCTGCCGCCGCAGAGCCCGGAGATCCTCCGGCTGGACGCGGAGCGGCGCGCGCTGATCGCGTCGGCCGAGGCGCGCCAGGCCAGGCGCAAGGTCATGTCGAAGGAGATCGGGGCTGCGCGCGCACGCGGCGAGGACACCGCAGCGCTGGAGGCCGAGGCGGTCGCGCTGCGCGAGGACGGCCCGGAGTCCG
>JBPBQS010000036.1:0-1783 GCA_050920955.1 Janthinobacterium lividum | reverse complement strand
TCTCCACGCTGTCCGAGCCGTGCACGGAGTTGGCCTCGATGCTCTCGGCGAACTCGGCGCGGATGGTGCCGGCGTCGGCCTTCTTCGGGTCGGTGGCGCCCATCAGGCGGCGGTTCTCGGCCATGGCGTTCTCGCCCTCGAGCACCTGCACCACGACCGGGCCCGACGTCATGAACGTCACCAGGTCGCGGAAGAACGGGCGCTCGGCGTGCACGGCGTAGAACGCCTCGGCGGTGGCCTGGCTCAGGCGCATGCGGCGCTGGGCGACGATGCGCAGGCCCGCCTCCTCGAACTTCGCGTTGATCTTGCCGGTCAGGTTGCGGCGGGTGGCGTCGGGCTTGAGGATGGACAGCGTGCGCTCGGCCATGGGGAGGCTCCTTGGGGTTCTGGACTGGGCGCGCGTGTACCCGAGGCAAGGAAGCAAGGCCAGAGGCGCTGCCTCTGGACTCCGCCAAAGGCTGCGCCCTTGGAACGCGCCACTTAAGTAAGGCCAGTCCAGGGCGGCTCGCCCTGGCGGGTCCAGGGCAGGGCCCTGGCCTTGCCTTGCCTTCGTGCTAGACCCGCGCCCATGAGCCTCCTGGCCGTCCGTTCCGTCACCCTGCGCATCGCCGGCCGCACCCTGCTGGAGGGCGCCGACCTCACCGTGGAGGCCGGCCGCCGCATCGGCCTCGTGGGCCGCAACGGCGCGGGCAAGTCCACGCTGCTCAAGGCCATCGCCGGCGACCTCGCGGTGGACGGCGGCGACATCCGCCTCGCCGCGCGCGCGCGCATCGGCCGGGTGAAGCAGGAGGCGCCGTCGGGCGACGCGACGCTGGTGGAGACGGTGCTGGAGGGCGACCCGGAGCGCACGGCGCTGCTCGCGGACGCCGAGCGGCTGGGCTCGGGCGAGGACCCGCAGCGCCTGGCGGAGGTGCACGAGCGGCTGCGCGCGATCGGCGCGGACTCGGCGACCTCGCGGGCGGCCGCGATCCTGGCGGGGCTGGGCTTCGACGAGGCGCAGCAGGCGCGGCCGGTGTCCTCGTTCTCGGGCGGCTGGCGGATGCGCGTGGCGCTGGCCGCCGCGCTGTTCGGCGCGCCCGACCTGCTGCTGCTCGACGAGCCGACCAACCACCTCGACCTGGAGGCGACGCTGTGGCTGGAGGGCTGGCTCGCCCGCTTCCCCGGCGCGGCGCTGGTGGTGAGCCACGACCGCGGGCTGCTCGACCGCTCGGTGCAGGCGATCGCCCACCTCGACCAGCGGCGCATCAGCCTCACGCCCGGCGGCTACGACGAGTTCGTGCGCATCCGCACCGAGCACGCCATGCAGCACGCCCGCGCCGCCGAGCGCATCAACGCCCAGCGCGCCCACATGCAGGCGTTCGTCGACCGCTTCCGCGCCAAGGCGACCAAGGCGCGCCAGGCGCAGTCCCGTCTGCGCGCCCTGGAGAAGCTGCCGGCGCTGGAGACCGTCGTGGAGGACGCGCCGACGCGCTTCGCCTTCCCCGAGCCCGCGCGCCTGGCGCCCCCGGTCATCGCCATCGACCACGCCAGCGTCGGCTACGGCACGACGCCGATCCTGCGCGGCCTGCACCTGTCGATCGACATGGACGACCGCATCGCGCTCCTCGGCGCCAACGGCAACGGCAAGTCGACATTTGCAAAACTCCTCGCCGGCCGCCTGGAGCCGCTCACCGGCGAGGTCCGGCGCTCGGGCAAGCTGCGCGTGGGCTACTTCGCGCAGCACCAGGAGGCGGAGCTGGACGCGGCCGAGAGCAGCGTCGCCCACATGGCGCGCGCCCTGCCC
>JBPBQS010000203.1:0-1790 GCA_050920955.1 Janthinobacterium lividum | reverse complement strand
CGGTGAAGCCGCAGCGGCCGGCGGGGCCGTCGCTGGTCACGATGTTCACCGCCGCGCCGAGGCGGGCCATGGCGTCGCGGTAGGCGGACTGGCCGACGACGAGGGGGGCGTTGTCCGGGAGCGGGGCGTCGGGGGCGACGGGGTGGGCGGCTTCGGCAGGGGGCATGGAGTCAGAGTCCGGCGAACAGGGCGGTGGACAGGTAGCGCTCGGCGAAGGAGGGCGCGATGCCGACGATCAGCTTGCCGGCGAAGCGGGGCTCGCGCGCCAGCTCCAGCATCGCGTGCACCACGGAGCCCGACGAGATGCCGACGGGGATGCCCTCGGTGCGGGCGCAGCGGCGGGCGGCGGCGACGGAGTTGCGCTCGGAGACGGTGAGCACGGTGTCGATCTGCTCCAGGTCGAGCACGGCGGGGCGGAAGCCGGGGCCGATGCCCTGGATGCCGTGCGGGCCGGGCTCGTCGCCGTTGAGCACGGCGGACTCGGCGGGCTCGATGCCGATGATCGCCATGCCGGGGCGGCGCGGGCGCAGAGCGCGGGCGATGCCGGTGAGCGTGCCGCCGGTGCCCAGGCCCGCGACCACGGCGTCGACCTCGCCCGCGGTGTCGGCCCAGATCTCCTCGGCGGTGGCGGCGGCGTGGATCTCGGGGTTGGCGGGATTGTCGAACTGGCGCGGCATCCAGGCGCCGGGGGTCTCGGCCACGATCTGCTCGGCGCGCGCGATGGCGCCGGCCATGCCGGTCTGCGTGGGCGTCAGCACGATCTGGGCGTCCATGATGCGCATCATGCGGCGGCGCTCGACGGAGGCGCCCTCGGGCATGGTCACGACCAGCCTGTAGCCCTTGGCGGCGGCGACGAAGGCGAGCGCTATGCCGGTGTTGCCCGAGGTGGGCTCGACCAGGGTGGAGCGGCCGGGCGAGATCAGGCCGGCGGCCTCGGCGGCCTCGACCATGGCCAGGCCGATGCGGTCCTTCACCGAGCCGAGCGGGTTGAAGAACTCCAGCTTGAGGGCGAGGCGGGCGCCGACGCCCTCCTCGGCCTCGAGGCGCGGCAGGCGGACCAGGGGGGTCGCGCCCACGGTGTCGAGGATGCTGTCGTAGAGGCGGCCGCGCGGCGGCATGCGCGGGCGCACGACGGGGGCGGCCTCGGCGTCGGGGCGCGCGTCGTCACGCGCCTCGGTCGCGGGGCGGTCGAGGCCGGCCATGGCCGCGGGACGGCGGGGGATTGCGTTCATCTGGCGTGACATCCGGCCCGAGTTGGCACATGTCTGGGGGAGCGCCGGGCGGGCGATCCGGTTCCATGCCCGGGGGCCGGGCAGGGCTGTGCGTTGTGAGGGAGATGGGGATGCTGGTGCGCCGCGACAGGGCGATGGTGGCCGTGCTCATCATGCTCGATGTCGGGTTCCACGCCGGGCGCTCCTGCACCGTGAGCGCCGCGGAGATCGCCGAGCGCGCCGGCCTGGCGCGCCGCGGCATCGAGCCGCTGCTGCAGGCGCTGTCGCGCTCGGGGCTGCTGGAGAGCGTGCGCGGGCCACGCGGCGGGTACCGGCTCGGGCGGGCCAGGCGCGACATCTGTCTGTGCGACGTGGTGCGCACGGCGACGGCGGACGACTCGCCCGGCGAGGACGGGCCGCGCGGGGACCTGCAGGACGCCGTGGTGGACAGACTGTGGCAAGAGCTGGATGCCTCGCTGTGCGAGCGGTTGCAGACGATGACGCTCGACGACCTGCTGCGGCGCGCCGAGGCGGCCGGGTTGCGCCGGCCGTTGGCGGAACCGATCAGCTTCTCTATAT
>JBPBQS010000268.1:0-1797 GCA_050920955.1 Janthinobacterium lividum | reverse complement strand
AGGCTGAGCGGCTCGGCACCGGCGGCGCGCTGGGCGAAGCCGAACTCGCAGTCGTCGCCCAGGCTCTCGAAGCCCATCATCAGCGCCGCGTCGTCGAGGCCTGCGATCGGCGGCTCGATGGCGTCGGTGGGCGGCATGCACGCGGAGAACGAGATCCACGACAGCGAGAAGGAGAGCGGGCGACGGTCGTCGCCCTGGCCGACGGAGTGGGGGCTGGCGTGGTGGCGGGGGAGGAACACCAGCTCGATCCGCCCGTGGCCGGCCAGCACGGCGGCGTCCAGGCGGAGCACCAGCGGGCCCTCGCGGGACAGCTCCTGCTCGCCCAGGTCGGTGCCGTTGCACAGGACGCGCACCGCCTGGACCAGGCCGGTGGGCTCGTAGCCCATGACGTTGAGGGTGGCGGTGTAGCCCTCCGGCATCGGCACCAGCCTGGGCAGCACCAGGGTGCTGCGCGGGCCCATGGCCCAGGTGCGGTCGCCCTCCGGGGTGGACCAGCCCTCGCCCAGGGAGTCGAAGCCGCGGTGGCCGGTGGCGAACACGATGACCATGCGACCTGCTCCGCTGCGGCCCGTCGGGGCGTCCGGGACGGCGACGGTCTTGCACCATGAGGGCGGGGCAGGCCAGGGCGCGGCGAATCGCTTGACACGGCACCGGTCCGTCCTGCGAGACTGCGGGCCATCGAAGCAGGACCATCGCCGCTGCGGAACGCCGTCTCCAGGGTTGACTCGCTCCCGGGCCGTCCCGATTCCTGCCGCTCCCGCCGGGCTGTTCCGGGCGGGCACGGGATAGCGCGCCGATGACCGATCCGACCGCAGACCTTCCCGCACCGTCCGGCCGACGCCGGCTGCACGTCATCACCTGGGGCTGCCAGATGAACGTGTACGACAGCCTGCGGATGGCGGATGTGCTGGCGCCGGTCGGGTACGGGCCGGCGGACGGGCCGGACGACGCGGACATGATCGTGCTCAACACCTGCCACATCCGCGACCGGGCGGCGGAGAAGGTGTTCTCCGAGCTGGGTCGGCTGCGGCTGGTCAAGCAGGCGCGCGAGGCGCGGGGGCAGCGCACCATCCTCGCGGTCGCGGGCTGCGTCGCGCAGGCGGAGGGGCCGGAGATCCTGGCGCGCGCGCCGTACGTGGACATCGTGCTCGGGCCGCAGACGTACCACAGGCTGCCGGAGATGGTGGCGCGGGCCACGCGGGCGGCGGGCGCCGTGGTGGAGACGGATTTCCCGGCCGAGCAGAAGTTCGACTTCCTGCCGGATGCCGCGGCGCCGCAGGGAATCACCGCGTTCCTGACGGTGCAGGAGGGATGCGACAAGTTCTGCTCGTTCTGCGTGGTGCCGTATACGCGAGGCGCGGAGGCGAGCCGGCCGGCGGGGTCGGTGATCGCGGAGGCGCGGCGGCTGGTGGCGCAGGGCGCGCGCGAGATCACGCTGCTCGGGCAGAACGTCAACGCCTACCATGGCGAGGCGCCGGAGGGGGGCGTGTGGGGGCTGGCGCGGCTGCTGCGGGCGCTGGCGGAGATCCCGGGGCTGGCGCGGCTGCGCTACACGACGTCGCATCCGCGCGACATGGTGGGGGATGCCGGCACGGGCGACTGCCTGGTGGAGGCGCACCGGGACCTGCCGCAGCTCATGCCGTTCCTGCATTTGCCGGTGCAGTCGGGGTCCGATCGCGTGCTGGCGGCGATGAACCGGAAGCACACGGCGGAGGACTACCTGCGGCTGGTGGACCGGCTGCGGGCGGCGCGGCCGGACCTCGCGCTGTCGTCGGACTTCATCGTGGGCCATCCCGG
>JBPBQS010000155.1:0-1800 GCA_050920955.1 Janthinobacterium lividum | reverse complement strand
GGGAAGGTGGCGTGCGTCAGGTCGGCCTCGAACGCCCCGATGCGCAGGCGCAGGCCGGGCAGCATCTCCACCTCGTGGCGGCGGATCACCTGGGCGCCGCGCGGCATGTACCAGCCGGTGCCGAGGACCTCGAGCAGCAGGTCGAGCCGGTCGGGGGCGAGGGGGAGGAAGCGCTCCCACTCGTCGAGCTGGCCGGCCTCGGCGTCGACCTCGCCGCCGGGCAGCGCGCGCAGGAAGGCCGGCCCAGCGGCCAGGCCGACGCGGCGCTCGCCCGGCTGGGCGAGCACGGCCAGCGCGTGGTCGCGCGGCAGGCCCCAGTTCGGTTCCGCCGTGTCCTGGCCGCCGAGCTTCTCCGGGCGGGCGGCGCCGTCGCGCAGCACCACGTTGCGCGGCGCGGTCGCGAGCGGCCCGTGGCGCAGCGTCTGCCGCTCCTCGTCGAAGTACAGGAGTGTTCCGAACCAGGTCAGAAGCGAGCATGTGTCGGTCACGTCGTGCTCCAGGGTCGCGAAGGCGCAGGTTGCCGGCAGGATAGCGCGCCAATGCTTGCGGAAAGACCAAGACGCGGGCGTCACGCTGCCCGGCGGTGCAGCGACGTTGCCATCATGTGACAACGCGGCGGCATCCGGCGAGTCCCGCCTGTGCCGCCCGGGCCGTTCCCGCCGCGGCTGCGGCCTTCGCGCCGCACCCGGGCGCCGGGCTGGCGGGGCCTGGCCGTGGCGGCCTCGCGGGTCCGGCAGGCGCCGGCCGCGCGGTCGATTGCGCTGGCCCGCGGGGCAGGGTTGCGCGACAAATGCCGCAGGCGGACCTCCCCGCCCCACCACGAAGCCGCGCGAAGCCGGCCGCCACAACAGGGAAGACGCACCATGGACGTGATCGCACACGACTCCCGCCTCGGGAGCGCCGCGCAGGGGTTCCTGTCGCGCGGCGGCAAGATGCTCATCGACGGCAGGCTCTGCGACGCGGAGTCCGGCAAGACCATCCCGGTCTACAACCCCGCGAACGGCCAGATCGTCATGAGCGTGGCCGAGGCCGACCGCTCGGACGTCAACCGCGCCGTCGCCGCCGCCCGCCGCACCTTCGACGACGGCTCCTGGGCCAGCGTCAGCCACTCCAAGCGCGGCCAGCTCCTGTGGCGCCTCGCCGACCTGCTGGAGCAGAACGCCGACGAGTTCGCCGAGCTGGAGAGCCTCGACAACGGCAAGCCGGTGACCGTGGCGCGCGCCGCCGACGTGGCGCTGGCGATCGACATGTTCCGCTACATGGCGGGCTGGGCGACCAAGATCCGCGGCTCCTACATCCCCCTGTCGCTGCCGGGCGAGTACCTGTCCTACACCGTGCGCGAGCCGGTGGGCGTGGTCGGGCAGATCATCCCCTGGAACTTCCCGCTGCTGATGGCCGCGTGGAAGATCGCGCCCGCCATCGCCACCGGCTGCACCGTCGTCCTCAAGGCCGCCGAGCAGACCCCGCTCACCGCGCTGCGCCTGGCCGAGCTGGTGCTGGAGGCGGAGTTCCCCGCCGGCGTGCTCAACATCCTCGCCGGCTACGGCCCGACCGCGGGCGCGGCGCTGACCGAGCACCCGGACGTGGACAAGATCGCCTTCACCGGCTCGACCGACGTGGGCAAGCAGATCGCCCGCGCGGCCACCGGCAACCTGAAGAAGGTCAGCCTGGAACTGGGCGGCAAGTCGCCGACCATCGTGTTCCCCGACGCCGACATGGCCAAGGCCGTGCCCGGCGCCGCGTCGGCGATCTTCTTCAACCAGGGCCAGGTGTGCTGCGCCGGCTCGCGCCTGTTCGTGC
>JBPBQS010000235.1:0-1806 GCA_050920955.1 Janthinobacterium lividum | reverse complement strand
TCCGAGGTGCTGCGCGTGAGCGAGCGCGGGGTCGAGGACGCGATCGCGCTGCTCGCCGAGGGGGCGAAGCTGGTCGCGGAGGGCGCGGGGGCGACGGGGGTCGCGGCGCTGCTCGCGCATCCCGAGCGGTTCCACGGGCGGCGCGTGGCCACCGTGATCTGCGGGGGCAACATCGACCCGCGCATCCTGGCCAACGTGCTGCTCCGCAACCTGCTGCGCGACGGGCGGCTGCTGCGGCTGCGCATGCAGATCCCGGACCGGCCCGGCGTGCTCGCCGACATCTCCGGGCGGATCGGGGCGATGGGCGGCAACATCATCGAGGTCCTGCACCAGCGGCTGTTCGCGGCGGCGAGCGTGCAGGCGGCGGAGCTGGAGGTCATGGTCGAGGCGCGCGACCCCATGCACGCCAACGACATCGCGGGGTCGCTGGCGGAACGCTACGTCGTGCAGAGGGTCTGAGGAGGAAGCAAGCATGAGGCGCTGCCTCAAACTCCGCCAAGGGAAGCCCCTTGGATGGCTTCCCTAAGTAAGGGGATCAAAGGGTCCTCGGACCCTTTGCGGGTTTGGGCGGAGCTGGCCAAAGGTTCCGACGATCCGCTTGGATCGTTGGAATAGCCATCGGAGGGAGAGCCCATGCTTGCTTCGCTTCCTGTCCTGCGTGGCAGGACGAAACGTCACGGCCCTCGTGACGGAATCGGGCTGTTCTGTCCTGCGGCGCAGGACAGACGGGGGCGAAAACGCGGCTTCGTCCTGCGCGGCAGGACTACCCGGCGGGCGTGAAGCGCAGGGCGGCGCCGTTCATGCAGTAGCGCAGGCCGGTGGGGCGGGGGCCGTCGGGGAACACGTGCCCGAGGTGGCCGCCGCAGCGGGCGCAGTGGACCTCGGTGCGCGACATCAGGAGGCCGCGGTCCTCCTGGAGGCCGACGGCGGCCTGGTCGACGGGGGCGGTGAAGGACGGCCAGCCGGTGCCGCTGTCGAACTTGGCGTCGGAGGCGAAGAGGGCGGCGTCGCAGCCGGCGCAGAGGAAGCGGCCGGGGCGGTGCTCGCGGTCGAGCGGGCTGGTGCCGGCGCGCTCGGTGCCGTGGCCGCGGAGCACGCGGAACTGCTCGGGGGAGAGGCGCTGCTGCCAGCCGGCCTCGTCGTGGCTGACGGGAAGGCGGGTGGCGGCGCAGCGGGCTTCGAGCGGCCGAACATGCCCATCGTGACACTCCCCTCGCGGCGGCCTCGGTCGGGCGCCTTCAGCCAGGAAGATGGGGGCGAAGGGCGCAGAACGCCAGGGTCGGGCGGAGGGCGTCAGGCGGGGGTGGCGAGGCGGTGGTAGGCGCGGCCCAGGTAGATCAGGGCCTCCTCGTTGCCGCCGGTGCGGATCGCCTCGACCTCGCAGAAGAGCACGCTGTGGGTGCCGACCTCGGTGACCTGGGCGATGCGGCAGTCGAAGGCGACGCGGGCGCCCTCGAGCACCGGGGCGCCGGTGCCGAGCGTGCTCCAGCGGCCCTCGGCGAAGCGGGCGGCGGAGTCGAGCGGGCCGGCGAAGGCGGCGGAGAGGGCCTCGTGGCGGGCGGCCAGCACGTTCACGCAGAGCACGCCGTTGCGCTTGAAGCGCGCGTTGTTGGCGCTGGTGCGGTTGAGGCAGACCAGGAGCGTGGGCGGGTCGTCGGTCACGCTGCACACGGAAGACGCGGTGAAGCCGCAGCGGCCGGCGGGGCCGTCGCTGGTCACGATGTTCACCGCCGCGCCGAGGCGGGCCATGGCGTCGCGGTAGGCGGACTGGCCGACGACGAGGGGGGCGTTGTCCGGGAGCGGGGC
>JBPBQS010000098.1:0-1840 GCA_050920955.1 Janthinobacterium lividum | reverse complement strand
GTCGACGAGTACGGCGGGATCGACGGGCTGGTCACCATCGAGGACCTGGTCGAGACCATCACCGGCGACATCGCCGACGAGCACGACGAGGTGCAGGGGCCGATGCTCACGGAGCGGCCGGACGGGACGCTCGACGTGGACGCGCGGCTCAAGGTCGACGCGTTCGAGACGCGGCTCGGGCCGATCCTGACGGAGGACGAGCGGGGGTCGGACATCGACACGGTCGGGGGGCTGGTGTTCACGCTCGCCGGGCGGGTGCCGGCGCGTGGCGAGGTCATCAGCCACCCGTCGTCAGGCGTGGAGTTCCGGGTCATGGACGCGGACGCGCGGCGGATCCGCAGGCTGCGGGCGAAGCTGCCGAAGGCGGCGGAGTAAGCGAGGAAGGCCAGAGGCTCTGCCTCTGGACTCCGCCAAGGGAAGCCCCTTGGATGGCTTCCCTAAGTCAAGGGATCAAAGGGTCCTCGGGCCCTTTGCGGGTTCGGGCAGAGCCCGACCTTGCCTGCTCAGGCGGCGCGCGGCGCGGTCAGGACCTTGTGGATGGCCTCGTCGATGCGCGCCTGGATGGCAGCGCGCTCCTCCGCCCAGACGCGGGCGGCGTGGTCGTTGGACGGCGGGGGCGTGTCGCGGCGGTCCTGGGACATGGCGTGGCTCCTGGCGAAGCGGGCCCCTCGGGAGGGTCCGCTCAACCCTAGATCGCATGTCTGAAGAAAGATTGAACTGCCGACGACGCAACTCTGGCATGGGCGAGGCGCACCTGCGGCGGAAACGGGGCACGCGGGTGGAAGCACCCGGGGCGCGAGAGGCCCCGGGCGGTCGTGGCCGGCTCAGGTGTTGGAGTCGGGTGCCGCCATCTTCTTGTGCATCATCGGGCGGGCCATCTTCATGCCGGACGCCTTCTGCGCCTCGGCGAGGTGCTGCTGGATCGTGGGCAGCGTGCTAGCGGCGAAGGCCTTGATCTCGGGGTCCTGGCCGTTCGTGGACTCGTCCTGGAAGGCCTGCACCATCGCCTGGTGGTCGGCGATCTGGCCGTGCATGTAGTCGCGGTCGAACTTCGCGCCCTTCTCGGCGGCCAGCATGGTCTTCTGCTGGTTCTGCATGTCGCTGAGGTCGGTCGGCGGGGTGATGCCCTTGGCCTGCGCGATCTTCATCAGCTGGTCGTCGGCGGCGCCATGGTCCTTGATCATCTCGCTCGCGAAGGCCTTCACGCGCGGGCTGCGGGCGTTGGTCTGCGCCAGGGTGGCGAGCTGGACCTCGGCCATGCCGCCCTGCGCGGCCATGGTCACGAAGGCTTGGTCGACGGGGGCGACAGCCGGCGGGACGTCGGCCACGGGCGGCGGCGGCGGCGGGTTGCTGGAGCAGGCGGCGACGGGGAGCAGGGCAAGGGCGAAGCCCCAGCGGGCGATGCGGTTCATGGTCGGGTGGTCTCCTCGGGTGACGAATTGCCCGCTGACGCGGACCCTCGCCGCACGTAACGCAGGGCACACGGGGGCGTTCACTTTCACGGCAGCCATGCCGGGGTTTTCATGCGACGGATGCGCGGGGGCGCGGCTCGGGACGGGGCGGGGCCGGGGGAGGGTTTGCGCATGGGCGGTCGAGGGCGGCTAGCGACGCGACGGGGGGTGCTGGGCGGGGCGTGCGCGCTGCTCGCGTCGGCGCGGGGGGCGGAGGCGGGGGACGCGATCGGGGCGATCGAGCGGCGTCGAGGCGGGCGGCTCGGGGTGTTCGCGCTGGACGTGGGCACCGGCGCGGTGCTGGCGCATCGGGCGGACGAGCGGTTCATGCTGTGCAGCACGTTCAAGGGCGTGCTCGCCGGGATGGTGCTGTGGCGGGTCGATGCGGG
>JBPBQS010000267.1:0-1841 GCA_050920955.1 Janthinobacterium lividum | reverse complement strand
AGCGGGCGGAGCGGCTGGCCGACGCGTTGCCGGGGCTGCGGGTGGTGGACTGGGAGGCGCGGGGGGATGCGCTCGCGGACCAGGCGCTGCTGGTGAACACGACGTCGCTGGGGATGGTGGGGCACGGGGCGTTGTCGCTCGATCTTGGACGGGCGGGGGCGGGGATGGCGGTGGCGGACATCGTGTACGCGCCGCTGGAGACCGCGCTGCTGGCGGAGGCGAGGGCGCGGGGGATGCGGGCGGTGGAGGGACTCGGGATGCTGCTGCACCAGGCGCGGCCGGGGTTCGCGGCGTGGTTCGGGGTGGAGCCGGTCGTGGACGAGGAGACGTGGGCGCTGCTGGCGGCGGATCTGCCGGCGCGCGGGGGCTGAGGCGCGAGGGTGATCGTGGTCGGGCTCACCGGGGGGATGGGCATGGGCAAATCCGCGGCGGCGGACGTGTTCCGGCGGGCGGGGATCGCGGTGTTCGACGCGGACGCCTGCGTGCATGCGTTGCAGGCGCGGGGCGGGGCGGGGGTGGCGGCGGTGGGGGCGCGGTTCCCGGGGGTGGTGCGGGGCGGGGCGGTGGACCGCGACCTGCTGCGCGCGCGGGTGGTGGGGGATGCGGGGGCGTTGCGGGCGCTGGAGAGGGTGCTGCACCCGCTGGTGCGGCGCGAGGAGGGGCGGTTCGTGCGGCGGGCCAGGCGGGCGGGGCGGGGGGTGGTGGTGCTCGACGTGCCGCTACTGCTGGAGACGGGGGGGGAGGCGCGGGTGGACCTGGTGGTCGTGGTGTCGGCGCCGGCTTCGGTGCAGCGGGCGCGCGTCAGGCGGCGGAGGCGGATGAGCGAGGCGCAGGTGGACGCGGTGCTGGCGCGGCAGATGCCGGACGCGGAGAAGCGGCGGCGGGCGGACGTGGTCGTGCGGACGGGGCTGTCGCGGGGGCACACGGTGCGGGCGTTGCGGCGGCTGATCGGGGGGCTGAGGAAGGCCAGAGGCTCTGCTTCTGGACTCCGCCAAAGGCTGCGCCCTTGGAACGCATCCCCTAGGTAAGGGGATCAAAGGGTCCTCGGACCCTTTGCGGGTTTGGGCAGAGCCCATGCCTGCTTTCTCTCTTCGGGGGTTTGGCGATGATCCGCAGCGTGCTGTTCGACACCGAGACGACGGGGCTCGACCCGCTCACCGGCGACAGGGTGATCGAGATCGCCGCGATCGAGCTGTTCGGCGACCTGCCGACGGGCAAGCGCTACCACTGCCTGCTGGACCCGGAGCGCGACATCCCGCCGGAGGCGTCGCGGGTGCACGGGTTCTCGCGCGCCGACCTGGCGGGCAAGCCGCGGTTCGCGGACGTGGTGGACGAGTTCCTGGCGTTCTGCGGGGAGGACCCGCTGATCGCGCACAACGCGCCGTTCGACTTCGGATTCATCAACGCGGAGCTGGCGCGGGTGAAGCGGCCGTCGCTGGACGGGGCGCGGATGGTGGACACGCTGGCGATGGCCAAGGTGCGTTTCCCCGGGATGCCGAACAGCCTGGATTCGCTGTGCCGGCGGTTCGGGATCGACCTGTCGGCGCGCACGACGCACAACGCGGTGCTGGACTGCACGCTGCTGGCGGAGGTGTACGTCGAGCTGACGGGGGGGCGGCAGCGGGGGCTGGCGCTGGTGGCGCAGGCGGGGGGGGCGGCGGCGGTGTCGTACAGCCTGGACGGGCCGCGTGTGGCACGGGTGGTGGTGGCGAGCACGGTGGAGCGGGCGGCGCACGAGGCGTTCGTGGGGCGGCTCGCGGACCCGGTCTGGCGCGCGCCCTGAGGGCGCGGGGGCTGCTGGTTCTGGGAGTCGCGGCCGGGTCGGTGGCGGCCTCGTGGGC
>JBPBQS010000316.1:0-1851 GCA_050920955.1 Janthinobacterium lividum | reverse complement strand
CCTCCGTCGGCTGGACCGAGGCGCGCGCCAAGGCGGAGGGCAGGGAGGTCCGCGTCGGCCGCTTCCCGTTCATCGGCAACGGCAAGGCCATCGCCATGGGCGAGCCGGAGGGCATGGTGAAGGTCGTCTTCGACCACGCGACCGGCGAGCTGCTCGGCGCGCACATGATCGGCGCCGAGGTCACGGAGATGATCCAGGGCTACGCCATCGCGCGCACCCTGGAGAGCACCGAGGTCGAGCTGATGCACACCGTCTTCCCGCACCCCACCGTCAGCGAGACCATGCACGAGGCGGTGCTCGGGGCGTGGGGACGGGCGATCCACTTCTAGGAAGCGAGCAAGGCCGGGCTCTGCCCGGACCCACCAGGGCGAGCCGCCCTGGACTGGCCTCACTTAAGGGATGCGTTCCAAGGGCGCAGCCTTTGGCGGAGTTTGAGGCGGAGCCTCAACCTTGCTTGCCGTTCCCGCCGCCCGCGCCCAGATACAGGCCGCCCGGAGGCGCCAGCACCGATGCCCACCCGCCTGCTCATCGACCACCGCGAGGCCCCGCGCCACCCGGAGAAGCTGCACCGCCCGGACAACCCCGGCTTGCGCAAGCCCGACTGGATCCGCGTCCGCGCGCCGCAGCACCCGGTCTACCACGAGACCCGCGCCCTGATGCGCGAGCACGGCCTGGTCACGGTGTGCGAGGAGGCCGCCTGCCCCAACATCGGCGAGTGCTGGTCGCAGCGCCACGCCACCATGATGGTGATGGGCGACACCTGCACCCGCGCCTGCGCCTTCTGCAACGTCCGCACCGGCCAGCCCGCGCCGCTCGACGCCGACGAGCCGCGGCGCGTCGCCGAGGCGGTCGCCAAGCTCGGCCTGCGCCACGTCGTCATCACCTCGGTCGACCGCGACGACCTCGCCGACGGCGGCGCCGGCCACATCGCCGCGGTGATCCGCGCCATTCGCGACGCGGCGCCTGCGACCACGGTGGAGGTCCTGACGCCGGACTTCCTGCGCCGGCCCGAGGGCGCGGCCACCGTGACCGCGGCGCGGCCCGACGTGTTCAACCACAACCTGGAGACCGTGCCGCGCCTCTACCCGACGGTCCGGCCGGGGGCGCGCTACTTCCAGTCGCTGCGGCTGCTCGACGAGGTGCGCCGGCTCGACCCGGCGATGTTCACGAAGTCCGGCCTGATGGTCGGCCTGGGCGAGACGCGCGCCGAGATCGGCCAGGTCATGGACGACATGCGCGTCGCCGGGGTGGACTTCGTGACGCTTGGGCAATATCTGCAGCCCACGCCGAAGCACGCCGCGGTGGACCGCTTCGTCACGCCCGACGAGTTCGCCGAGTACGCCGACATGGCGCGCGCCAAGGGGTTCCTGGCGGTCAGTGCCACGCCGTTAACCCGCAGCAGCTACCATGCCGACGCCGACTTCGCCCGGCTGCGCGAGGCGCGGCTCGCCACGCTCGCGCCCGCCCCCTGAACGCCACACCGCCGAGGTCCGATTTCCCATGCCCACCCACGCCGAGCACAAGCTCGTCCCCTTCACGCCCGAGCAGCTGTTCGACCTGGTCGCCGACGTCGGCCGCTACCCGGAGTTCCTGCCCTGGTGCGCCGGTGCCAAGGTCACGAGCCGCACCGAGACCGAGGTGGTCGCCGACCTGACCATCGGCTTCGGCCCGTTCCGCGAGAGCTTCACCAGCCGCGTCGCGCTGGACCGCCCGCGCGAGGTCCGCGTGCACTACGAGCACGGGCCGTTCCGATACCTCAACAACCAGTGGACCTTCACCGCCCACCCGCACGGCTGCCGCGTCGACTTCTTCGTCGACTTCGAGTTCCGCTCGCGCCTGCTGCAGTCCGCG
>JBPBQS010000097.1:0-1908 GCA_050920955.1 Janthinobacterium lividum | reverse complement strand
GGGCTGGCCGGCGAGGCGGTGACGCTGCGCCAGGGCGGCGAGGACCCTGCGCAGGCCGCCTGGGCCGAGACGAACGGCGCAGGCCTCGAGGTAGGCGGCGAGGGTGTCCGCCGCGGCCGGCAGGGCCACGACGTCCTGCACACGGCACCAGGCCTGGAAGGCCGCCCAGGCGCCGGCATAGAGCCGCGCGGTGTCTGGCGAGAGGGCACGCTTCGCAACGCGCACCGCGCCGGGTGTCGTGCCCGGCTGCTCCTGCGATGCCTGGGTCACGGGGCTGCCCACGGGTCGACAAGGACAAGGCCATAGCCGTCGAAGTCGGCGACGTTGCGCGTGGCGAGCGTCGCGCCGTGTGCCAGGGCCATGCCGCCGATCAGGGCGTCGAGCACGGCCACGGGACTGCCCGCCTGCTCCCGCGCGCTCCTGGCCCGGGCGTAGCCGCTGGCGCAGCTGTCGTCGAAGGACAGGATACGCGAGGCGAAGCCCACGCTGCAGAAGGCCTCGAAGTCGCTCTCGATCCCGGCGCGACGGCGGCCGTCCGGCATCCGTGCGATGCCGTGGCGAAGCTCGGCCATGACCAGGCTCGGGACGAACAGCCGGTCGATGGGCTGGGCGTCGATGAAGGCCGCGACGTGAGGGTCGGGCTGCCGCTTCATGATCTCGGAGACGACGTTGGTGTCGAGCAGGATCATTCCCCGTATCCCGGCCCGCCAGGATCGGGCGGGAGCCGGTCGGCGTCGAGCGAGCGCGCGGGGAGCTCGAGCTCGATGCCGCGATCGGGCCCGAACACGCCTGCCGCGATGCGCATCAGGCTGGCCGGTTCCTGGTCGCTGGCGTCGCGGGCAACCGCGAGGCGCAGGGTCTCGCGCGCCTCTTCCTCGAGGGAGCGGCCGTGCTGCCGGGCGCGGGCCTTGAGGCGGGCATGCAGGGTGTCGTCGAGCTTGCGGATCAGCAGGCTTGCCATGGTGGACGGGCTCCAAGCGGGACGGGCGGAAAAACTATCATATGATAGCGAAAGCAGCCTTGCCGGATCCGTCCACGGCTGAGGCTGGAAACCAAGGCTACCGGCGCGCTGCAAACAAGGCAAAACGCTGTTTGCTCATGGCAAGGCACGGAAACAATGTTCATCCTGGTTTCCGGCCGCTCCGTATTCCTTCAAGCCATTGTTTTCATTCTCATATCCGTCCGCTTCCCCATCTCTGCGCCCTTCCCCCGCCCCTCTCACTCTATTCCGTCTGCTAATCCATCTTTACGGACATAATGACGCGCGGCTACAACGCAGGGCATGGACGCGAATGACATGAACGACACCGACGACGCCTCCGGGGAGGCCGCACTGCCCTCCCCTGCCATGTCGCCCAACGAGGATTCGCCGACCGGCAGCATGGTCGCCGCGCCTGCCGCGCCCAGCGCCAGCCCACTCTCCAGAATCCTGCAGGACCTGCACGAGCGCGCCGCCGGCTACGCCACCCGCGGCCCCACTGGTCCTTAGAGCGTCACGCACGCGCGTGGCATCGCGCTTGCGTGGCACCGCCCTTCCTGGAGAAGCGGCCGCGCAGGCGCGGACGCTGGCCTCAGGCAGATGCCAGGACAAGGCGCGCCCCATGACATCGCTGGATTATTCCCCCATCCGCCCTCGGCGGCACCATCCTGGACCGATGCCGTGTCTTTCACTCGCGTCCCATATGGCCAGCCTTTGTGGTGTCGAGGGTGCAGATCCCAGCGGTTCGAAGGCTGGGGTGAACGGGTCAGCCCAAGACAGGCGGCATGTCCGCCCGTCGTACGAAGTTGACTTCTCGAGCCTGGGCATGCCGGGAAGCTCTGACCGATGCTGAAGCTCATCAGCGCCACCCCGAGCCCCTATGCCCGCAAGGTGCGCATCGCGCTGGCAGAGAAGGCGATCCCGTTCGA
>JBPBQS010000035.1:0-1913 GCA_050920955.1 Janthinobacterium lividum | reverse complement strand
CCCTGCGCCCGCGCATCAGCGTGCAGTGCAGCAGCACGAACATCGCCGGGTCCCACCACGACGGATGGTTGGTGAACACCACCACCGGCCGCCCCTCGGGCAGCGCCGGCCACCCCTCGCGCGCCAGCCGGACCGCGTGGAAATGCCCCGGCACGTACCAGCGCAGGTAGCGGTGGAACAGCGCGATCGCCAGCGGCGAGCGCGCCGCCAGCGGGTCCGCCCCCCGCGCGGGGACGGCCGGCGCCCGCATCCCGTCAGGCACCGCGCGAACCTTCCCGCCCGCGCGCCGTCGTCCTCACGCCGCGCGCGTCCCCGCGCCCCGGTCGGCGTCGAGCGCGTCCGCCGCGATCCACCCCGACATCAGCACCATCGGCATCCCTGGCCCGGGATGCGCCGCGCCGCCCGCGAGGTACAGCCCGCCAAGGTCGCGCGACCGGTTGCCCGGCTTGAACGCCCCGAAGAACGACCCGTGGCTCGCGAGCCCGTAGATCGCCCCGTCGAGCACGCGATACCGCTCGTGGATGTCCTGCGGCGTGAGCACCCGCTCCGTGACGATGCGGCTCTCGAGGTCCGGCATCCCCGCCGTGCGCGCCAGCTTGTCCAGGATCACCCGCCGGTACGCCGGCAGCATCTTCGACCAGTCGTGATGCGGCCGCAGGTACGGCGTGTGCACGAGCACGTACAGCGCCTCGCCCCCCGGCGGCGCCACGCCCGGCTCCGTGCGCGCGGGCGCCGCGATGTAGCAGGTCGGGTCCGGCGCCGGCTCGCCCTTGGTGTAGATGTAGTCGAACTCCTCCTCCGGGTCGCGCGAGAACACGAAATCATGGTGCGCCAGGTGCTCGTACGCCTTGCTCAGCCCCAGGTACAGCACGACCCCCGAGCACGCCGCCTCGCGCTTCCACCGCTTCGCGAACCCCGCCGCCGGAGCGCCGCCCACCAGCTCGCGATACGTCCGCACGCTGTCCATGTTCGACACGACCGCCGACAGCGCAACGCTCTCGCCCCGCTCCGTCACGACCCCGTTGGCCTGCCCGCCCGCCGACGAGATGCGCGCGATCCCTTCGCCCATGCGCACCTCGACGCCCAGCTCCAGCGCCAGCTTGTGCAGCGCCAGCGGCACGGCGCGCGTGCCCCCCATCGGATACCAGATCCCCTCGTCGACCTGCATGTGCCCGATCGAGCACAGCACCGCCGGCGACCCGTACGGCGAGGACCCCACGTACTGCACGAAATGGTCGAGCATCTGCGACACCCGCGGATCGGACACGCGCTTCCTGATCTGCTTGGCGACGGTGGACCCCATCTTGAGGCTCAGCACGTCCTTCAGCGTCTCGAGGTTCATGCCCTTCTTCAGGTCCATGGTGTCGCGGATGTCCTCCACGGAACGCCAGAAGAAGAACTTCTCGCTGACCGTGTGCAGCCCCTCGGACATCTTCATGAAGTCCTGGTAGCCCCGCTCGGAGCCTGGCGCGTACTCCGCCAGCGTCGCCGACATCCGCCCCATGTCCTCCTGCAGGTCGAGCTGCGACCCGTCGTCGAAGAAGCAGCGCCACTGCGGGTTGAGCCTGCGCAGGTCCAGCCGGTCGCTCATCTTCACCCCCGCCTCGGCGAAGATGCGCTCCAGCACGGACGGCACCGTCAGGATCGTCGGCCCCATGTCGAAGCGGAAGCCGTCCTGCTCCCACTCCGCCGCCTTGCCGCCGATCCAGTCGTTCTTCTCGAACAGCACGACCTTGTGCCCGCGCGCGGCCAGGACGCAGGCCGCCGCGAGGCCGCCAAGCCCGGCGCCGATGACGCCGACGGGAAGGACCTCAGCCATGTTCATGCCTCTTGCACGGGGAGAAGGAAGGAAGGCCAGGGCGCTGCCCTGGACCCGCCAGGGCGAGCCGCCCTGGACCGGCTTCACTTAAGGG
>JBPBQS010000131.1:0-1920 GCA_050920955.1 Janthinobacterium lividum | reverse complement strand
GGCAGCACACGGGTCTGGCTGGCCAACGGCCACACCGACATGCGCCGCGGCATGAACGGCCTGGCGCTGCAGGTGCAGCAGGCACTCGAGCGCGATCCGCACGCCGGGGACCTCTACGTTTTTCGTGAGCGGCGCGGCGATCTGCTGAAAATCCTGTGGCACGACGGGCTCGGCATGTCGCTGTATGCCAAGCGGCTGGAGCGGGGCCGCTTTCTCTGGCCCTCGCCCGCGGACGGATGCGTGGCGATCTCCGCCTCCCAGCTCGGATACATGCTGGACGGGATCGACTGGAGAAATCCACAACGCACGTGGCGGCCGGCCGCGGCTGGCTGACGAGCTGCCGAGGGGTACACAAGCCGCTCCGGGCGTGATTGACTCCCTTGGTGACGCCCGACACCGAACCCTTTCCCGACGACATCGATGCGCTGCGCGCAGCGCTTGTGGCCGAACGCACCGCCAGGCACGAGGCGGAGGCGCGCGCCGCCGGCGCCGAGGCGATGATCGCCCACCTCAAGCTGATGATCGCCCGGCTGCAACGCGACCGGTTCGGCCCGACCTCGGAGCGCAGCCGCCGCCTGCTCGACCAGCTCGAGCTGCAGCTCGAGGAGCTGGAGGCGAACGGCTCGGAGGACGAGGCCAGGCAACCCGGGCCCGTGGACAATGCCAGGCGCCTTGCTCCGCGGGCCAAGCCGGTGCGTGGCCCTCTGCCCGCCCATCTGCCGCGCGAGCGCGTGGTGATCGCGGGCCCGACCACCTGTCCATGCTGCCATGGCATGCTGGCCAAGCTGGGCGAGAGCGTGACCGAGACGCTGGAGGCGATCCCGCGGCAGTGGAAGGTCATCCAGACCGTGCGCGAGAAGCTCGTCTGCCGCGCCTGCGAGACCATCACCCAGCCGCCCGCGCCGTTCCACCCGATCGCGCGTGGCCGCGCCGGACCGGAGCTGCTGGCGATGATCCTGGAAGCCAAGTTCGGCCAGCACCTGCCGCTGAACCGCCAGAGCGAGACCTATGCCCGCGAGGACATCCACCTCGACGTCTCGACCATGGCGGACTGGGTCGGCGCCTGCACCGCGGCGTTGTCGCCGCTGGTGGCGCTGATCGAGGCGCACGTGCTGGCAGGCACGCGCATTCATGGCGACGACACCACGGTGCCGGTGCTGGCCAGAGGCAGGACCATCACCGGCCGCCTGTGGACCTACGTGCGCGACGACCGTCCGTTCGGCGGACCCGCGCCGCCCGCGGCGATCTTCCACTACTCCCGCGATCGTGGCGGGGAGCACCCGCGCCGGCACCTGGCCCGCTACACCGCGATCCTGCAGGCAGACGCCTATGCCGGGTACAACGACCTCTACGCGCCCGGACGCACGCCTGGACCGATCACCGAGGCTGCCTGCTGGGCTCACGCGCGTCGGAAATTCTATGTGCTGGCCGAGACGGCCAAGGCGCCGATCGCCTTGCAGGCGGTGCGCCGCATCGACGCGATCTTCGACATCGAGCGCGGCATCAACGGCCTCTCGCCCGAGCAGCGCCTGGCGACACGGCACGAGCAGGTCGTCCCCCTGGTCGCAGAGCTGGAGGCCTGGATGCGCACCGAGCGGGCGCGGCTGTCGCGCCACAACGACATCAGCCGGGCCATGGATTACATGCTCAGGCGCTGGCCAGCCTTTTGTCGGTTCCTCGACGACGGGCGGATCTGCCTGACCAACAACGCGGCGGAACGGGCGCTGCGTGGCATTGCCATAGGCCGCCGGTCCTGGATGTTCGCCGGATCCGACCGTGGCGGTGAGCGTGCCGCCGCCATCTACAGCCTCATCGTCACCGCCAAACTGAACGACGTCGACCCGCGCGCCTGGCTGGCCGACGTGCTGCGCAGGATCGCAGACCAGCCCGTCAGCCGACTGGCAGAACTCCTGCCCTGGA
>JBPBQS010000096.1:0-1928 GCA_050920955.1 Janthinobacterium lividum | reverse complement strand
TCCACCAGGCGTTCCACGACGACCTGACCGGGCTGCGCAACCGGGCCTTCTTCATCCAGCGGCTCAGGGCCGCGCTCCAGCCCGGCCACGACGGCGCCCGCCCGCGCTGCGCCGTGCTGTTCCTGGATCTCGACGGCTTCAAGCTGGTCAACGACAGCATGGGCCACCGCAATGGCGACCTGCTGCTGATCGAGGTCGGCCGCCGGCTGCAGGCCTGCGCCGGGCCCGACGCCACGCTGGCCCGGCTCGGCGGCGACGAGTTCGCGCTCCTGTCCGAGAACCTCGCCGGCATGGAGGAGGTGGTCGCCCTCGCCCAGGCCATCCGCGCCGCCATGCGCCAGCCGCTCTGGATCGGCACCCAGGAGATCTTCGCCTCCTTCAGCATCGGCGTCGCCGAGGCCCTGGCCCGCCACACCGCGCCCGAGGAGCTGCTGCGCGACGCCGACATCGCCATGTACCAGGCCAAGCGCCACAACGCCGGCGGCCACGCGGTCTTCACCGGGCCGATGCACGACGGCGTCGTCGACGCGCTCCAGCTGCAGACCGACCTGCGCAATGCCGTGCTGCGCGCGGAGTTCGTCCTGCACTACCAGCCGATCTGCGACGCCGTCACCCGCGCGATCACCGGCATGGAGGCGCTGGTCCGCTGGAACCACCCGAGGCGCGGCCTCGTGCACCCGGACGGCTTCATCGCCGTGGCCGAGCAGACCGGGCTGATCCGCGAGATCGGCCGCTGGGTGCTGCGCGAGGCCTGCGGGCAGATGATGCGCTGGCGCGAGCGCTTCCCCCTCGCCAGCCTGCGCCTGAGCGTGAACACCTCCGGCGAGGAGCTGCGCGACCCGCATTTCGTTGCAGCCACCCGCGACACCCTCGCCGCCGCCGGGATCGACCCGCGCTGCGTGCAGCTGGAGGTGACCGAGAGCGTGTTCCTCCACCAGCCCGAGCAGGCCGGCGAGACCCTGGCCGCCCTGCGCGCGATGGGCCTGCGCATCGCGCTCGACGACTTCGGCACCGGCTACTCCTCGCTCGGCTACCTCGACCGCTACGCCATGGACACGATCAAGGTCGACCGCTCGTTCGTCGCCCGCATGTCGGGCCAGCCGAGAAGCGTCGCGATCGTGCGCACGATCGTGGCGCTCGGCCAGGCCATGGCACTCGACATCGTCGCCGAAGGCATCGAGCACGAGCACCAGCTCCGGGCCCTGCGCGACCTCGGGTGCGGCTCCATACAGGGCTTCCTGCTGGGGCGGCCCGCGCCGGGCGCGGACATCACCCTGGCCCTCGAGCGGCAGGGAGAGCTGGCGAGGATCCAGTGAGACCAGCAAGCAAGGCCTTCTTTTTCTGAAGAAAAAGAAGCAAAAAGACTTTGCCCGATTGGGTTCGTACCAGCCGGGCGGCACGTCTCTGATGGGGAAGTTCTTTGGTTCTTTCTTTCAGGAAAGAACTGCTTTCTTCCTGTTCCGGCTCAGCCGTATTCCGCCCAGTGCAGCCCGTAGTACATCCCGAAGAACCCCGCGAGCGAGGCGAGGTAGAGCGCCGAGATCGCCGCCGCGTTCGCCGCCGGCGTGCGGTTCAGCACGCCCGCGAGGCGCTGCAGCGGCGAGGCCCCGTGCAGCCCGACCACCGCGAGGATCGCGACGATCGGCAGGTGCCCGACCGAGTCCAGGTGTCCGAACTCCGGGATCGCCACGAGGAAGATGCCCGCGTAGGCGAGCGCGCCGAAGCGAACTAGTCCGCGCCCGGTCATCACGTAGAAGGCCAGGGTGAACTCCACGAACCCCGCGACCACCGTGACGAAGTTCCGGGGGAAGCCGAACGCCAGGTCCGGGTGGCGGGCCACGACGTCGAGCGTCCACTGCGGGTAGACGAACTTCTCGATCGCGGTCCACATCAGGCCGAACGCCAGCCCGCCCGACAGCAGCGGCACA
>JBPBQS010000130.1:0-1934 GCA_050920955.1 Janthinobacterium lividum | reverse complement strand
AGCCGCGTGGCCTCGGCCATCCGCTCCTGCATCTCCGACATCGCACGATCACTCCAACGACGACCCACCCGGGCCGGCAGCCATGAAACAGGCACGGCGAAAACCTCCGGCGACCGCCCGCTCAGCGTGTCCTGTCCGCCAGCGCCGCGCGCACCTCCGCACTCGCGTGCAGTGCCCCCAGCACCGTCACCGACGCGATCGCCGCCCGCGCCAGCTCCGGCGTCACGTCACGCGCGATGCTCGCCAGCCCGAGCACCGCGACATGCAGCGGCGCCCCCGCCTCCCGCGCCGCCTCCAGCGTCTCCCTGCTGAAGTGGCACATCCCCAGCTGCAGCGTCCGCCGCGCCACCGAGTGCCGCAGCGGCTCCGCGTGCCGCTCGATCTGGTTGCGGATCGCCGTGCGGATGAAGTCCGTCCGCGTCGCGTAGAACCCGTCGCGCACCAGCAGGTCCACCTGCCCGAGGTCCACGAACCCCAGGTTCACCGTGATCTTCTCGCTTTCCGGCAGCCGCCCGACATCCGCCACTTACCATCCCCACACCATCCCGCTGGATGGCAGATGGCCACGACGCCGCCCACCTGCAACCCCGCGCCACCCGCGGGAGTTGTCCCCGTGCGGCGCCACCCGGCCCGCGCGCCGCCCCCGGCACACAGGAAGACCCCGCATGTCCATCATCGGCTGGATCGTGTTCGGCCTCATCGCCGGCTTCGTCGCGAGCAGGCTCGTCAACCGTGGTGGCGAGGGCCTGGTCCTCGACATCGTCCTGGGCGTCGTCGGCGCGGTCGTGGGCGGCTGGGTCTTCACCTTCTTCGGCGCCGACGGCGTGACCGGCTTCAACCTCTACAGCATGATCGTCGCGATCATCGGCGCCGTCATCGTCCTCGTCGTCTACCACGCCATCGCCGGGCGCCGCGCGACCTACTGAAGCAGGCAAGCATGGGCTCTGCCCAAACCCGCAAAGGGTCCGAGGACCCTTTGATCCCCTTACTTAAGGTAAGCCATCCAAGGGGCTTCCCTTGGCGGAGTCCAGAGGCAGAGCCTCTGGCCTTGCCTGCTACTCGAAGCGCACCCGCAGCTCCGGCGCCCCCTCGAACCGCACCGTGACCTCCCCCGGCCCGCGCACCGCCGTCTTCCCGGTCCACGACCCGCACGTCACGACCTGCCCGGCCCGCAGCCCCCCCGCCTCGCGCGCGCCCTCGTTGGCGAGCCAGCACAGCAGCCGCGCCATCCGCCCCGCCGGGTTGCCGCGCCCCTCGACCGGCGGCTGCCCCCCGACCTCCTGCACCACGCCGAGCGCCTCGAACCCGACGCCCCGCCACCCCTCGATCGCCGCCCCCCGCACGAAACCCCCGTGCCCGAGCAGGTCCGCGAGCCGCGCCGCCGGGCTCAGCACCCCCTCGTCCAGGAACCGCGACTGCAGCACCTCCAGCGCCGGGTGGCACGACTCCACCGCCTCCATCACCTCCGCCTCCGAATACGCCTCCCCCCGCGGCAGGAGGTCGCGCCCCAGCACCAGGCAGATCTCGGACTCCACCTGCGGCGACGGAAACTGCCGCAGCGAGACCACTGCCGGCCCTTCCAGCATCCCCGACGCCGGCATCGGCGCGCAGCTCGGCGCCCCCTCGGGCCCGGGCGCCCCCACCTTCCAGCCCCCGACCTCGCCCAGCCGCGCCATCACCGCGCGCTGCAGCCGATACCCCTCCGGCGCGTCCCCCACCGCCGCCCCCGGCCACGCCGCCAGGCGCCGCTCCGGAGCCTGCCACGCCGCCGCGATCGCCTCTGCCCGCTCGTCCATGCCCACTCTCCCGAATGCCGGCGGAACCTCGCACCCGCCCCCCGCCCCGTCCAGGCAACACCCCCGCGATTTGCCCGCCCCGCCCCGCCCCACTATCCCGGACGCGACGCCCCCTCCAGCGAGCCCCGCCATGCCCGA
>JBPBQS010000034.1:0-1965 GCA_050920955.1 Janthinobacterium lividum | reverse complement strand
GATGTCGAGCGAGGAGCCGGGCGCGGCCTTGGCGGGTGGGGCGGCGGTGGAGGTGCTCGACGAGACGACGCTGCCCTGGGCGTCGGTGACGGTCGTGGTCGTGGAGCCGTCCGCGTTCGGGGTGACGCTGGTCGAGGTCGCGGCGCTGCTGGCGGGGGCGGGCCTGGCGGGCGCCTGCGTCGGGGTGGGGAGGGGGCCGGCGGGGGTGTTGCCGCCGATGCTGCCGATGTTCATGGGAGCCTCCGGGTTGGTGCCGCGGGCAGTGTCGCCGACGATCGTGAAGGGGCGGTTAAGCGGGGGTGGGCTTTTCCGGGGGCGGGCGCGGGGGTAGAAGGCGCGGCCATGACCCTTGCCGAGCGACTTGCCGCCGTCGATTCCTGGCTGCTGGACCGGGTGTTCCAGCCGCTCAGCGACCGGCTGGACGGGTCGACGTCGGCGTTCGACGTGGGGCTCAGCATGCAGCTCGGCGCGGTGGTGCTGGAGCTGGCGTCGGACGCGGCGCTGTACGCGGCGGGGATGCTCGACGTCGGGCACGGGATCTACGACGGGTTCAGCGTGGCGTGCGGGATGTGGTTCTACGTCTACGTCGGGCGGCTGCGGGGGATGGTTTCGCCCGGGCGGCTCAACCCGCTGCGGCCGATGTTCCAGGCGTTGCGGCTGCTGGGCCTGGGGTTCGCGGCGTGGAGCCTGGTCGACTCGGCCACGTCGGAGGCGGAGGCGGCGCTGTCCTACGGGCTCGAGGCGCTGTCGAACCTGGCGTTCATCGCGGGGATGTACTTGGTGTCGTGCCAGAGGCCGCCGCCCGGGGAGCGGCGCAGGGCGTGGGCGGGGCTCGGGCGGGAGGCGCCGGGGCTGGGGTAGCAAGGAAGGCCAGAGGCGCTGCCTCTGGACTCCGCCAAGGGAAGCCCCTTGGATGGCTTACTTAAGGTGAGGGATCAAAGGGCCTCGGGCCCTTTGCGGGTTCGGGCAGAGCCCGACCTTGCTTCCTACGCCTGGAGGAAGTCGGGGACGGAGAGGTAGCGCTCGCCGGTGTCGTAGTTGAAGCCGAGGATGCGGCTGCCTGCGGGCAGCTCGGGGATCTTGGCGGCGATGGCGGCCAGGGTGGCGCCGGACGAGATGCCGACGAGCAGGCCCTCCAGGCGGGCGGAGCGGCGGGCGTATTCCTTGGCGTCGGCGCCGGAGACGGGGATGGCGCCGTCGAGCAGCTCCACGTCGAGGTTGCGGGGCAGGAAGCCGGTGCCGATGCCCTGGATCGGGTGCGGGCCGGGCTTGCCGCCGGAGATCACGGCGGACTCCGCGGGCTCGACGCCGAAGACCTTGAGGCCGGGCCACTCGGCCTTGAGCACGCGGGCGCAGCCGGTGATGTGGCCGCCGGTGCCGACGCCGGTGATGAGCACGTCCAGGCCGTCGGGGAAGTCGGCGATGATCTCGCGCGCGGTGGTCTGCTCGTGGATCGCGGGGTTGGCGGCGTTCTCGAACTGGTTGGGGATCCAGGCGCCAGGCGTCTGGGCGCGCAGCTCCTCGGCGCGGGCGATGGCGGCCTTCATGCCGCCCTCCTTGGGGGTGAGGTCGAAGGCGGCGCCGTAGGCCTGGACGAGGAGGCGGCGCTCGATCGACATGGACTCGGGGATCACGAGGACGAGCCTGTAGCCCTTGACGGCGGCGGCCATGGCGAGGCCGACGCCGGTGTTGCCGGAGGTGGGCTCGATGATGGTGCCGCCGGGCTTCAGCTCGCCGGAACGCTCGGCGGCCTCGATCATGGCGATGCCGATGCGGTCCTTGATGGAGCCGCCGGGGTTGGCGCGCTCGGACTTGATCCAGACCTGGGCGTCGGGGAACAGTCGCGAGACGCGGATGTGGGGGGTGTGGCCGATGGTGTCGAGGATGGAGGCGGCGATCATGGCGGGGCTCCTGCGGATGCTGCAGTGGCAACGCCGGGGGGCGGGGGGTGGTTCGGCGGGGTGG
>JBPBQS010000266.1:0-1976 GCA_050920955.1 Janthinobacterium lividum | reverse complement strand
CGAGGTCGAGCGTGCCGTGGCCGACGGCCTGGCGCAGTATTTCGCGCAGCGTCGCGCGCGGGTGGCGCCGTTCGTGGACCGCCACTTCACGCTGCGCGGGTCGGCCGGGCTGCACAGGGCGGCGCTCGGCTGGGACCTGGCGCGGGCGCCGGCGAACCTCGTGATGTCGGTGCCGCAGGTCGGCGTGCGCGTCGCGGCAGTCGTCGCGCGCCGCGTGGGCGCGCCGGCGGCGGCGGCCCGTCTGGGCGCCACGCAGCTGCAGATGCGCACCGACGTCGCGCGCGAGATCGAGTGGCTCGTGACCACGGAGCTGCTGGAGCTGCCGGCGTCGCAGCCGGGCCGCGAGAGCGCCACGGACGCGCTCGGGGCGGCGATCCTGGCGCAGCCGGGGGTGGGCGGGCCGCTCGCGCGCATGCTCGCCGCGATCGGGCAGAACAGCGAGGACCCGGCGTTCCGCGCGCGGCTGGAGGAGACGCTGGGCGAGTACGGCGGCACGCGCGCGGCCGCTGCCGAGATCGCCACCGGCCTGCTCACGCTGGGCACCGGCGCGCTGGCGGCGGGCAAGCTGACGCCGGGCGTCGCGACGCTCGGGCCGAGCCTGGCCGCGCTGGTGGCGCAGCAGGCGGCGGTGTCGGCGTTCCCGCTCGGCACCGGGATGGGCGGCCTGTACTACGGGCTGTTCCCGGCGGCGCCCTCGGTGGCGCTGGTCGCGGGCATGACGGGCGGGCTGGCACTGGCGGCCACCGCGTTCTCGGCGTTCTCCGGCGTGCTGACCGACCCGCTGCAGCGCGCGCTCGGGCTGCACGCGCGCCGGCTCGGGCGGATGATCGACGCGCTGGAGCGGCAGATGTCGGACCCCGCGGCGCCGGCCTACGCGGTGCACGACCACTACGTGGCGCGGGTGATCGACCTGTTCGACCTGGTGGGGACGGCGTTACGGATGGTGCGGTAGGAAGGTTGAGGCTCCGCCTCAAACTCCGCCAAAGGCTGCGCCCTTGGAACGCCTCCCTTGAGTGATGGATTCCAAAGGCGAGCCTTTGGCGGAGTCCAGAGGCAGAGCCTCTGGCCTTGCTTCCTAGCTGTAGCGTTCCTCGGCCCACGGGTCCGCGTTGTTGTTGTAGCCCCGCGTCTCCCAGAACCCCTTGTGGTCGGCCGGGGCGAACTGGATGCGGCGGACCCACTTGGCGGACTTCCACAGGTAGAGCCTGGGCACGAGGACGCGGACCGGGCCGCCGTGCTGGCGGGTGATCGGCTGGCCCTCCCACTCGTGGACGAGCAGGACGTCGGGCTGGTCGAACTGGTCGAGGCGCATGTTGGTCGTGTAGCCGTCGTGGCTGTGCAGGATCACGTGGCGCGCGTCGGGCAGCACGCCGGCCGCCTCGATCAGCGTGCGCGCCGCGACCCCGCGCCAGTGGTTGTCGTAGCGCGACCAGGTCGTGACGCAGTGCATGTCCGACACGCTGTCCGTCTGGCCCAGCGCGAGCAGCGCGGGCAGCGACAGCTCCAGGCGGCGCTCCACGGCGCCGTCGATCTGCAGGCGGTACTCTGCGGGGTCGACCTCGGGCTGCTCGCCGAGGTCGAGGACGGGCCAGTCGCGGGTGAGGTGCTGGCCCGGCGGCAGGCGGTCGCGCGCGGGGTCGGCGGGGGCGCCGGTCAGGCCGCGGCCGGACTCCGCCCACTCGGCCTTGCGGGCGAGGAGCTTGTCGCGCTTCGAGGTGGCTTCGTCGGTCATCGCGGGATCCTGGGAAAGAAAGGTTGAGGCTCCGCCTCAAACTCCGCCAAAGGCTGCGCCCTTGGAACGCATTACTTAAGCAAGGCCGGTCCAGGGGCGGCTCGCCCCTGGCGGGTCTGGGCAGAGCCCATGCTTGCTTCCTACCCGCGGTTGCGCAGGACCCGCGCCTTGTCGCGCGCCCAGTCCCGCGCCGCGACCGCCTGCCGCTTGTCGGCCTTCTTGCGCCCTTCGCCGACGCCGATCG
>JBPBQS010000129.1:0-1983 GCA_050920955.1 Janthinobacterium lividum | reverse complement strand
CCCGCCCCCGCGCGCCCCGCCACCCTCTCCCCCGCCGCCACGACGCTGCGCCGCGCCACCCACCGCACGATCGCCGCCGTCACCGAGTCGATGGAGACCTTCACCTTCAACGTCGCCGTCGCCCGCTTCTACGAGCTGGCCGGCGCCATCGCCGACGCCGACCGCACGCCTCCCGACGTCAGCCTCGCCTGGGCCCGCCACGAGGCCCTGTCCACCGCCGCCCGCCTGGTCGCCCCCATGATGCCCCACCTCGCCGAGGAGCTGCACGCCCGCCTGCACGGCCCTGACGCGACGCTCGTCGCCGAGCTCCCCTGGCCCGACCCCGACCCCGCCCTCCTCGTCGCCGACACCGTAACGATAGCGATCCAGATCATGGGCAAGCTCCGCGCCACCATCGACGCGCCGCCCGATGCGCCCGCCGACGAGGTTCTCGCCGCCGCCGCCGCCGAGCCCAACGTCGCCCGCCTCCTCGAGGGCAAGCGCATCGTCAAGCGCATCCACGTCCCCAACCGCATCGTCAACTTCGTGGTGGCCGGATGACCAGGACAGCAAGCAAGGCCAAAGGCTCCGCCTCTGGACTCTGCCAAGGGAAGCCCCTTGGATGGCTTCCCTTAAGCAAAAGGGATCAAAGGGTCCTCGGACCCTTTGCGGGTCTGGGCGGAGCCCATGCCTGCTTCCTCTCGCTCGCCCTGCTCCTCGGCGGCTGCGGCTTCCACCCGCTCTACAACGGCGCCGGCGCCGCCGCGCAGTCGCAGGGCGGCACCGTGGGCGCGCACCTGGACAGCATCTACGTCGAGCTGATCCCCAACCGCCTCGGCCAGCTCCTGCGCCAGGCCCTGCAGCAGCGCCTCGACTCCGACGACGGCGACAGCAAGACCTACAGCCTCGCCGTCGCCTACTCGATCGACGAGGAGGCCATCTCCGTCCTCAACTCCAACTCCAACACGCGCACGCGCGCCGTCGGCCGCGGCACCTGGACGCTGACCGCGATCGCCAACCCCGGCGTCCCGCTCGCCAGCGGCACCGTGCGCGTGCTCGACGGCTTCAATACGCTGGACGAACAGGTCTTCTTCTCGGTCCTGGAGAACGAGGCCGTGCAGCGCCGCCTCGCCGACAACGTCGCCGACCAGATCACCCAGCGCGTCGCCACCTACTTCCGCCGCCGCACCTGAGCCGGTGGAAGCAAGGTCGAGGCCCCGCCTCAAACCCCGCCAAAGGCCCACCCTCGAAATCCATTACCTGATCAAATCGGTTTCCAAGGGGCTCGCCCTTTGGCGGATTCCAGAGGCAGCGCCTCCGGCCTTCCTTGCTTCATGAAGCTCGACGCCCGCCGCATCCCCGCCTTCCTGCGCGACCCCGGCACGACCCGCGTGGTGCTCCTGCACGGCGAGGACGCCGGCTTGGTCCACGAGCGCGCCGACGCCCTGACCCGCGCCGTCGCCGCGACCCTCGACGACCCGTTCCGCGTCGCCACCCTGGAGCGCGACGCCCACGCCCGCCTCCCCGAGGAGGCCGGCGCCCTGTCCCTGATCGGCGGCCGCCGCGTCGTGCGCGTGCGCGACTGCACGGAGGCCACGCTCGCCCCCCTGCGCCGCGCCCTCGACATCCGCGGCGACACCCTCCTGGTCCTGGAAGCCCCGGCACTCGGCCGCGGCAAGCTGCGCACCTTCGTCGAGGCCCTGGACAGCGGCGCCGCCATCGCCTGCTACCCCGAGGAGGGCAGGGCGCTCGAGTCCTCCATCCGCGCCCTGCTCGCCGAGCGCGACGCCTCCGCCGACCCCACCGCCCTGGAATGGCTCGCCGCCCACCTCGGCGCCGACCGCGGCGCCACCCGCGCCGAGGTCGAGAAGCTCTCCCTCTACGTCGGCCCCGGCGGCACCGTCGACCTCGACGCCGCCGAAGCCTGCGTGGGCGACGCAGCCGCGCTCTCCCTCGACGAGGCCCTGTTCGCCGCCACCTCCGGCGACCTCGCCGTCCTCGACC
>JBPBQS010000154.1:0-2010 GCA_050920955.1 Janthinobacterium lividum | reverse complement strand
TCGCCGGCACCGCCGGGCTGTGCGCGGCGCGCTTGACCGCGGGGTCGCGGGCGGGGCGGTAGGTGCGGATCGCCACGGCGTCGGGGTCGGGCGCGGCCTCGACCACGGGGGCCGCCGCCGCCTTGCGGGCACGCGGCGCCTTCAGGGCGGCCGGGGCAGGCGCCTCGGCCTGGACAGCCGGCGCGGCCGCCGCATTCGCCGCGCGGCGTGGCGCGCGCGGCTTGCGGGCGGGCTTCGCGTCCGCCGGGGCGGACACCGCTTCCGGCGCCGCGACGGCGGGCGGCGCGACGGCGACGGGCTCCGGCTCGACGGCCGCCGGCACCTCCGCCGCGGCAGGTTCGGCCTCGACCGGGACCGCCTGCGCGGCCACCGGCTCGGCCACGACCGCCACAGGCGCGGCATCGAACCGCGGCGCCTCGGCAACCGCCGCCTCGGGCACGACCGGGGCCGCATCGACCGCGGCCGGCGCCGGCATGGGCGGCGGGGCCGCCGTCACCGGGATCACCCGCGCCGGCGTCTGCGCCGCCGCCTGGGCCAGCTGCGCCGCACGCTCCACGCGCGAGGCCCGGGTCGGCAGCGTCATGAACACCGGCACGTCGCCGCCGAAGCCGAGCACCGACGGCCCGAGGTCCTCGTCGCGCCGCCGGCCGTCGCGACGGAACCGATCCCCGTCGCGCCGGAAGCGGTCGTCGGACGAGGCACCAGACGACGCGCCGTCGCGCCGGCCGCCGGACCCGGAGGCCTCGTCGCGGCCGCGCGCCGGGGCACGCTCCTCCACCGCGCGCGGCGCCACCTCCGGCTGCGCGGCCTCGGGAGCCGCCGCCGTCACGGACTGCGCCTGGGCGGCCTCCGCCTGCCGTGCCCTGTCGCCGCCACGCCCGCGCGAGCGGCGACGCCCCTCGGTCCTGCGCGGCATGGCCTCTCCGGATACGGTCTCGCCAACGTCGGCGGCCTCGACGACAGGCGTTTCGAAAACCGGCGCCTCGATGGCCGACGGCTGCTCGACGGCGGCGACGGGCGCGGCCACCGGCGTCTCCGCCACGCGGTCCTTGCCGGACTTGCGCCCGCCGCGACGACGCTTGCCGTCGCTCTCCTCCCACTCGGCCGCCAGGACCCCGGCGACCGCCATCAGCGGGATCGCGTGCCCGGTGAGCCGCTCGATCGCCTCGAGGTTGGCGCGGTCGGCGGGGGCGGCGATGGTGTAGGCGTGGCCGGTGAGGCCCGCGCGCCCGGTGCGCCCGATGCGGTGGACGTAGTCCTCGGAGTGATGGGGCACGTCGAAGTTGAACACGTGGCTCAGCCCGCCGATGTCGATGCCGCGGGCGGCGACGTCGGAGCACACGAGCAGCCGGATCTCGCCCGCCTTGAACCGCTCCAGCGTGGCGAAGCGCACGGACTGCGCCAGGTCGCCGTGCAGGGCGCCCACGCTGAAGCCGTGCTTGGTCAGCGACTTGTTCAGCATGTCGACGTCGCGCTTGCGGTTGCAGAAGATCAGCGCGTTCTGCACGGCCTCGTCGCGGATGATCTGGCGCAGGGCGCGGCGCTTGTCGTCCTCGGCGACGAGCGCCAGACCCTCGGTGATCAGCGGCGCGACCGAGGCGGCGCGCGAGACGGTGATCTCCTTCGGGTCGCGCAGGAACGCGTCGGCGAGCCTGCGGATCTCGCCCGCCATGGTCGCCGAGAAGAACAGCGTCTGGCGGTCGGCGGGCAGGAACGAGACGATCTTCTCGACGTCGGGGATGAACCCCATGTCGAGCATGCGGTCCGCCTCGTCGATCACCAGGATGCGCGCGTCGGTCAGCATCATGCCGCCGCGCTCGAACAGGTCGAGCAGCCGGCCCGGCGTGGCGATCAGCACGTCCACGCCCTTCATCAGGGCGCTCTTCTGGTCGTTGAGGCTCTCGCCGCCGATCAGCAGCGCGTGGTTCAGCTTCAGGTACTTGCCGTACTTGACGAAGTTCTCCGCGACCTGCAGCGCCAGCTCGCGCGTCGGCTCCAGGATCAGCGAGC
>JBPBQS010000095.1:0-2158 GCA_050920955.1 Janthinobacterium lividum | reverse complement strand
GCCCACGATCTCACGCCCCGCGATCGAGTGGTAGAAGAACGCCCGCTCCCCCACCCGCATCGCCGCGAGGTTGTTCCGCGCGGCATGGCTGCGCACCCCGGTCCACGGCTCGACCCCCGCCGCCACCTGCTGCGCCCACGAGAAGCTGTCCGGCTCGGACTTCACCAGCCAGAACACCCCCCGCGCGCCTCAGCCGACCATCGCACCGTCGCGGAACACGGAGCGGAACGCCCGCACCACCACGCTCTCGAACAGCCCCGCCTTGCCGTACGGATCGCCCGCCGCCAGCGCGTACGCCGCGTCCGCGTCCGCGACGTCGACCAGCAGCAGGCTGCCGCACGGCCGCCCCTGCGGATCGAGCAGCGGCCCGGCCTGCACCAGGCTCGCGACATGGCCGCGCAGATAGGCGATGTGGACGTCGCGGGTGGCCAGCCGGATCGGCAGGCTCTCGGGCTTGTCGGTGCACGTGATGGCAAACAGCATGGGCGCGAAACTCTTCCCTGTTCAGCTTCCCGCCACGATACGGTAAGCACCGACCTGCGATACCGCGCAGGGCAGGGCGCGTATAGGTCGGCACGCCCCCAAGAGGCAGGGCCGCGGGAGGACTGAACCGTGCAGGAACCGATCTGCGACACCTCCGCGCACCGCCGCCCGCGCCTCGCAATTCCCGCCGGCAGCTACAGGTAGTCCCAGTGGACGCAAGCACGACCTTCACCCAGGCCCGCGGCCGCACCGGCAACTGGCTGCACCGCTTCGCCAACCCCGGCCGCTTCCTGCGCCTCGGCGCGCGGATGCAGCCCTGGCTCAACCTCGCCGGCCTCGCCCTGACCCTGGCCGGCCTGACCTGGGGCCTGTTCTTCTCGCCCGCAGACTGGCAGCAGGGCGACACCGTCCGCATCATGTACATCCACGTCCCCGCGGCGTGGCTCGCCTCCGCCGGCTACGCCTCCCTTGCGGCGTGCTCCTTCATCTCGCTGATCTGGCGCCACCCCCTGGCCGACCTGGCCGCCGTCGAGATCGGCCCCGTCGGCGCCGGCATCACCGCGCTGTGCCTGGCCACGGGCTCGCTGTGGGGCAAGCCGATGTGGGGCGCGTGGTGGGTGTGGGACGCGCGCCTGACCTCGGTGCTGGTCCTGTTCTTCCTCTACCTCGGCCACATCGCCCTCGTGCGCGCCTTCGACGACCCGCAGCGCGGCTACCGCGCCGGCGCGATCCTGGCGCTGGTCGGCGTCGTCAACCTGCCGATCATCAAGTTCAGCGTGCAGTGGTGGAACACCCTGCACCAGCCCGACAGCATCACCCTGACCGGCGCGCCCACCATGGACAGCCGCATGCTGTGGCCGCTCGCGGTCTCCACGCTCGGCTTCACCATCGGCTTCGCGGCCATCGTCTGCGCCCGCCTGCGCGCGAGCGTGATGGAGCGCCGCGTCCGCGGCCTGCTCATGGCCCGCGCCGACGCCGCCGGCGGCGACGAGCGCCCGCACGCCCTGACACGGGTCGCCGACCTTGTGGACGGCGCGGCATGACGCATCTGCCGTTCATCGCCGCGTCCTACGGCCTCGCCGCCGTGCTGGTCGTGGCCTATGCCGCGAACGCGGCGGTGCGCCTGGGCCAGGCACGCCGCAGGCTCGCCGCACTCGACCCGCGCACGGCGGCAGGGCAGGGGACTCCATGACACGCAAGCGTCGCAGGCTCTGGGTGGTGCTGGCATGCGGCGTGGGCCTCGGCTCCGCGGCCGCGCTGTCGCTGTCGGCCCTCGGCGGCAACCTCGTGTTCTTCATGGCGCCGACGCAGATCCTCGCCGACGTGCCGCCGCCCAACCGCACCATCCGCCTCGGCGGCATGGTCGAGGCCGGCAGCCTCCACCGCAGCAACGTCGACGGCCAGCCCGCCGCCTCCTTCAAGGTCACCGACGGCAAGGCCGCCGTCGCCGTGACCTACGTCGGCATCCTCCCCGACCTGTTCCGCGAAGGGCAGGGCGTGGTCACGCTCGGCAGCCTGCAGACCGACGGCACCTTCCGCGCCCAGGACGTGCTCGCCAAGCACGACGAGGCCTACATGCCCAAGGACGTCGCCGACGCCCTGAAGAAGTCCGGCCGCTGGGACCCGGCCAAGGGCGGACCGCCGCCCGCCGCCGAATGGACCGCGCTCGCCGCCA
>JBPBQS010000094.1:0-2176 GCA_050920955.1 Janthinobacterium lividum | reverse complement strand
GGAGCGGATGGTGGAGCTGCGGCGCGCGTTCGCGGGGTCAGCGCCGGAGGTGCACAGGATCGCGGGGGTGCTGGGCAGCGCGCTGCCGGATGGGGAGGTGCGCAGGCTCGGGGGGGATTTGGGGATTCGGGGGACGCTGGGGTGTTTCCTGAGCCATGTCGCGGCGTGGCGGTGGGTCCTGGAGGCGGGGCTGTCGCACTGCCTGGTGGTCGAGGACGACGTGATGCCGCTGCTGGACCTGCCGGCGGGGCTCGGCGGGCTCGGGCTGCCGGCGGCGTTCGACGTGTGCTTCGTCAACGACAGGATGCAGCCGGTGCCGTCCGGGACGGGCGGGTTCGCGGCCGTGCCGCTCGCGCGGGCGCTGCGGGACTTCGCGCCGGACGCCAACGCGCCAGGGGCGGACGGGTACCTGGTCACGGCGGAAGGGGCGCGCAGGCTGCTCGCGTGGGTGGGCGCGGACGGGTGCGGGGGGGACGTGGACTGGCGGATGCTGGCGTACGGGCTGTCGGCGCGGGACTGCGCGGGGCTGCCGGGGGGGAGCGTGCTGCGGGAGAGGATGGAGGAGATGCAACCGCGCGTGCCGCGGGCTGCGCGGCTGGATGCTTGGGTGCTGTGCCCGGCGCTGATCCGCACGGTGGGGCTCACCAGCGACCGGTGCGACGAGAATCGGGCGGGGGAGTAGGAAGGAAGCACTTCTTTTTCTGAAGAAAAAGAAGCAAAAAGATTTTGCCCGTTTGGTGCGGGACCCAACGGGCGAAGTTCTTAGGTTCTTTCTTTCAAGAAAGAACTGCTTTCTTCCTGCTGCCGCCGCGGGGCTGTACCCGCGGCAGTCGGTGTCAGGCCTCGGCGGACTTGGCGTGCTTGGCGGCGAGCTTCGCGGCCTTCTCGCCGAGCTGGGTGCCGGTCTCGTCGGCCTTGTAGATGTCGGACACGATCGCCTTGAGCTGCGTCTCGTGCTTCTTCAGGCCCAGGGCCTTCGCGATGGCGGCGGCCGAGCCGAAGCCGGTGATGCCGTAGTGGCTCATGCGCTGGTACTGGCCGATGATCACGATGTCGCGTAGCTCGCCGTCCTCGGGGGCCTCCTTGACGCCGTGCTTGAGGGCCTCCTTGACCAGGCCCTCCATGCCCTTGCAGTGCTCCTGTTCGGCTTCCTCGCCGGCGTCGATGAGCAGGGACTTCAGGGTCTCGTTGTGGCGGCCGATGCCGGCGACGGACTCCTCCAGGAACGACTTGAGCTTCGGGTCGTGGGCCTTCTCCGTCAGCGTGGCGAGGGCGCGGACCATCTGGTCGTTGGCGGACCACAGGTCCTTGATCTCGCCGGTGTAGACTTCCTTGAGGCTCTCGGGTGCGGACATGGGGGGCTCCTCGGGTTCAGGTGCGCCACGAACGCGGCGCAGGGCCAGAGGTCGCATCACGGACGCAGGCACGCGCACGATTTGCCGGCGCGTTGCGCGGTGCCGGGCGGCGTGGTCTGAGTGCGCGGGTTTGGGGGAGCGAGGATGGACGACAGCCCGATCCTGCCGGCGCACATCGAGACCACGGTCGAGTCGATCGCCAGGCTGCACGCCGACCACCTGCGCGAGGCGGGCACGCTGCAGCGGCTGGTCGAGCGCATGACGGGGTGGATCGGCCGGCCGGTCGTCGTGGCGGGGCTGAGCGTGCTGATCGCGGCGTGGGTCGGCGGCAACGTCGTGGCGCAGCGGATGGGGCTCGTGCCGTGGGACGCGCCGCCGTTCGCGTGGCTGGAGGACGCGCTCAGCGCGCTCGCGCTGTATGTCACGATCCTGATCCTGACGACGCAGCGGCGCGAGGACCAGCTCGCGGTCTATCGCGAGCAGCTCAGCCTGGAGCTGGCGATCCTGGGCGAGCAGAAGTCGGCGAAGATCATCGCGATGCTGCTGGAGATGCGCGGCGAGCACCCCGTCCTGAAAGGGCGCGAGGACGAGGAGGCCACCGCGATGGGCGTGGCGGCCGACCCGGACGCGATGCTCGCGGCGATCCGGCGCAAGCAGGACTCGCCGCCGCCGCCGCGGGACCTGTCGGAGGAAATCGCGAGAGGCGGGACGTAAGGCAGGGAAGGCCGGGCTCCGCCCGGACCCGCCAAAGGCCTGAGGCCTTTGGAAACCCGCACCTTGAGTATCGGATTCCAAAGGCGAGCCTTTGGCGGAGTTTGAGG
>JBPBQS010000128.1:0-2181 GCA_050920955.1 Janthinobacterium lividum | reverse complement strand
GATGTGGCTGTTGTCGTAGGTCTCGATGCGGCTGGGCGGCGCCTCCAGTCCGAACAGCTGCGTCACGCCGTCCAGCAGCTTGGACTGCCCGGCGCTCTCGGCCAGGCGCCGCTCCAGGGCCTCGCGGGCGTTAAGCGCCGCGTGGTCCACGACCGCGCGCTTCTCGCCGCGCTGGGGGACGGCGATCTCGACGCGGCGCTCGGCCTTGAGCGACAGGGCCTCCTCGATCAGCGGCGTCTCCGGCAGCTCGTGGTTGGACAGCAGCAGCGGCGGCGGCGGCTTGTCGTCGTAGAACTGGGCGATGAACGCGGCGAGGATGTCGCCCGGCTCCTCGGTGCGGGCGTGGGTGGGGAAGAAGGCGCGGTTGCCGTTGTTGCGCCCGCCGCGGATGAAGAACACCTGCACGCAGCTCTGCCCGGCGATCTGCCAGCAGGCGATGATGTCGGCGTCGTCCAGGCTGGCGGGGTTGATGACGCCGCTGCCCTGCACGTGGGTCAGGCCGCGGATGCGGTCGCGGATCGCGGCGGCGCGCTCGAACTCCAGCTTCTCGGCGGCCTCCTCCATCTCGGCGGCGAGCTGGCGCTGCACCGAGCCGGCCTTGCCGCCGAGGAAGGCGCGCGCCTGCTCGACCAGCTCCGCGTAGCCCGCCTCGTCGATGCGGCCAACGCAGGGCGCCGAGCAGCGCTTGATCTGGTGCAGCAGGCAGGGGCGCGAGCGGTTGGCGAACACCGTGTCGGCGCACGAGCGCAGCAGGAACACGCGCTGCATGGCGGTCACGGTCTGGTTCACCGCCCACGCCGAGGCGAACGGCCCCCAGGAGTTGACGCGCGCCCCCTTGGAGCCGCGCCCGCGGTGCTTGGTGATCTGCGGGAAGGCGTGGCCCTCGGTGAGCATGAGCCACGGGTAGGACTTGTCGTCGCGCAGCACGATGTTGAAGCGCGGCTTGAGGCGCTTGATCAGGTTGGCCTCGAGCAGCAGCGCCTCGGCCTCGGTGTGGGTGGTGACGATCTCCATCGACACGGTCTCGGACACCATGCGGCGCAGGCGCTCGGGCATCCGGGCGATCTGGGTGTACGAGTACACGCGCTTCTTCAGCGAGCGCGCCTTGCCGACGTAGAGCGCGTCGCCCTTGGCATCGAGCATCCGGTAGACGCCCGGGCTCAGCGGCATGGTGAGCAGGGCGCGCTCGATCACGCCCACGCCCTTCAGCGTGCGCGGCGCCTCCTCCGGATCGGCCTCGAACGACACGCCGGCCTCGGCCGCCTGGTCCAGGCCTGCGGGCAGCGCGGGCGCGGGAGCGGCTTCGCCGGGCGGGATGTCGGTGGCGGTGGAACGCGGATCGGAGGGCATGGACGCGATATAGTGCGGACCGCGGCGGGGCGGGAGCGTCCCGGCGACACGCCTGTTCACGGATCGTCCCGCGGCGGCGCGGGCAAGGCCGTTTCATCCACCAGGGTTGTGGATAAGTCTGTGGGCAGGCTCAGGACAGTGCGGCCCGAGCGGCGGATTTCCGCCAGCTCCGACAGGTTGCCCAACAAACGGGCTTTTATGCCAACCCGTTGTAATCGTTGCGGTTATCGTCGTGGCGGCCGAGTCGCGGACGAGGCCCGGCTGACATCCACCTGCAATCATTGGGAGTCAATCACGCAGGTGGACAAAATCCGCAGCGATTCCAGGCGCGTGACGACCCGGGCCCGGCCTGGCGCCAGAAGCACCCTGCCGCGGGCGGGAAAATCGGGTCCACCGCGAGGCCGCGGCCCCGCCGGGCGTGCCGCCGACCCTACGCCCTGACAGGCCCGGCGCGCGACGTCGCACCGCCGGGGGAGGGTGGTTTCGCCGGGGATTGTTGCGCCGCCGCCAGGGCGGGCGGACACGATGGCGACGACGGTGAACGTGACCTGCTTGAGCGCCGCGTGAATCGTGCGACAAGGGCCGCCAGATGCTCGCACCCTTCTCTTCCGACGACCTTGGCCGCACTTTTGACGCCCGCACCCTGACCCGGGGGCGAAGCCTGGTGCTGCTCGGCGCCGTCCAGGTCCGCGCCAGCGAGGACGCCATCACGGCGTCCGTCGAGGAGCGCGGCGTCAAGCGCACCGCCACGCTGGTGTCCGCCGTGCGCGCGCACCGCGTGGTGTTCGACAGCCAGTGCACCTGCCAGATCCGCGCCTGCGTGCACCTCGC
>JBPBQS010000093.1:0-2253 GCA_050920955.1 Janthinobacterium lividum | reverse complement strand
GCACCCAGCACCATGCAGCGTCGCGAGCCGATCACCCGGTCGCCGAGCCAGCCGCCCAGCACCGGTCCGCAATAGAGCAGTGCCGTGAACGCGCCCCAGAGCAGGTTGGCCTGCGCGTCGGCCATGCCGAGGCGCTGCACGGTGAACAACAACAGCAGCGCCTGCATGCCGTAGAAGCCGAACCGCTCCCACAGCTCGATCACGAGAATGACGGAGAAGCGCTGGGTGCGTGTGGCGGTCTGCATGGACCGCGGATGTATCGGTTTGCGCGCGGGCCGTCGATGTGCCCAGGCGGTATCGGCAATCCTGGCCTGCCGCGAGGCCGCCGCCTTGTCCCGGCTGCCCGGCCGCCGCAGGGTCGCGATCATGCCAGGTGGATGGTGTTCGATGACGGATAACGAGCTGGACGAGCTGCTGCGGACCTGTCCGACGCTCTACCACATGGCGGAACAGGGCAGCTGGCCGTCGGTGCGCAGGCACGGGCTGTTGAGCACCTCGGCGCTGCTCGACCTGTACGGGGTGACGGGCGAACGACGCGCCCGGCTCGAGGCGGCACGGCGGCCCGAGGGTGTCGCGCTGTCGGCGGCCGGGCTGGAGGGGGCCGTGGTCCGCGACCAGAAGCCGATGGACGATGCCGGCCTGGCCCGGTGCCTCGGGGGCGGCCTGGTTCCCCGCGACTGGTACCGGCTGCTGAACGGCAAGGTGTTCTTCTCGCTGACGCGCAGCCGGCTGCTTCGGCTGCTCGGCGCCGGATCGTATCGCCACCGCGCGCATGACGTGCTGGAGCTCGACACGGCGCGGCTCGTGGCCGCCTACCGGACCGCCATCACCCTGTCGCCGATCAACAGCGGCGCCACCAGACCGTTTCCGGCGCCGCGCGGGCCGGACACGTTCCTGTCGATCGAGGCGTATCCGTACCATCTGTGGCAGGCCAAGGGCCGGCGTCGGGACGAGCGGGTGGTCGAGCTGGCCGTCGATCACGCGGTGCCGGACGTCGTCGACCACGTGCGCCGCGTGACTCGGATGGGCGGCGGAGCCCCGGACGTCGTGTTGTTCGAGGCGTAGGGGCATAGTCTCGACGGGACGCCCCCAGTCCCGGCAGGACCGCCCTGGACCCGTTCGGCGACGCGGTTATCGACAACTGCCCTGCCACGAGCGGAATTGGCCATCGTATTTCGGCTGCCCCAGCCTGGATCGTCGCCGCAGGCATGGACGCGTCACGATGGCCGGAGGGCTCTCGACGCCGGCTGTTCGCGCGGCCGCCTGGAGCTGGAAACATTCCCGCAGGACTCGTGACGGCACAGAGCGGGCGAGGAGCTCCGATCCGGCAGTCCAGAGCGCCGGCTACAAGTCCCGAAACGGGAAGCGTGGTCCCTGTCGAGGCACGGCATGATCGATGGCTACGTTTCGACTGCGTGGCCGTATCACACCACGACCCGTGCCCGCCGTCCGGTTGGTTGCAAGACCGCAAGGGCAGAAATCCCGGACTGTTCTTTTCCGCAGGAAGACTGCCAATATCGGCATGCAGGGATCATGGTCCTGGCAGTCGCGTTATATCAAAATCAGACCGGTCTTCTTGTGTTCTTCAACAGGTAGCCTGCCAGGAAACATTCCTACGGTAGATGGGACTTCTCGACTATTTGCAAAAAACAGGTCGTCACCCCTGGGCCAGTCCACAGAAAAATCTGGAGGAAACGCCATGTCACAGATCAGGCTCACGACCGCGCTCGGCGCGGCCGCTTCATGTCTCGTTCTCGCAGCCACGGTTGATCGTGCGTCCGCGGCCCCCGTGCTGACGACGCTGCTGTCGTTCAACGGCAGCAACGGTGCCAATCCTGCCGCCACGCTCACGATCGACCGGAACGGCACCCTGTACGGAACGACCCGCTTCGGCGGCCCCAACGTCGACAGCAGCGGTACCGGCTACGGCACCGTGTTCGCGCTCGCCAGGCAGGACTACAGCGCACCGGTCACGGTGTTCGCCTTCTCAGGGCAGAACGGCGCCAACCCGTCTTCCGCGCTCGTGCTCGACCGGCCGGGCCGGTTGTTCGGCACGACATCGGGCGGCGGCGCGAGCAATGCCGGAACGGTGTTCGAGCTGTCGGATGCCGGCGCAGGATCGTTCACCAGCCTGGCCAGCTTCAGCAGCGGCGTCGGGGTCGATCCGACATCGCTGGCTGCAATGCCCCCGCGCAGGCTGGGCTCGGCCTACACGTTGTACGGAACAACCCTGCAAGGCGGATCCGGCGGCAA
>JBPBQS010000234.1:0-2257 GCA_050920955.1 Janthinobacterium lividum | reverse complement strand
CTCGTCCGCGTTGCACACGACATAGCGCTGGTCCGCCTTCGCCATGGCGGCGCCGCGCCACTTGATCCCCGTCGGGAACCCCGCGCCCCCGCGCCCGCGCAGCCCGGACTTGAGCACCTGCGCGATCGTCTCCTCGCCCCCGATCTCCAGCGCCTTGGCGAGCCCGACATACCCGCCGTGCGCCCGGTAGTCCTCGATCGACAACGGATCGGTGATCCCGCACCGCTTGAACGTCAGCCGCTGCTGCCGCGCCAGGAACGGGATCTCCTCCACGAGTCCGACTCCCAGCTTGTGCGCCCCGCCCCCCAGGATCGCCGCCATCACCGACGCCACGTCCTCGACCGTGACGCCGCCGAACCCCACGCGCCCTTCGGCCGTCTCGACCTCGACCAGCGGCTCGAGCCAGTGCATCCCGCGCGACCCGTTCCGCACCAGGCGGAACGCCCGCCCCGACCGCTGCGCCGCACTGGCGAGCGCCGCCGCGACCTCGTCCGCCCCCACCGCGATCGCCGCCGCATCCCGCGGCACGTAGAGCGTCAGCACCCCTGCGTTCGTCGCGTCGCTCATGCCCGCGCCTCCTCGATCAGCGCGTCGAGCCGCGCCGCGTTCATCCGCGCATGGATGCGCCCGTCCAGCATCGCCGACGGCGACAGCGAGCACAGCCCGAGGCAGTACACCGCCTCCAGCGACACCGCCCCGTCCGCCGTCGCCTCGCCCACCGCCACGCCCAGGCTGCTCTCCGCGTGCGCCGCCAGCGCATCCCCGCCCTTCGCCTGGCACGACTCCGCCCGGCAGATCTTGAGCACGTGCCGCGCCGGCCTCTCCGTGCGGAAGTCATGGTAGAAGCTGATGACCCCGTGCACCTCGGCGCGGCTGACGTTCAGCGCGTGCGCGATCGGCTGCACCGCCTGCTTCGGCACGTAGCCGAACTCGTGCTGGAGCGCGTGAAGCAGCGGCAGCATCGCCCCCGGCATCGCGCGGTGGCGTTCGATGATCGCGTCCGCCCGCGCCTGGTCCCAGCCGTCCACGTCCTGCATCCTGTCGTATCCTCCAGCAGACCCCGGATATGGGCACGATCCGGCCTCATCAACAACGCGTTCGATCTATGCTGCGATAGAACAAACCTATCGTTAACGGTGCACCAAAGCGTACCAACCCCGCCGCAAGGCAAGCATGGGCTCTGCCCAAACCCGCCAGGGCGAGCCCCCTCGTCTGGCCCTTCCAATGGCCCAAGCGGGCCATCGGAACCTTTGGCCAGCCTCGCCCTGAACTGGCCTCACTTAAGGGATGCGTTCCAAGGGCGCAGCCTTTGGCGGAGTTTGAGGCGGAGCCTCAACCTTGCCTGCCTCGCACGAACCGGCGCGGGCAGGACGCCCGCGCCGTGCCGTCGTCAGGGCTGCTTGCCCTCGCTGATCCGGTCCTCGGACTTCGCCTTCATGTGGTGCCCGGCGACCGCGCCGACCGCGGCGCCCGTCTTGGTGTGCCCGCCCATCATGTGCCCAGCCACGCCGCCGACGACGGCGCCCTTCACGGTGCCGCCCTTCGGCGACGGCGCCGCGTCCTGCGCCATCGCCGCGATCGGCGACGCCATCAGCGCCAGCGCCGCAGCCCCGGCCATCAGTGCCTTGGTGTTCATCGTCAGCTCCCATCGTGGTGCGGAGAAATCCTCCGTGCCCCAGGAGACGCCCCACCCGTGGCGAAAGTTCGGCGCCCTCACCCCCCGCCCTCCGGCGCGCCTTCCTCCGACACGCCCCCCGGCGCCAGCGCCCGCGCCTCCGCGACCAGCGCCAGCGTGAGCAGCGGCAGCGTCTCGCGCCGCGGCACCACGAGCCCCACCTCGTACGACGTGTGCGGCTCGACCAGCGGCACCGAGCACAGCCCCCCCGCCCCGAACGCCACCGCGTCGTCCTGCCCGCCCCCCGCCATCGCCCGCACCACGCCGCCCGGCAGCACGCTCGCCCACCCCCCGCCCCTCACGTGCGACAGCAGCGCCAGCACCGAGTTCGACTCCAGCCGCGCCACCGGCGTCCCCCCCGCCTGCGCGAGCAGCTTGTCCAGGATCCGCCGGTTCTGCATGTCCGGCGTGAGCAGGCACAGCGCCAGCCCCCGCGCCTCCTCCCACGTCACGCTGTCGCGCCCCGCGAACCCCCCGTCCCCCCGCGTCACCAGATGGAAGTGCTCGCGATACAGCGGCACCGACGCCACCCTGCGCAGCGTGTCGGCGTCGAGGTACGTCACCCCCGCGTCCACCTCCAGG
>JBPBQS010000202.1:0-2275 GCA_050920955.1 Janthinobacterium lividum | reverse complement strand
GCCCGGTCGCCCAGCGCCTGGATCAGCCAGGTCGACACCGCGGGCGTGTTGCCGCCGAAGAGCGCGGTCGCCAGGCTGTAGGCCAGCGAGAAGCCGACGGTGCGCACCGCGACGGGCATGACCTCCGTGAGCGCCACGACCATGGCGCCGTTGTAGCTCGCGTACAGGAACGACAGCCACAGCTCGACCGCGAGCATGCGGCCCACGCCCGGGTCCGCCACCAGCCAGCGCATCGCGGGGTAGGTGGTCAGCGCCGCCAGCACGGTGGCGGCGAGCAGGATCGGGCGGCGCCCGATGCGGTCGGACAGCGCGCCCATCACCGGCAGCCAGGCCAGGTTGGAGGCCGCGATCAGCAGCGTGACCATCAGGCTGTTCGCGGCGCTGAGATGAAGCACGGAGCGGCCGAAGGTCGGCGTGTAGACGGTGATGAGATAGAACGAGACCGTGGTCATCACGACCAGCATCATGCCGGCCAGCACGACCTGCCAGTTGGCGCCCATGGAGCGGAAGATCTCGCCCGTCGACGGGCGGTGGTGGGCGCGGGCGAGGAACTCCTCTGTCTCCTGCAGCGAGCGGCGGATCACGAAGATGAACGGCACGATCAGGCAGCCGAGCACGAACGGGATGCGCCAGCCCCAGTCGGCGATCTGCTCGCGCGACAGGAAAAGGGCAATGGCGAAGCCGAGCAGGGCGGCGACGATGATCGCGACCTGCTGGCTCGCGGACTGCCAGCTCACGTAGAAGCCCTTGCGGCCGGGGGTCGCCATCTCGGCGAGATAGACCGAGACGCCGCCCAGCTCGACGCCGGCGGAGAAACCCTGCAGCAGGCGCCCGGCGAACACCAGCACCGGGGCCAGCAGGCCGATGGTGGCGTAGCCCGGCACGAAGGCGATCAGCACGGTGCCGCAGGCCATGATCGCGAGCGTGGTCATCAGCCCGCGGCGGCGCCCCACCCGGTCCACGTAGGCGCCGAGCACGATCGCGCCGAGCGGGCGCATCAGGAAGCCCGAGCCGAACACGGTGAAGGTGAGCATCAGCGAGGAGAACTCGCTGCCGGTCGGGAAGAAGGTCCGCGCGATGTCGCTGGCGTAGAGCCCGAACAGGAAGAAGTCGAACATCTCCAGGAAGTTGCCGCTGGTGACGCGCAGCACCGTGCCCAGCCGGCCGGGCGCCGCGGCGGTGCGCGCGGCCCGATCGCTGGCCATCACGCCCGGCAGGCGCTGCGAGCTGTCGTCGTATGCGGACACGGCGGGTCCTCCTGCCTGGATGTTCCTGCGGGAATGGCGGGCGTGTCGCGCCACCCGTTCCGTCTCCCGCCCCCTGGTGCGGCATCGCCCGGAGGCCGTGCCGGCGCGAGCCTCGCAGCGGCACGGCGCGAACGCAATTGCCGCGCGCCGCCGGCACGGCAGGCTGCCCTCCTGCCGGAGCCCGGGGAAACCCGTTGCCCGGACAGGACGTCAGGGACGCCCCCGTGACCCTGCGTGCCCCAGGGCCACGCTCCCGGCTTGCGGCCTCGCCGCGGATCGTGGCTATGCTCGCCGAACCGGCCCATGGCCCGCACCCGCCCGCACAAGGACGCGCCCATGCCTTCCTCGGACCAGGACACGCTCGCCGCCCTGAAGCAGGAGCTCGCCGCCACCCGCCCGCCGCCGCGCCCCGCGCGCACGCGACGCGATGGCCGCGGCGCCACGACCCCGGTGGAGATCCCGCCGCACGGCTGGCTCGCCGTGGCCAAGCGCGTGGCCGTTCAGTTCTCCTCCCACCGCGTGATGGAGGAGTCGGCGAGCGTGACGTTCTACACGCTGCTGGCCCTGTTCCCGGCGCTGGCGGCGCTGGTCTCGCTCTACGGGCTGTTCGCCGACCCGGCGGCGCTGTCGTCGAGCCTGCACAACATCCCCAACGTGCTGCCGGGCGGGGCGATGGACCTCCTGGACACGCAGCTGCAGAGCCTGGCCTCGTCATCGGGCAAGGCGCTGAGCCTGGGGCTCGCGTTCAGCCTGGCGACCTCGCTGTGGAGCTCGAACCAGAGCATCAAGTCGCTCTTCTCCGCGCTCAATATCGTCTACGGCACCCAGGAGGAACGCAGCTTCGTGCGCTTCACCCTGGTCACCCTGTCCTTCACGCTCGGCGCGCTCGTCTTCGTGATGGTGGCCGTGGCCGGCGTCGTGGCGGTGCCGATCGTGCTGAAGTTCGTGGGCTTCGGCGCCTGGTCGGACATGCTGCTCAGCCTGGCGCGCTGGCCGCTGCTGCTGCTGGTGATCGGCCTGTTCCTGGC
>JBPBQS010000127.1:0-2287 GCA_050920955.1 Janthinobacterium lividum | reverse complement strand
TGCGCTACATCCTGCCCAACGTGCTCTCGCCGATCGTGGTGCAGGCGACGCTGACGGTGGCCACCGCGATCATCGCGGAGGCGAGCCTGGCGTTCCTCGGCCTGGGGCAGCAGCCGCCGGCGCCGTCGTGGGGGGCGATGCTGAACTCGGCGCGCGCGTTCATGTCGCAGGCGCCGTGGCTGTCGGTGGCGCCGGGGGCGGCGATCTTCCTCGTGGTCCTGGGCTTCAACCTGCTCGGCGACGGGGTGCGCGATGCGCTCGACCCGCGGCAGGACTAGCGCCGTGCGAAGGAAGGCCAGGGCCCTGCCCTGGACCCGCCGTGGGCAGGCGCCCCCGGATCCGCACCTACAAGAAGCCGGTCCAGGGGCGGCTCGCCCCTGGCGGGTCCGGGCAGAGCCCGGCCTTGCTTCCTTCCATGTTTAAGGACCTCTGCCCATGACCGCGATCGACCACGACAACCCCTACCCTTCCGCGCGCGCCCCGGTGTTCGGCCGCAGCGTGGTTGCGACCTCGCAGTCGCTGGCGTCGCAGGCCGGCATGGCGATGCTGATGCGCGGCGGCAACGCGGTGGACGCGATCGTGGCGAGTGCGATGGCGCTGACCGTGGTCGAGCCCAGCGGCAACGGCATCGGCAGCGACGCCTTCGCCATCGTGTGGGACGGCGAGCGGCTGCACGGCCTGAACTCGTCGGGGCGCTCGCCGGCGGCGTGGACGCCGGAGCGCTTCGCGGGGCAGTCGCGGGTGCCGGTGCACGGCTGGGAGTCGGTGAGCGTGCCGGGGGCAGTGGCGTCGTGGGTGGCGCTGTCGCGGCGCTTCGGGCGGCTGTCGCTGGCGGAGGTGGCGGCGCCGGCGATCCGCTTCGCGCGCGAGGGCTTTGCGGTGACGCCGATCATCGCCAGGCTGTGGGCGCGCGCGGGCGAGCAGCTGGGCACGCAGCCGGGGTTCGCGGAGTGCTTCCTGCCGGGCGGGCGGGCGCCGCGGGCGGGCGAGCTGTTCCGCTCGGAGGCGCAGGCGCGGACGTTGGAGGACATCGTGGCGACGGGGGGCGAGTCGTTCTACCGGGGCGCGCTGGCGCGGGCGATGGTGGAGGACGCCCGGCGGCACGGGGCGGCGATGACGATGGAGGACCTGGCGGAGCACAGCGCGGACTGGGTCGACACGCTGTCGATGCCGTATGCCGGCGGGGTGTGGCACGAGCTGCCGCCGAACGGCCAGGGGATCGCCACGCTGATCGGGCTGGGGCTGCTCGACGCGCTCGACCCCGGGGCCGCGAACGCGCACGCGCACGGGGTCGACGACCCGCACACGGTGCACATGGCGATCGAGGCGACCAAGCTCGCGATGGTGGACCTGCACCGCTACGTCGGCGACCCGGACGCGATGGAGGTGGGCGCGCACAGGCTGCTCGACCCGGGGTATCTCGCGTCGCGCGCGGCGCTGATCGACCCGGCGCGCGCGGGCGATCCTGGGCACGGCACGCCGGGTCCTGCGGGCACGGTGTGCCTGGCGGCGGGGGATCCGGACGGGATGATGGTGTCGTTCATCCAGTCGAACTACATGGGCTTCGGGTCGGGCGTGGTGGTGCCGGGCACGGGGATCAGCCTGCAGAACCGCGGCTGCGGCTTCACGCTGGAGGCGGGGCATCCGAACCAGGTCGGCCCGCGCAAGCGCCCGTTCCACACGATCATCCCGGGCTTCGCGATGAACCCGGACGGCACGCCGCTGATGGCGTTCGGGCTGATGGGCGGGCCGATGCAGGCGCAGGGGCATCTGCAGCTCGCGCTGCGCATGATGGCGCACCGGCAGGGGCCGCAGGTGGCCGCGGACGCGCCGCGCTGGCGGGTGCTGTCGGGGCGGCGGGTGTCGGTGGAGCCGGGGATGGCGAAGGCGCTGACGGACGCGCTCGCGGCGATGGGGCACGAGCTGGTGGTCGAGCCGCCGGACAATCTGTTCGCGTTCGGCGGCGCGCAGATCGTGCGGCGCACGGAGCACGGCTACGTCGCCGGGTCGGACCCGCGCAAGGACGGGCAGGCGCTGGCCTGGTAGGAGAAGAGTGCGAGGGGCTTGGAGCTTCCCGGGTCGAGCGTTCTACGGTGCGGCAGAGCCGGAGCAGATAACTGCGCGTTGCCCTGGCACGTTCGCCCGCGACGTCTATCTCGGCCGCACAATGGGCACCGTGTCCAACGACAGTGCCAAGCTGCTGATCAGCCTGCTGGTCAGCCCCGCGTTCGTAGGCACGTACGAGCTTGGCAGCAGTGTCGTGCTGGGTGTCAGCTACATCGCTTGC
>JBPBQS010000033.1:0-2328 GCA_050920955.1 Janthinobacterium lividum | reverse complement strand
CTGCTTGGTAAATGGGTCGGCACGCGATGCTGCGCGGGCCTCAAACGCCGGAAGCGGTCACCAATCAGGGACCGCCAAGGGCGCGGACTATACTGCCGGCGCGCCGCGAGTCAACGCGCCGTGGTCAACTCTGCGTGATCGGGGGTGCCCCGGGCAGGCCGTCGAGCAGGCCGGTGAGGCCCGCGGTGACGTCGTCCATCTCCGCCATGCCGTCGACCTGGTGCAGGGTGCCGAGCCCACGGTAGTGCGGCAGGATCGGCGCGGTCTGGCGCGCGTACACCTCCAGGCGGGCGGCGACCGTCTCGCGCGTGTCGTCGGGGCGGCGCACGAAGCTGGTGGAGCCGCAGACGTCGCAGGTGCCGGCGACGGCGGTGGGCTTGAAGTCGTCGTGGTAGCTCGTGCCGCAGGAGGCGCAGGTGAAGCGGCCGGCGATGCGCTCGACCAGGGCGACGTCGTCGACCTTCAGCTCGACCACGGCGTCCAGGCGCTTGCCCAGGCGGGCGAGGAGCGCGTCGAGCGCCTCGGCCTGCGGCACGGTGCGCGGGAAGCCGTCCAGGATGAAGCCGCGGGCGCAGTCGGGCTGCTGCAGGCGACTCTCCAGCATGTCGATGATCAGGTCGTCGGAGACGAGCTGCCCCGACGCCATGATCGCCTTGGCCTTGCGCCCCAGCTCGCTGTCGGCGGCGACCTCGGCGCGAAGCATGTCGCCGGTGGCGATCTGCATCACGCCGTAGCGCTGCTCGAGGCGCTTGGCCTGCGTGCCCTTCCCCGCGCCGGGCGGGCCGAGGAGGATCAGGTTCAACGGCGCACCCCCCGCTGCTTCGGCTTGCGGATCAGGCCGTCGTACTGGTGCGCGAGCAGGTGGGACTGGATCTGCACCACGGTGTCCATGGTGACGGAGACGATGATCATCAGGCTGGTGCCGCCGAAGGAGAACGGCACGCCGTAGCGGCTGATCAGGATCTCCGGCAGCAGGCACACCGCGACCAGGTAGAGCGCGCCGATCGTGGTCAGGCGCGTCAGCACGGTGTCGAAATAGCGCGCGGTGTTGCTGCCCGGGCGGATGCCGGGGATGAAGCCGCCGTACTTCTTGAGGTTGTCGGCCGTCTCCTCGGGGTTGAAGACGACGGCGGTGTAGAAGTAGCTGAAGAAGATGATCATGGCCGCGTAGCCGAGCATGTAGAGCGGCTGGCCGTGGGCGAACGCGCTGCCGATGGTGCCGAGCCAGCCGTTCGTGTTGCCCGAGAAGCCGGAGATCGTCGCCGGGATCAGCAGGATCGAGCTGGCGAAGATCGGCGGGATCACGCCGGCGGTGTTCACCTTGAGCGGCATGTGCGTCGAGTCGCCGCCGAACATGCGGCTGCCGACCTGGCGCTTGGGGTACTGGACGACGACGCGGCGCTGGGCGCGCTCCATGAACACGATGAACGCGATCACGGCGGCGGCAATGAACAGGAAGAGCACGATGAACACGGGCGACAGCGCGCCGGTGCGGCCCAGCTCCAGCAGGGCGCCGAGCGCGTTGGGCAGGTTGGCGACGATGCCGGCGAAGATGATCAGCGACTGGCCGTTGCCGACGCCGCGCGCGGTGATCTGCTCGCCCACCCACATCAGGAACATCGTGCCGCCGACCAGCGTCACCACGCTCGACAGGCGGAAGAACGCGCCGGGGTCGATCACCGCCGGGCCGGACGCGCCGTGCATCGACTCCAGGCCGACGGAGATGCCGTAGGCCTGGAACAGCGCGATCAGCACCGTCAGGTAGCGGGTGTACTGGTTGAGCTTCTTGCGGCCGCTCTCGCCCTCCTTCTTGAGGGTCTCGAGCTGCGGGACGGCGGCCGACATCAGCTGGATCACGATCGACGCGCTGATGTAGGGCATGATGTTCAGCGCGAAGACGGTCATGCGGCCCAGGGCGCCGCCGCTGAACATGTCGAACATGCCCAGGATGCCGCCGCTGTGCTGCGCCATCATCTCGCCCATCACGGCGGCGTCGACGCCGGGGACGGGGATGTAGGTGCCGACGCGGTAGACGATCAGCGCCGCGAGGGTGAACCATAGGCGCTTCTTCAGCTCGGTCGCCTTGGAGAAGGTGCCGAGGCTGAGGCTGGAGGCGAGCTGCTCGGCCGCGGAGGCCATGGTCGTTTCCCCTTGGGCGAAGGCGCAAAGAAGTCGGGCAGGAAGCAGGAAAAAGCAAGGCCAGAGGCGCTGCCTCTGGACTCCGCCAGGGCGAGCCGCCCTGGACTGGCTCTACTTAAGTAAGGCCGGTCCAGGGGCGGCTCGCCCCTGGCGGGTTTGGGCAGAGCCCATGCTTTGCCCCCACAACAA
>JBPBQS010000201.1:0-2346 GCA_050920955.1 Janthinobacterium lividum | reverse complement strand
AAGACAGCAGATACTGCAGAAATAAGGCAAGCCAATCGTCTGGCGGTTGCCTGAGACACCCTGATGCGAGGTGACTTATGGTTCGACTGATGAATCCTGCTGAATGGCTGATGGTATGTGCGATCGGTGGCGCCCTGGTTGCCTTGCCAGTACAGGCCAGGGCGCAGGCCGCAGTGGCACCGATCGTGCGGCTCTATCCGAACTACTCGATCGAGGACGCTGCCGGGAACCAGTTCGGGCAGACGCAGGCACCCGCGGTCGTGACGTTGTGCCCGAGCCTGGGCGGCAAGGAGCCCGTGGCGCAGGTTTGTCCGGGTACGAGCCCGGGCAACCCCTTGTATGTGTCCGGCGGCGGCGGCTCCGGGAGCAGCACTGTTGTCGGCGTGAGCACGCTGCAGACGGCCGGCGCGACAAGTGCGGCCGGCGGCACCTACACGGTCGCCCTGGCGGCAGCCGGGGCAGCCCTGCGCCGCGGCTGCACGATCCAGAATACCAGCGGCGCCACGGAATACGTGTTCTTCGGGCCGAGCCAGCCGACGGCACTCGCGGCCGGGCTGGCGATCGCGGCCGGCACGCCGCTCGACTGCGCGCATGGCGGCGTCGTAGTGGCCCAGGACACCGTCTGGATCGCGTCCGCCGCTGCCAGCGCCTCCTACGTGCTGCTCGCCCAGTAGGGGGCTGTCTGCCGAGGCGCAGGACAGCGCCGTCCCGCTTCCAGGCGGGACCGAGTCACAATCACCGGAGTCGAACGACAATGAGCACCACTCACCGCCGCCTGCTGCGCATGGGTCAGTTCGTGATCGCACTGATGCTGCCGGGCGTGCCGGCACTCGCGCAGAGCCTTTCCGGCAACGGTTCCGCAGGCGCGTCTGCCGCCACGCCGACCGGCACGGTCGGCACGGCCGCGCCGGGCGCGAACGCGTCGCTGCCGATGTTCGACGCCGTGACGGGCAAGGGGCTGCTGACCTCGGGCACGGCGCTGCCGGCGGGTTCGAACGCGCTTGGCACGGTCGGCGTCACGGCGCTGCCGTCCCTTCCCGCCGGCGCCAATGCCATCGGCACGGTCGGTGTCACCGCGCTGCCCTCGCTGCCGTCGGGCACGAACGGCATCGGCTCGGTTCTCACCGCGCCCACGGGCGTCACCACGGTCCAGACCGGCGGCACGACAGGGGCCACGGCGGGAGCCTTCGTGTCGGCGCTCGCGGCGTCGGGCGCGCGGAGGGGCTGCCTGCTGCAGAACACCAGCGGCGGCGTTCTCTACGTCTATCTCGGCCCGACCGCCTCGGCGACGACGACCAGCGCGCTGCAGATCTCGGCGGGCGGCTCGTTCGGGTGCACGCCGCCTGGCGGGATCGTCCTGCAGGACAACGTCGCCGTCGCGTCCGCCGGTGCCGGCGCGACCTACGTCGTCACGGCGCAGTGACATCGGACCGGCGCGTCGCGCTGCACCGGGGAGCGGGGAGGCCTTCATGAGACATGTGCACCGGCTTGTGGCGGCAGTCGTTCTGCTGTCGGTTCCGGCTCGCGGGCAGACCATCACCGCCATGCCCGGCACGCTGCCGCTGCCCACCGTGCAGGGCAACGTCACCGCGACCCAGAGCTTCGCGGCGAACGTGGTCGGCGGCGGCGTCGTTCTCGGCAACGCGGGGGCGGGCACGTTGTCCGTCACCCTGGCCGGGCTGGGCGCCTCGGGCGCGACCGTGGCCTTCTCGGCCAGCGACAACGGCGGCGCTTCGTACTATCCGGTCGGGGGCGTGAGCGGGGCGGCGAACACGCGGATCACGGCGACGGCTGTGGACGGCAGCTACACGTTCTCCGTGGCCGGGCGCACGTCGATCCAGGTCGCGGTCAGTGTCGCGGGCACGGGCAGCATCACGGCGGGCTACACCGCGAGCGCGGGCGTGCGCGTGGTGACCGTGGACAGTTCCGCGGCGAGTCCCGTGTTCACGCAGGACACCGGCGCGGCCACGGCCATCGTGCACCGCGTCGTGCTGACCCAGGCGCAGGTGTCCGTGCCGGCCGGCGCGAGCACGCTGCTGCTGGCGGCGAACGCGAACCGCAAGTCGCTCAGGATCAGCGGCACGAACGCGGCGGACAGCTTCCGGCTGGGCTACGGGACGGCGGCGAGCGCCGGCAGCAGCGCGCTCTTCGGGTCGGGCGGCGTGTTCGCGGCGGAGCAGTACGGGCCCGGCGACGGCGTCCCCACGGGGGCGATCTACGGCTACAGCGCCACGGCCTTCACGGCCCAGGTCGGGGAGGGCAACTGATGCTCGGTCGTCGCAGCCTGATGCTGTCCGCCGCCAGCCTGCCGCTGCTCGGCGCCGAGGCGATGGCGGCGCTGCCGCC
>JBPBQS010000153.1:0-2366 GCA_050920955.1 Janthinobacterium lividum | reverse complement strand
CCAGCGGCACCGGCACGCCCGCAGGCGTCGTCGCCGGCACCAGCAGGCACCGCGCCGTGGCGGCGGCCTCGGCGAGGGCGGCGCGCGCCTGGTCCTCCAGTGCGCCGCGGCGCCGCTTCAGCCGCTGCTCGAGCAGCCCGGACAGCGTCCCGGCGGGCTCGGCGAGCTCGGCCTGGGTGATCGGCTGCGGGTCCAGCGCGAGCGTCGTGGCGGCAAGCCCGGCGTCGTCCATCTCGCCGATCAGCCGCGTGCGGATCTCGCGGGTGATCGCGGCCGCGCGAAGCTCGCTCCTGCGCGCGTCGGCGCCGGAGAAGCAGACCACGAAGCCGGTGCCGTTCGACTGGCGGGAGAAGCTCTCGTCGGGCAGCAGGTGGCGGCGCAGCACGTGCTCGGCCGACGCCACCACGCGCTGGGCCACGGCCGGCCAGCGATCGCCGAGCGCGTTGCGCACCCCCTCCAGGCCGACCAGGCTGATCCCGCCGGCCAGCACCACCGGCCGCGACGCCGGCTCGGGCCCCGGCTCCGGCGCGGGCACGCCCGGGGCGGCGGCGGACGGGACCGGCGTCAGGGTCACGATGCGCAGGCGGCGCAGGGTGCGGTTCTCGAGCAGGTTGCAGTGGAGCTGGACCGGCACCACCCCGCCGTCGGGACGCACCAGGCGCACGGTCATGTCGTAGGACTGGCCGTCCACGGTCTGGCGCTCCCGGCGCGCGACGGTCTCCGGGATGTCGTCCAGGTGCAGCTGCCTGGTGAAGTTGCGGCCGTCGATGGCGGACGCCGGCCGGCCGCACAGCGTGTGGAACTGCTGGTTGCTCATCACGATGGTGCCGCCGGTCTCGACCACCGCCATGGCGATGCCCGCCTGACGGAACGCCTGGCCGAGGAGGACCTGCATCGCCCCGTCCGCGTCCGCGCGCCGGCGCCGCTCGGAGATGTCGCGCCCGAGCAGCACGAAGCGACGCGGCACCGACGTCTCGCTCCCGGCGGGCATCAGGCGCAGGCCGATCCAGACCTGGCGCCCCTCGACCTGGACGCCGATCGTCTCCTGCAGCGGCTCGCCCAGGCGCAGCGCGTCCCGCAGCCGCGCCAGGCGCGCCGGGTCCGCGTCGTCGCCGGCCAGGAAGTCGGCCGGCGAGCCCTCGATCTCCGCGACGCTCCGGCCCAGCGCCCGCGACAGCGCCGTGTTGGCCGTGATCACGCGCAGCCCGCACGCCACGTCGGCGACCTCGAGCACCGCGACGATGTTGCCGGCCTGGTCCATGGCATCCAGGATCAGCCCCGCATGCGCCCGCCCGCGCACGTCCCAGGCGGCGTCCGCGCCGTCCATCACCGCGCGCGACCCTGGCGGAAGCGCCGCGCGGGCCCCCGACTTGCGGGAGCCGGACTTGCGGGACCCCAGCTTGCGGGAGCCGGACTTGCGGGCCGGTGCGGGAAGGGGACGGGGATGTTCACCATGCGGCTCCATGAGATGCGCGACAGGCACGGCGTGGGGAGTGTCGGCGCGAGGGTCGTCGGACGCGACGCGACGGCCGCCCGCCGGGTCGCGGGCCTGCCGGGTCGCCTGTCCGCGCTCGCCGCGGCGGCGCCGGGTCCGCGGGCCGCCGGGCGCGTCCGCGCTAGTCGGCGGCGGCCCATTGCGGGTGCTCCGGGTCGTGCTGCGCGCGCACGAGCGCCATCGCGGCGTCCGGCGTCATCGGGCGCCCGAGCAGGAAGCCCTGGATGAACCTGACGTTGCCCTCGCACAGCTGGCGCAGCTGGCCGTCGGTCTCGACGCCCTCGGCCGTGGTGTCGATGCCCATGGCCTCGGCCATGTCGATGATGGCGCGCAGGAAGGCGCGGCCCTTGGTGCCGGACTCGATCTCCGCGGTGAAGCTGGAGTCGATCTTCAGGCCGTCGAAGGCGTAGTCGCGCAGGTACGCCAGCGAGGCGTGCCCGCTGCCGAAGTCGTCGAGCACGACATGCACGCCGAGCCTGCGCAGGTCCGCGATCATCCTGCGGACGCGGTCGGGGTCGCGGAGCAGCACGGTCTCGGTGATCTCGAGCTTCAGGCGGTCCGGCGCGAGGCCGTGGCGGACGAGCGTGCGCTCCACCTCGCGCACCAGGCCCACGGCGTAGAAGTTGGCCGCCGACAGGTTCGACGAGATCCTGATGTGCTCCGGCCAGGTCGACGCCAGCCGGCAGGCCTGGTCGAGCACCCAGCGGTCGAGCTGCACCACCAGCCCGGTCGCCTCGGCCACCGGGATGAACTCGGACGGCGGCAGGACGTGGCCGTCCGGCTGCGGCCAGCGCACCAGGGCCTCGAAGCCGGCGAGCCGCCCGCTCGCGCCCTCGAAGATCGGCTGCAGCGCCAGGGCGAACGGCTCGCG
>JBPBQS010000265.1:0-2436 GCA_050920955.1 Janthinobacterium lividum | reverse complement strand
CGCTGGGCGATGATCGTCGCGAGCCGGCCCAGAACCAGGCCCTCCGCGTCGATCAGGGTCCAGCCCTTGCTGACCTCCGCAGGCTTCAGCGAATGCGTTGACTTGAACATGGGCGTTCCCGTGACCTCGATATGCCGCGCTGTATCCGCCCCGAACCGTGCCCCGTCAAGGACTTCCGCCTAGTGGTATCATGCTACCACAACCCTTTCGCCTTCCTCGTAACGCCAGTCCAGGGCGGCTCGCCCTGGCGGAGTCCAGAGGCAGAGCCTCTGGCCTTGCTCGCTTCCTTGCGGTGCCCCATGCCCCCTGCATGACCCCCTCCCCCGTCCACGTGATCGGCGCCTCCGGCCGCTCTGGCGCCGCCTTGTGCCGCGCCCTGCTGTCCCGCGGCACCCCGCTGGTGGCCGTGGTGCGCAGCCCGGAACGCCTGGCCGCCGCCGGCCTGCCTGCCGGCACCACGGTGCGCACCGCCGACCTGACGAGCCCTGCGACGCTGGCCGCCGCACTGGCCGACGCGACAACCGTCGTCAGCCTGGCCCACGCCCGCCACGCCGCGGCGATCCTGTCCGCGTCCCCGCCCGGCGCGCGCCACGTGTTCCTGGGCAGCACGCGGATGCACACGCGCTGGCCCGACGCGCACGGCCTGGGCGTGCGGGCGGGCGAGGCGGCGTTCCTCGCCTCCGGCCGCGCGGGCGTGATGCTGCACCCCGCGATGATCTACGGCGCCCAGGGCGAGGACAACGTGCAGCGCCTGGCCGCCCTGCTGCGCCGCCTGCCCGCGTGGCGCGGCCGGCCGCTGGTGCCGCTGCCCGGCGGCGGCCGCGCCCTGGTGCAGCCGATCCACCAGTCCGACGTCACCGCCTGCGTGCTGGCCGCCCTGGCCCGCGCCTGGGACGGCCCGCACACCCTGACGATCGCGGGGCCCGAGGCGGTGCCCTACGCCGCCTTCGTCCGCCTGGTCGCCCGCGCCGCCGGCCTGCCCGAGCCGCGCGTGGTGGCCGTGCCCGTCGCCCCCCTGGTCGCGGCCACGCCCCTGACCCTGCTGCCGTTCCTGCCGCGTGTCCGCCCCGGAGAGCTGCGCCGCCTGCTGGAGGACAAGGCGTTCGACACCGTCCCGATGCGCGCGGCCCTCGGCGTCTCCCCGATCCCGCTGGCGCAGGGCCTCGCCGCCACCTTCGCGGCGCCGGCGCCCCTCACCGCAACGTGACACGGACCCGCCGCGCCCGGCGCCGCGCGCCGCGTTGCAGCACCACATCCGGATGGTCGCCCGCCGCGTCAGGGCCTCCCCCGCGACGCCGCACACAGGAAGGACAGGACCCCATGAAGCTCTCCGCCATCGCCGGGTTCGCCGCCCTGCTCCTCGCCACCCCCGCCCTCGCGCAGTCGGTGGCCCCGCCCCCCGGCCTGTCCGTGCAGGGCGAGTCCATCGGCATCACGCCGCCGAACCCGTCGCAGGGCTCGGCGTTCGGCAACCCCGAGCCCGCGTTTCACATCTTCGGCATCCCCGTAGGCATCAGCGCTCCCGTGAACGCGCCCTACGTGAACTCCGCCACCACGACCTTCGCCGGGCAGCCGATGACCGGGCGCGACGCCGTCATGGCGCCCAGCATGGGCGGCAACGCCGGCGAGTAGCCCACGCCCTTGCGGCAATGACCGAAGGCCCGCGGCACCTCGCCGCGGGCCTTTTTCATGCGCGAAGCAGGCAAGGTTGAGGCTCTGCCTCAAACTCCGCCAAAGGCTGCGCCCTTGGAACGCGCCACTTAAGTCAATGGGATCAAAGGGTCCCCGGACCCTTTGCGGGTTCGGGCAGGGCCCGGCCTTGCTTCCTGCGGCCCGAGGCCGAATGGGGATCTCTTGGGGCGAACGATGGGACTCGAACCCACGGCATCCAAGACCACAACCTGGCGCTCTACCACCTGAGCTACGCCCGCCACCAAGAGGACCGTGATCTAGGAGATCGGCCCGCGGGCGTCAACGCCCCAGCGCCGCCCCCAGCCGCCCCAGCGCCGTGTCCAGCACCGCCTCGCGCTTGCAGAACGCGAAGCGCACCAGGCTGCGCGGCGGCTCGGCGTCGTAGAACGCCGACAGCGGGATCGCCGCGACCCCTGCCTTCTCCACCATCCAGCGGCAGAACGCCCGGTCGTCCTCGCCCGAGAGCCCCGCGACGTCTGCGACCACGAAGTAGCTCCCCGCCGCCGGCAGCACCGCGAACCCCAGCCCCGCCAGCCCCGCCGAGAGCTGGTCGCGCCGCGCCCGCATCCCGTCCGCCAGCGCCGTGAAATACCCGCTGTCCTTGCGCAGCCCGTGCGCGACCGCGCGCTGCAGGTTCGGCGCGGTGGCGAACGTGAGGTTCTGGTGCGCCTTGGCGACCACGGCCGCGAGCGGTGCTGCCGCCGTGACGTAGCCGACCTTCCACCCCGTCAGCGAGAACGTCTT
>JBPBQS010000152.1:0-2451 GCA_050920955.1 Janthinobacterium lividum | reverse complement strand
CGCGCTGCATCACGCGCCGGCTGACGCAGGTGACCTCCGCCGGAAGGTGACTCAGGGCGCGGCGCGGCGCGGCGAAGGCCCTGCACTCCGCGCACGGGGTTGTGCAGTTGCCGCGCCCGGGACGCCACATCGCGCTGCGCGGGCATGCGACGTAGTAGTCGTGGAGGGTCTGCACCAGCGGCACACTCAGGCGCTGCGCTGCGACCCAGGCGGAAACGGAGAAGCCCTGGAGGTTGTGGGCGTGCACGACGTCGGGCCGCCATGCGGCTAGCGCGCGCTGCAGGCGGCGGCGCATCACGGGATTGTAGCTGTCCAGCGCCTGGAACACCGGCCGCAGCGCACGGGGACGCGGCCCGCCGTGCGGCCAGTAGACGTTCGCTAGCGGCAGGTAGGTGACGGCGATGTCGTCGACGATGCCGTCCGACGCCGTGCGCTCCGGGGTCAGGGTGAACACGTGGCAGTCATGGCCGCGCGCCACGAGGCTGCGCGCCAGGAACCGCAGCGTGACCTCGGCACCGCCTGAGCCGTGCGGAGGGTACAGCGAGTTGACAAAGGCAATCCGCAAGTTCGGTCCTCCACGAGGCCGCGGCCGGGTCGGCTCGCTGCGGCAAGTCAGGCGCGGGTCCCGGCCGGGCGGAGCGTGGTGTCCCAGGTCGGAAGCGGGCAGGCAAGGCGAGGGCAGGGCAGAAGGGGGTGGACCCCCCCCGACGCTTCGGGCGGATCCGTCATCCATGATGGCCGCACGGTGCCCGCGGGCGAACTCCGTGTTAGGCTTTCTGGGGCAGGGTGTGCAGACGACGCGCGTGCCCCGACCGCCAAGTCTTTCGCCCAACGCCCGGAAAGCTGAACGAACCCAATGTTGTCCAGCCTGTTCGACCGACTGCGTGGCCGCAAGGACCGTCGGCGCCGCAAGCGTCTGGTGCCGCCATCGCCATCCATGCGGGCGGATCCGCCCGGCATCGGTGCATCAGCGCCGGGTACATCGCCACCGGGCACATCGGCCCCGGGCGCATCAGCACGGGACACGCCGGGACGGATCGACTTCGGGCGGATCGAGCCCGGCTTCGGGGCCGCCGGGACGCTGCCGCCGGAAACGCTGCTCGGCGAGGCGTTCACGCCGACCCGGCCGCAGCGCACGGCACGGCGGTTCACCGGCAGGCAGGCGCAGCTCGCGCGCATCCAGCGCGCGCTGGTGCAGGAGCGCGCCCATGTCGTCATCTTCGCCGAGCGCGGCCGGGGCAAGACGTCGCTGTCCTACCTGGCAGCCGACCACGCCAGGCGGGCGGAGTGCACGGTGGCGCGCTTCTCCTGCGCGATGGGCACGAGCTTCGACGACATCCTGCGCGGCCTGATGCGCGACCTGCCGCGCAACCTGCTGTCGGCGCCCGCGGTGGCCGACCAGTCCGGGCTGGAAGGGTGCGAGGCGGCGCTGCCGGCCGGGCTGCTGCAGCCGCGGGACGTGCTCGGCCTGCCCGAGCGGCTCAGCACGCGCCACTTGGTGCTAATCGTGGACGAGTTCGACCGGCTCGACGCCGAGCAAACCCGCACTAGGCTGGCCGACACGATCAAGCAGGTCTCGGACCGGGCGATCCCGGTGTCCTTCGTGTTGGTGGGGGTGGCGGACAGCCTGGAGCACCTGCTCGGCCACCACCCGTCGATCCAGCGCAACATCGTGGGCATCCCGCTGCCGCTGATGGCGGACGAGGACATCAGGGCGGTGATCGAGCGCGGCAGCGGCGAGGTCGGCCTGCGATTCATGCCCGACCTGCAGGCGCGGATCGTCCAGCTCGCCCGCGGCGTGCCCTACATCGCCCAGCTTCTTTCCCTGCACGCCGGCAGCGCGGCGCTTGACCGCGGCTCCTACGCGGTCGACGACGTGGACCTGGACGAGGCGGTCGCGCTCGCGCTCGAGCAGACCGACCCGCACGTGCTCAACCTGTATGCAGCCGTGACCAGCCACGGCCGCGATCCGGTAATGGTCAGGTTCCTGTGCATGCTGGCGAGCGGGGACCAGGACGCGTTCGGCCGCTTCCGGGTGATGTCGATGGAGGAAGGCGTCCCGGCCCAGCCGGGGATCGGGCCCAGGCTGCTCGAGCAGATCCTGCGCGCCGGCATCGTGCGTCCCTGCGTTGGCGCAGGGCCGGACCTCTTCACCTTCGCCGAGGCAGGCCTCGCGCCGTATATCCTGCTGCTGAGCGACCGGCAGCCGGCGGACGCCGGCGCTTCACCACCCGGCTTCCACCGCGGCTGAGGCCTGCAGCGTCGTCGCGGGAACGCACGGGCCGGAGCTTCCGTGTCTCCAGGGCCCGGGCGCGGTCGGTCGCGCCCGGATCCGGCTCCGGCGTGAACCGTGCAGGCGGCACTTCCGGCTCAACGGCCACAAACCTGCTGGATGTAAGCGTTCTCGGCTTGGTTGCCCGGCCGTATGGCCCTGCAGAAATACGGCACGCC
>JBPBQS010000315.1:0-2461 GCA_050920955.1 Janthinobacterium lividum | reverse complement strand
GAGAAGGAAGGAAGGCCAGGGCGCTGCCCTGGACCCGCCAGGGCGAGCCGCCCTGGACCGGCTTGACTTAGGGACGCGTTCCAAGGGCGCAGCCTTTGGCGGAGTCCAGAGGCAGAGCCTCTGGCCTTCCTTGCTTCCAGGCTCATGCCGGCTCCGCCAGCGCCGGCTCGTAGTCCGGCAGCGCCATCTTCGACGGCGCGCTCCAGTGCGGGTCGAGCCCCAGGTCCTCTGCCATCAGCCGCGCCGTGATCCGCGCGCTCTCGAAGATGACCGGCAGCCCGCTCCCCGGGTGCGTCCCGCCCCCGACAAGGTACATCCCGTCGAGATCCTCGAACCGGTTTCGCGGCCTGCGGTGCAGCATCTGGTTGAGCGAGTGCGCCAGGTTGAACGTCGCCCCCCTGTGCACGCTCATCTCCCGCTCCCAGCCTGCCGGCGTGAACATCTTCTCCGTGACGATCCGCTTCTCCACGTCGCGTAGCCCGACGCGCTCCAGCCGCTTCAGCACCACCGAGCGGTAACGCGCCTGCTCGCGCGCCCAGTCCACGCCGTCGCCGTGCCGGTTGCCCACGGGCACCAGCACGTAGAGCGTCGAGCACCCCTTCGGCGCCAGCTCCGGGTCGGTGACGCAGGCGTTCTGCACGTAGAACGAAGGCTCGGACGGCGCCTCGCCCGCCTCGATCTCGGCGACGTTCCGCCGGTAGTCCTTGGACAGGTAGATCGTGTGGTGCGCGAGCTCCTCGCTCGCCCCGTCCAGCCCGAGATAGAGCATGAACGTCGAGCACGAGAACTTCTTGCCCGCGATTTTGCGGTCGCTCCAGCGCCTGCGCAGCCGGTCCGGCACGAGCTTCGTCATGGCGTCGGCGAAGTCCGCGTTGACCACCATCGCGTCGTGGCGAACCTCGCCGTTCGCCGTGCGCACGCCGACCGCGCGCTTCCCGTCGAACAGGATCTCCTCAACCGGCTCGTTCAGCCTGATCCTGGCGCCCATGTCGCTGGCCACGTCCGCCATCGCCGACATCACCGCGCCGGTGCCGCCCTTGGGGTGGAACACCCCGAACTCGTACTCCATGAACGACAGGATCGTGAACAGGCTCGGGCACCGGAATGGCGACATGCCCAGGTACTTGCTCTGGAACGAGAACGCGAGCCGCACCCGCTCGTCGTCGAAATGGCTCGCGAGATCGCTGTCCACCGTGCGGTGCGGCCGCAGCAGCCGCAGCGACTTGAGCACGTCGGGCCGCATGTAGTCGCGCATCGAGTTGAACGCGTTCTCCAGCACCGGCCGGAACGCCGCCAGCTTCGCGCGATTCTCCGCCATGAACCGCGGCAGCGCCAGCGCGTCGTGCGGGTTGAGCCGCGCGATCTCGGCGGCCATCCGCTCCAGGTCCGGCGTCGCGTGCATCTCGCCGCCCGCCTCGAAGATCAGGTGGTACTGCGGGTCGAGCCGCATCAGCTCAACCTCGTCCTCCAGCACCCGCCCGCACGCCGCGAAGATGTCGGCCAGCACCCGCGGGTAGAGGAAGAACGTCGGCCCCGTGTCGAAGCGGAACCGCCCCCGCGCGCTGTCCTGCACCAGCGTCGACGAGCGCCCGCCGAGGCGGTCCGCGCTCTCGTACACCGTGACGTCGGCGCCCGCCTTGGCCAGGAGCATCGCGGCGGCGAGCCCGCCCGGTCCCGCACCGACGATGCCGATGCTGCGTGTCTTTCTGTGAGAAGGCATCCGGCCGTTGGTATCCCTGTCTCCGGCGGCCGCGGCGGCTGCCGTTCCTGCTCCGGCGTGAAATGGGAGGCCCCGCCCGCTTGTCAGGCCCCGCCGGTGCGACGCTCCCCGCTTCGTGGCGGCGCCGCGTCCCGCGCCCCGCAGCAAGGCGATCCGCCGCCCCCCGCGTCAAGCCCCCGCGCCCGGTCTTCCCCGCCCGGCCTTCCCTGCCCTGGCACGCCGCCCCTGCCCGCGCTATGCCGGCCTGCCACAGCCAGGGGCCGCAGCATGGCCGCGCCGGACCGAACCCCCGAGAGCACGCCCCCGGCGCCGCGCCGGCGCTCCCGCCTCGCCCCCGCCCTGGCGCTGGCGACCCTCGTGCCCCTGTCCGCCCTCGCGCAGGACCGCCGCCCCGGCGCCGCCTCCGCCCCCCCGCCCCAGGACACCGCCGCTCTCCACGACGAGATCGAGCGCCTGCGCGGCCGCGTCGACGAGCTCGGCATCGAGCTGCAGCGCCAGGACCGCCTCCTCGGCGCCCTCGCCGCCCGCCCCCCCGAAGCCGCCGCCCCGCCCGCGCCCGCCCGCCCCGCCGCCGTCCCCGCGCCGAAGCCCTCGCCCCCCCAGTCCGACGCGCCCGCCCTGATCGTGATGGTCGGCAACGACGGCGCGCTCACCCTGGAGGGCCGCCCGGCCTCGCTGCCGACGCTCGGCTACGCGCTGCGGGCCGCGTCGGGCAACGACCCCACCCGCCGCGTCGTCGTC
>JBPBQS010000151.1:0-2468 GCA_050920955.1 Janthinobacterium lividum | reverse complement strand
AGCCGAGCTGCGGGTCGCCGCGGTTGACGTCGAGCGAGCCGAGCAGGCCGAAGGCGCCGGCGGTGGCGATCTCGTGCTCGAAGCTGTGGCCGGCGAGGAGGGCGTGGTTGGACTCGAGGTTGAGCTTCACCTCCTTCTCCAGGCCGTAGCGGAGGAGGAAGCCGTGCACGGCGGCGACGTCGAAGTCGTACTGGTGCGCGGTGGGCTCGTGCGGCTTGGGCTCGATGAGGATCTGGCCGGTGAAGCCGATCCTGTGCTTGTACTCGACGACGAGGTTGAGGAAGCGGCCGAGCTGGTCCAGCTCGCGGCCGGGGTCGGTGTTGAGGAGGGTTTCGTAGCCCTCGCGGCCGCCCCAGAGCACGTAGTTCTCGCCGCCGAGCTGCATCGTGGCGTCCATGCAGTGCTTCACAATGGCGGCGGAGTAGGCGAACACGTCGGGGTCGGGGTTGGTCGCAGCACCCGACATGAAGCGGGGGTGGCTGAACAGGTTGGCGGTGCCCCAGAGCAGGCGGGTCTTGGAGCCCTGCATGGCGGTGCCGAGGTAGTCGGCCATCTCGTGGAAGTTGCGCAGCGAGGCCGCGAGGCTGTCGCCCTCGGGGGCGATGTCGCGGTCGTGGAAGCAGAAGAACGGGACGTCGAGGACGCGGAACAGGTCGAAGGCGGCGTCGGCCTTGTCGCGCGCGCCCTGCATCGAGTCGGTGGCGTCCATCCAGGGGCGCCTGAGCGTGGGGGCACCGAAGGGGTCGCTGCCGTTCATGGCGAAGCTGTGCCAGTAGGCCACGGCGAAGCGCAGGTGGTCGCGCAGCGGGCGGCCCATGACCACGCGCTCGGCGTCGTACCAGCGGTACGAGAGCGGGTCGGTGCTGTCGGGGCCTGCGTAGCGCACCGTGTCGAAGTCGCCGAAGAATGCCGTGGCCATGGGGTGGTCCTTTCAGGAGGCGTCCGGGGCGCGCTCGCCCGCGTCCCGGTGTCCGTGCCCCGTGCCGTCAGGTGGCGGACGGGGTGCCGCGCGGGCTACTTGCCGTTGATCTGGGCCTGCGTGAAGTAGCCGTCCTTGACCAGCGTATCGACGTTGGCCTTCGTGAGCGCGATCGGCGTGAGGAGGATGGTTTCGACCTCCTTCTTGCCGTTGTTCATCTTCGAGGTGAACTTGTTCGGCTTGCCCTCGGCCATGTTGACGGCGAGCTCGGCGGCGGTGGTCGCGATCAGCTTGAGCGGCTTGTAGACGGTCATGGTCTGCGTGCCGGCGACGATGCGCTGGGCGGCGGCGAGGTCGGCGTCCTGGCCGGAGACCGCGGTCTTGCCCGCCAGGCCCTGGGCGGCCAGCGCCTGGATCGCGCCGCCGGCCAGCGCGTCGTTGGAGGCGACGATGCCGGAGATGTCGTTCTTGTTCGAGGTGAGCGCGTTCTCGGTGATCGACAGCGCCAGCGTGGGGCTCCAGTCGGTGACCCACTGCGCGCCGGCGATCTTGATCTTGCCGGCGTCGATCTGGGGCTGGAGGACCTTCATCTGGCCGTCGCGCAGCAGCTTGGCGTTGTTGTCGGTGGGAGCACCCCCGAGCAGGTAGTAGCTGCCGGTGGGCGCCGCATTGACCACGCCCTGCGCCTGCATCTGGCCGACACGGTCGTTGTCGAAGGAGATGTAGGCGTCGATGTCGGCGCCCAGGATCAGGCGGTCGTAGGAGATCACCTTGATGCCGGCCTGCTTGGCCTCGGCGATCGTGTTGGCGAGCACCTTGCCGTTGAACGGCACGATGACGATCACGTCCATGCCGCGCGAGATCAGGTTCTCGATCTGCGCGGTCTGGCGCTCCTCGTTGGCGTCGGCGGACTGCACGTCGACGGTGGCGCCGAGCTTCTTCGCGGCGGCCACGAAGTAGTCGCGGTCGTGACCCCAGCGCTCCAGGCGCAGGTCGTCGATGGAGAAGCCGATCTTCGGGTGCTCCGCGCTCGCGAACGCCGGCGTCGCCACCGCGAACACGGCGAGCCCGCACAGCACCCGGCCGATGCCGGAGAGATGTTTCCTGGTCATGTCCTGCCCCTTTGTGGCCCCGGAAGGATCGGCACCGGCGGCAGGCACGGTCCCGGACGGGCCGGGTGTCGTGCCGGCCGGGCCGGCGACGAGCCTTTCCGACGAGCCTTATTATCCAATTACCTCACTACCGCGCTCTCATGTCTGTCAAGGGAGGGCGGCGGATTCGTTTCGGCAGGGAAGGCAAGGAAGCATGGGCTCTGCCCAAACCCGCCAGGGCGAGCCGCCCTGGACTGGCCTTACTTAGGGAAGCCATCCAAGGGGCTTCCCTTGGCGGAGTTTGAGGCAGAGCCTCATGCTTGCCTGCCTCAGACGCGGCCCTGCCAGTCCTGGAGCACGTCGCGCAGGGTGGTTTCCCACGGGATGGCGGGCGCCCAGCCGAGGGTGTCGCGGGCGAGGGTGGAGTCGCCGGCGGCCAGCGGGATCTCGGCGCGGCG
>JBPBQS010000264.1:0-2501 GCA_050920955.1 Janthinobacterium lividum | reverse complement strand
ACGACCTTCACCATGCCCTCCGGCTCGCCCATGGCGATGGCCTTGCCGTTGCCGATGAACGGGAAGCGGCCGACGCGGACCTCCCTGCCCTCCGCCTTGGCGCGCGCCTCGGTCCAGCCGACGGAGGCGACCTGCGGGCGGCAGTAGGTGCAGCCGGGGATGTTGCTCCAGTCGATCGGGTGGACGTCGGGCACGCCGGCGATCTTCTCGACGCAGACGACGCCCTCGTGGCTGGCCTTGTGCGCGAGCCACGGCGCGCCGGCGATGTCGCCGATCGCGTACACGCCTGGCTCGCCGGTGCGGCAGAACTCGTCGATGAGGACGTGGGTGCGCTCGACCACGACGCCGGTACCCTCCAGGCCGAGGTCCTCCACGTTGCCGACGATGCCGACGGCGGAGATCACCCGGTCGAACGTCTGCTCGGCGGTCGCGCCGGCGTGCTCGATGGAGACGGTGACATCGTCCGCGCCCTTGCGCACCGCGCCGAGCTTCGCGCCGGTGAGGATGGTCATGCCCTGCTTCTCCAGAGCCTTGCGGGCAAAGGCGGAGATCTCCTCGTCCTCGGCGGCCAGGATCCGGTCGGCGATCTCCACGACGGTGACCTCGGCGCCCATGTTGCGGAAGAAGCTCGCGAACTCGATGCCGATGGCGCCGGAGCCCACCACGAGCAGCCGCTTCGGCATGAGCTCGGGGACCATGGCCTCGCGGTACGACCAGACGAGCCTGCCGTCCGCCTCGAGGCCGGGGAGCTGGCGGGCGCGGGCGCCGGTGGCGAGGATGATGTGCGGGGCGGTCAGCGTGCCGGCGTCCTTGCCCTCGACCTGCACCGTGTTCTTCCCGGCGAGGCGGCCGGTGCCGATGAAGACGGGGACCTTGTTCTTCTTCAGCAGGTGGCCGACGCCGGAGGCGAGCTGCTTCGAGATGCCGCGCGAGCGCTTGACCACGGCGGGCAGGTCGAAGCGGATGTTGTCGGCGGCGAAGCCGTACTCGCCGAGGTTGTGCAGGAGGTGGTTGATCTCCGAGGAGCGCAGCAGCGCCTTGGTCGGGATGCAGCCCCAGTTCAGGCAGATGCCGCCGAGGTGCTCGCGCTCCACGACGCAGGCCTTGAGGCCGAGCTGGGCGGCGCGGATGGCGGCGACGTAGCCGCCGGGGCCGCCGCCGAGGACGATCAGGTCGAAGCTCTGCTCGGGCATCCGGGGACTCCTGGAGGAAGGAAGGCCAGAGGCTCTGCCTCTGGACTCCGCCAAAGGCTGCGCCCTTGGAACGCGCTACTTAAGTAATGGGATCAAAGGGCCTCCCGGCCCTTTGCGGGTCCGGGCAGAGCCCGGCCTTGCTTTCTGCGACCCTCGCGAGCCCCTCGCCGACCAGCCGCATGGTGCTCCACCCCGCGCGCGGCTCCGCGCCGAGGCCGCGGTAGAAGCCCAGCGCGGGCTCGTTCCAGTCCAGCACCGACCACTCCATGCGCCCGCAGCGCTCGGCCACCGCGCGCGCGGCCAGGCGCTGGAAGAAGCCGCGGCCGATACCCTGACTGCGGTGTGCGGGCCGGACGAACACGTCCTCCAGGTACAGGCTCGGCCGCCCGGTGAAGGTGCTGAAGCTGAAGAAGAACACGGCCATGCCGGCGGCCTCGCCCCCCTGCTCCGCGAGCATCGCGTGGGCGCGGGGGACGGGGCCGAACAGGCTGTCGTGCAGGTCGGCGGGCGTGGCGACGGCCTCGTGGGACAGGCGCTCGTACTCGGCCAGCTCGGCGATCAGGGCGAGCAGCACGGGCACGTCGGCGGGCGTGGCGTTGCGGAAGGTCGCGGGCGTCACAGCATCAGGCTCAGCGGGTCCTCGACGATGCGCTTGAAGGCGGCGACCCACTGGGCGGCCAGCGCCCCGTCGATGCAGCGGTGATCGACGGAGAGCGTGACCGTCATCACGGTGGCGACCGCGAGCGCGCCGTCGTGCACGACGGCGCGCTTCTCGCCGGCGCCGACGGCGAGGATGCCGCCCTGCGGCGGGTTGATGATGGCGGCGAAGTCGCGCACGCCGAACATGCCCATGTTCGAGATCGAGAACGTGCCGCCCTGGAACTCGGCGGGCTTGAGCTTGCCGGTGCGGGCGCGGGCGACCAGGTCCTTGGCCTCGTTGGAGATCGCGGCCAGGCCCTTGCGGTCGGCGTTGCGGATGATCGGCGTGATGAGGCCGTCGGGGATCGACACGGCGACGGAGATGTCGACGTCGTCGAACTGCAGGATCGCCTCGTCGGTGTAGCTGGCGTTGACGCCGGGCACCTCGCGCAGGGTCGCCGCGCTCGCCTTGATCAGCAGGTCGTTGACCGAGAGCTTGAACGCCGCCGGGCCGGTCGCGGCGGACTTCGCGTTGAGCTTGGCGCGCAGGTCGAGGAGCGCGTCCAGCTCCACGTCGATCGAGCAGTAGAAGTGGGGCGTGAACTGCTTGGACTCGGACAGGCGGCGGGCGATCGTGCGCCGGATGTTGGAGTTGGGCAGGCGCTGGTG
>JBPBQS010000200.1:0-2509 GCA_050920955.1 Janthinobacterium lividum | reverse complement strand
TGGCCCAGCCCTCGCGGCTGTCGGCGATGGTGTGGACGATCGAGCCCTCGGGGCGGGCGTCCAGCGTGGGGAGCAGCTCGGCGGCGATGAACGCCTCCAGCTTCGCGCGGTCGGCGTCGGCGAGGGTGGCGGCGGTGGTGCCCCAGCCGAGCACGCCCAGCTCGACGCCGAAGCGGCACATGGCCTCGGGGTCGGACGGGTAGTCGCCGTGGGTGGCGTCGAGGTGGAGCATCAGGGTGGGCGCGAAGGTCCAGTCGACGTTGACCAGCTCGTCGTCGTAGGCGCGGCCGACGCCCGAGCCGTTCAGCAGCAGGTAGAACTCGGCGAAGGAGGCGATCGCCGTCGCGCAGTTGGTGAAGACCTCCATGTTGCGCCCGGCCTGCCCGGCGTCGCCGTGCTGCAGGTGGCGGCCGGAGGCGAGCAGGGCGCCGGTGGCGATGGCGTTGCGCAGGCGCGCCTGCTCGGCGTCGCACGCCCAGGCGGTGGGCGCGGCCAGCATCGCGGGCACGGCGGCCTGCGTGGGTGCCGCGAGCATGTCCGAGCGCAGCGACGCGGGCCGGGCCGCCTCGGCGCGCAGGGCGGCCGGGCGCACGAGCGACAGGTTGCCCTCGGCGACGCGGTCGGCGACGCGGCCGAAGCACTCCTGGTCCTCGGGGCGGAACACGGTGCGGCGGCCGACGGCCACGCCCATGCCGCGGTCGAGCAGGCGCGGGGCCAGCGGGGCCTCGCCGAAGCCGGACGCGCCGTGCGACTCGCCGATCGCCCGGCTGCCGTGCTCGTCCGACGCATAGCCCTGGAAGGATCCGTCCATGTCGCGTGCTCCGGCCAAATCTCGCCACTTCCCTAGATATAGGGAGTTTACGATCTGATAACACTACATCTGGCAGGCTCCCCGGGCTGTCAAACGCCAAATCTTGGGGTCTGCCCCCGATTGCGCTTGACGAATCGGGGGCACGCCCGCGCACCCCGTGCCCCCGCCAGGCCCCCTGCGGGCACGAAGGCGAGTGGTTTCAGGCCACTCCGCGCCTTCGCGGAATCCCGGCGTGAGTCGTCCACAGCCCCCCGCCATGCGCTGTTCACGGTGGCGGCATGTCGCGGGCGGAGCGAGAGTGGCCGCCACGACACAGGGAGAGACTGCATGCCGATCCACGCCCTGGGCGAGCACACGCCCGAGCTGCCCCCCACCGGACAGTGCTGGGTCGCGCCCGGCGCCCACGTGATCGGCCAGGTCCGCCTCGGCGCCGACGTGGGCGTCTGGTTCGGTGCCGTGCTGCGCGGCGACAACGCGGCGATCGAGGTCGGCGCGCGCACCAACATCCAGGAGAACGCCGTCCTGCACGTCGACCCCGGCACCCCGCTCAGCATCGGCGAGGGCGTCACCGTCGGCCACGGCGCCATCGTCCACGGCTGCACCGTCGGGAACAACGTCCTCGTCGGCATGGGCGCGGTCGTGATGAACCGCGCGGTGATCGGCGCGGACAGCCTGGTCGCGGCGGCGGCCGTCGTCACCGAGGGCAAGATGTTCCCGCCGGGGTCGCTGATCGTCGGCAGCCCGGCGCGCGTGGTGCGGGCGCTCACGGAGACGGAGATCGCGGGGCTCAGGCGGTCGGCGGCGCACTACGTGGAGAACTGGAAGCGGTTCGCGCGGGAGATGACGTAAGGCCAGGGCGCTGCCCTGGACCCGCCAGGGCGAGCCGCCCTGGACCGGCACACATAAGGAAGGGGCCGGCGTTGCCGCCGGCCCCCGTCGAGGTTTCCAAAGGCGCGCCTTTGGCGGAGTCCAGAGGCAGGGCCTCTGGCCTTGCTTCCTTCCCTAGAGCGCCTGGGTGACGGCCTTGCACTCGGTGTAGTTGTGCAGGACCTCCTCGCCCATCTCGCGGCCCCATCCGGACTGCTTGTAGCCACCGAACGGCAGGTTGGCGTCGAACACGTTGTGGCAGTTCAGCCAGACCGTCCCGGCCCGGATGCGCCGCGCCATCTTGTGGGCGACGCCGGCGTTGCCGGTCCACACGCTCGACGCCAAGCCGAAGATCGTGTCGTTGGCCTCCTTGGCGATCCGGTCCAGGTCGTCGTCGTCGAAGCGCTGCGCGACCAGGACGGGGCCGAAGATCTCCTCGCGGACGACCTTCATGTCGCGGTTGGTGTCGGCCATGACGGTGGGCTGCACGAAGTAGCCGCCGTTGCTGTCGGTCGGCACGCCGCCGCCGGCCAGGATCGAGGCGCCTTCGCGCCGGCCCTCCTCGATGTAGCCGGTGACGCGCTGGTGCTGGCGCTCGGAGACGAGGGGGCCCATCTGGGTCGCGGGGTCGAGGCCGGCGCCGATCTTGATGGTGTTGGCGATGTCGGAGACGCCCTCGAGCACCTGGTCGAAGATGTTCCTGTGCACGAACAGGCGCGAGCCGGCGCAGCACACCTGGCCCTGGTTGAAGAAGATCGCCGACGCGGCGCCGGGCACGGCCTTGGCCATGTCGGCGTCGGGGAACACGATGGTCGGCGACTTGCCGCCCAG
>JBPBQS010000233.1:0-2530 GCA_050920955.1 Janthinobacterium lividum | reverse complement strand
AGGGAAGGGCGGCATTCGTGGCAACAGGACGCGGTTCCACAGGCTCCGCAGGGGGCGGCCGGGTTGGCCGGCGGGCGGTGCTGCTCGCGGCGCCGGGTCTCGTGATCGCAGGGCGCAGCAGGGCGGCGGCGCCGGTGCTGCTCCGCGTGGGCGACCAGAAGGGCGGGATGCGCGCGACGATGGCGGCGGCCGGCGTGCTCGACGACCTGCCGTTCCGCCTGGAGTGGAGCCAGTTCCCGTCGGCGGCCCCGGTGCTGCAGGCGCTCGACGCCGGCGCGGTGGACGCGGCGTTCGCCGGCGATGCGCCCACGACCTTCGCGATGGCGGCCGGACTGCGCGCGCGGATCGTGGCGCCGGTGCGCTCGTCGGGCGCGGGCACCGCCGTGGTGGTGCCCGACGGCTCGCCGATCCGCGACGCCGCCGGCCTCAAGGGGCGCAGCGTGGCCACCAGCCGCGGCTCGATCGGGCACTCGCTGCTGCTGGCCGTCGCGGCGAGCCAGGGCTGGCCCGCGTCCGGCATCCGGCTCGTGAACCTCATGCCCGCCGAGGCGAAGGCCGCGCTGGCCAGCGGCGCGGTGGACGCCTGGTCGTCGTGGGGCGTCTACGTCGCGCAGGCCAGGCTCGCGGACTCGGCGCGCGTCGTGGTCGACGGGAGCGGCGGGCTGCTGGCCGGGCTGTCCTATCTGGTGGCGGGCGAGGACGCGATCGCCGCGCGCCGGGCGCCGCTGCTGGAGTTCTGCCGCAGGCTCGCGGCGGCGCGGCGATGGGCGCAGGCGCACCCGGCGGAGTACGCCCACGCGCTCGCGGCCGAGGTCGGCGTCACGGAGGCGGTCGCGCGGCTCACCTTCGACACGGACACGCCGATGCCGGTCGCGATCGACGACGCCGTGATCGCGGACGAGCAGCGCACGGCGGACCGCTGCCTGGACGCCGGCGTCATCCGCGAGCGGCTGGACGCGGGGCGGATGTTCGACGCGTCGTTCAACGAGGCGCTGGGCAAGGAAGGTTGAGGCGCTGCCTCAAACTCCGCCAAGGGAAGCCCCTTGGATGGCTTCCTAAGTAGAGCCAGTCCAGGGCGGCTCGCCCTGGCGGGTTTGGGCAGAGCCCATGCTTCCTTGCCTACGGCGACGTGGCCAGGCGGATGGCGGTTCCGGTGGTTCCGTCGTTCACGCTCGGGCCGTGACCGGCGAACCAGGTGCACAGGTTGCGCCCGTCGAGGTCCACCAGCGGGCAGGCCGCGCGGATGCCGCCGTCGCCGATCCACATCGCGTCGGTGACGGCGTTGGCGTAGGTGCCCGGGTCGCACAGCACGGGGATGTCGGCGCCGAAGCGGCAGGCGGCGACGATGGCGAAGTTGGCGCCGCCGAGGGCGTGGCGGATGTGCAGGGCGGCGGCGCCGTTCGGGGCGTCGAGGTCGCAGGAGTCGATGCGGGCGCGCTCGCAGTCGGTCAGGCGCACGGCGGCCTGGCCGGCGCCGCCGCGGCGGATGGCCAGGTGGGTGTGGCGCAGGCGCACGCCGCTGATGCGTGCGAGGTCGAGGGCCGTGTCGTCGCACACCCAGTCCGACGAGGAGTCCAGCTCGAGCGCGAGGCCGAGGCAGCCGTTGACCTCGGCGCCGGGGTCGATGGCGTCGAGGTCGGTGTGCCAGCCGATGGTGCACTGCGCGACGCCGCAGTTGCGCAGGATCGGGCTCTCGACGTAGCCGGTCTGGCGGAACGCGGCGTGCATGTACATGACCGTGACCTCGGTGAGGAACACGGCGATGCAGCGCTTCGCGAAGCGGACCCCGTAGGTGCCGGGGATCGGGCGGGGCATGGTCAGCGACACGGTGTCGCCGGCGTGCAGCGGGCGCGCGGCGGGGTGGGACAGGACCAGGGTGTCGGGGCCGATCGCGGCCAGGGTGGTGCCGGGGGGGAAGTTCTCGCCCTCGACGGCCATGCCGGGCTGCAGGCCGTGCGTGGAGGCGACGGGCACGGTGTCGGGGCGCGGCGAGGGGCCGATGGCGGCCAGGGTCACGCGGGTCTGGATCGCGGCGCCGTTGATGCGGATGCTGCTCAGGCGGGCGCTGAACAGGGTGCTGAGCAGCAGGCCGCCGGTGAAGGTGCCGGGGAACGAGGTGGCGCCCACGGGGAAGAGCGGGCCGACGGCGGCCACGGTGATGTCCTCGAACAGCGCGGTCTGGTCGAGGCTGGTGTGCACCTCGGGGGCGTCGAACTCGATCGCGGCGCCGCCGGCCCCGGTCGGGCAGCCGGGCACGAGGGTGAGGCCGCGCACGCGCACGGTCTGCGAGGCGTGGCCCTGGCGGATGCGCAGGCCGGCCTCGCTGCCGCAGCAGCACAGCGTGGTCACGGAGGCGCCGTCGCCCTCGACCGCGATGCGCATGGCGGCGTCGGGCGGCGTGTCCCAGAGCGGCGTGCGGCCCAGGCCGTAGACGCCGGCGGGGATGGCGATGCGGGCGGCGCCGCCGTGCGCGGGGGCGGCGGCCAGGGCGGCGGCCCAGGCGGCATCGAACGCGTCGGCGCTGTCGCGC
>JBPBQS010000032.1:0-2552 GCA_050920955.1 Janthinobacterium lividum | reverse complement strand
TCGGGGTGTTCGCGCTGGACGTGGGCACCGGCGCGGTGCTGGCGCATCGGGCGGACGAGCGGTTCATGCTGTGCAGCACGTTCAAGGGCGTGCTCGCCGGGATGGTGCTGTGGCGGGTCGATGCGGGGCGTGACGCCCTGGAGGAACGGGTGGCTTACGGGCGGGGCGACCTGCTGCCGGCGTCGCCGGTGACGGAGGCGCACGTGGCCGAGGGGGCGATGGGCGTGGGGGCGCTGTGCGCGGCGATCCTGGCGGTCAGCGACAACGCGGCGGCGAACCTGCTGCTGGCGCGGGTCGGCGGGCCGGCGGCGCTGACGGCGTTCGCGCGCAAGGAGCTGGGGGACGGGGTGACGCGGTTCGACCGCTACGAGCTGGCGTCGGGGGAGAGGTCGGGGGAGCGGGACACCACGACGCCGCGGGCGATCGTGGGCGCGGCGCGGGCGCTGGTGCTGGGCGACGTGCTGGCGGAGGCGTCGCGGGCGCGGCTGGAGGCGTGGATGGCGGCGTGCACGGTGGGCAGGGCGCGGCTGCGGGCGGTGTTCCCGGCGGCGTGGGCGGTGCGGGACCGGACCGGGACCGGGGACGGGTTGTGCAACGACTACGCGGTGGTGAGGCGGCCGGGGCGGGCGCCGCTGCTGGTGGCGGCGTACCACGATGCGCTGGGGATGGAGGTGGCGGCGCAGGAGGCGGTGCTGCGCGAGGCGGGGGCGGCGGTGGCGGCCTGGGCGCGGTAGCGGGGCGGCGTCAGGCGGGGAGGCGGCGGCGGCCCTCGGCGAGGATCTCCTCGGCGAGGCGAGGGTCAGCGGCGCCCACGCCGCGGGCGAGGACGATGGTGCCGACCAGGTGGCCGAGCAGGCCGATCGCGCGCCGGCGGGCTTCCTCGGGGGGCAGGCCGGCCTGGGTGTCGCGGGTAAAATGGCAGGCGAAGGCCTGGAGGAACTGCTCGATGCCCTCGGCGTAGGCGGCCTGCATCGGGCCGCCCTGACGGGCCACGTCGGCGGCCAGGGTGGAGACCGGGCAGGCGGCGCCGGGGCTGTCGCAGTGGCCGGGCGACAGGTAGGCCTCCAGCACGGCGCGGAACGAGGTGGACCCGGGCGCGGCGTCGGCGGCGATCACGTCCTGCAGGCCCGCGAGGGAGGTGGCGAACACCGAGGCACAGGCCTCGCCGGCCAGCGAGTCCTTGGACGCGAAGTGGTTGTAGAAGCCGCCGTGGGTGAAGCCCGCCTCCTTCATGAGGTCGGCCACGCCCACGCCGTCCACGCCGCGCTCGCGGAACACCCGCGACGCCGTGTCGATGATCGTCTGGCGGTTGCGCGCCGCCTGCTCCTTCGGCACGCCCATTTCCCGTATCCGGCCCCTCTTGCCAATCTCGATGACAGTCATCATTGTCATCCGTGACGATGACGAGCGTCATCAAGACATGGTCGCGTCTGGGTCCTGGCGCAAGCGGGCGGCCGAGGCGACCAAGTCCGGTCGGCGGTTCGCCGGCGCCACATTCCTGCCGGCAGTGCCGGTTCCGAACAGTCCTGGAAGACACGATGACCGGACATGCGCGCACCATCGACCCGAGGCTCGCCGACCCGGGGGAACCGCTGGTCGCGCGGCGGCGGGGCCGGGCCGGGCCCGTGATCGCGGTGGCGGCCCTGCTGCTGGCGGGCGGCGGCGGCGTGTGGGCGCTGCGGCAGGGGCAGGCGACGCCGGCGGCGCTGCCGGCCGCCCCTCCCCCGCCCGTGGTCACGGTGGCAGCGCCGCTCGCCCGCAGCGTGGCGCGCACGCTGGACTTCACCGGGCAGTTCTCCGCCGTGGACGAGGTCGAGCTGCGCGCCCAGGTCAGCGGCTACCTGAGCGAGATCCATTTCGCCGACGGACAGATGGTGCGCAAGGGCGACCTGCTGTTCGTGGTCGATCCCAGGCCGTACGAGATCGCGCTGCAGCAGGCGGGCGCGCAGTTCCAGGCGGCCAACGCGGCGCTCGACCTGGCGAACCGGCAGGTCGGGCGCAGCACGGAGCTGGTGCGCGAGAGCTTCGCGTCCCGCGAGGTGCTCGACCAGCGCGTGCAGGCCCAGCTCTCGGCGCAGGCGGGGGTCGAGCAGGCCAAGGCTGCGATCCACGCGGCGCAGCTCAACCTCGACTTCACCCGCATCACCGCGCCGTTCGCAGGGCGCATGGGCATGCGACGCGTCTCGATTGGCAGCCTGGTCAGCGGCGGGCCGGGGGCGGCGTCGGGCACGGCGCTGACCACGCTGGTTTCGCTCGATCCGGTTCATCTCGATTTCGACATGAGCGAGGCGGACTACCTGGCGTATTCGCGCTTCGTGGCGGCGGGGGCGGGCGGGCCCGACCGGACCGTGCAGGCCGCGCTGGGCGACGAGGCGGGGTGGCCGCGGCACGGCACGCTCGACTTCCTCGACAACGCGGTGGAGCGGTCGAGCGGCACCCTGCACGCGCGCGCCACCCTGGCGAACCCGGGGCTGCTGATCGCGCCAGGGCAGTTCGCGCGGCTGCGGGTGCCGGTGTCGGCGCCGCGGCCCGTGCTGCTGGTGCCGGACGCG
>JBPBQS010000314.1:0-2583 GCA_050920955.1 Janthinobacterium lividum | reverse complement strand
GGCGTGATGTGGTCCGGGCACGCCGCGTCGCGGTCGAGGATCGCCGTCAGGTCCGCGGTCACCGCGGGCATGAGGTCGGGCTCGGCCGCGAACGCCTCCCTGGCAAGGCCGAGGATCTCGTCGCGCGAGAAGTCGTCGTCGCCGAGCTTCTCCGCCAGCCTGTGTCCCAGCGCATCGGCCAGCGAGTCATGGCGCAGCAGGGCACGCTCGATGATGCGGCTCGTCGACGAGTCGCGCCGGATCGCGGATTCCGCCTCGCGGCGCATCATGGTCCACAGCCGGCCGGTGGGCAGGGTCAGGGTGGGGCTGGCCTGGAGCTGGCTCATCGCGTGGGTCCTGTCTGCCTTCCCGTGCGGCCCGGCGCCGGGGCGAGCGTCCGCTCCGGCCGGTGCTGGCATGGTTGGACCAGCGCGCCTATGTGGGACAGGACCTGTTGGAGATCAACCGAATGCGCGTTCTCGCCTCCGCTCTCGTCCTGCTCGCGTCCTGCTCGTCGGCTGCGCTGGCGGCGATCCCGCTGGCGGCGCATCACGCGGTCTATTCCCTGAGCTACGACAGCGACCAGCCCGGGAACTCCGAGAGCAACATCGTCGGTGCGCGCGGCACCATGACCTACGACATCGACGACGCGTGCACCGGCTGGGCCACCGACCAGCGCCTGCAGATCACGCTCACGAACCGGGACGGGCAGGACATCCAGATGGTGTCCGACTACGCGACCTTCGAGGCGAAGGACGGCCTGCACATGGAGTTCCACATGAAGCAGACCACGGACACCGCGGTGACGCAGAAGCTCGACGGGTCCGCGAGCCTGGAGCAGGCGGGCCACGGCGGCTCGGTCAGCTACGTGACGCCGGCCGCCAAGACCATGGCACTGCCGGCCGGGACGCTGTTCCCGATGGCGCACACGGCGGCCATCCTGGCGGCGGCGGAGGCGGGAAAGAAGTTCCTGACCCTTCCGCTGTTCGACGGCACAGGGCCGGACGGCGCGCAGGACACCTTCGTCACCGTGCTGGACTGGGGCACGAAGCAGAAGCTGGAATGGCCGGAGCTCGCATCGCTGTCGTCGGGGCGGGTGCACATCTCCTTCTTCGACCGGGACAAGCCTGGCAGCGGCCAGACGCCGGACTACGAGATCGGCATGCGCTACTTCGCCAACGGGGTCGCCAACGACCTGCGCATGAACTTCGGGGAGTTCGTCATGACCGGCACCCTGAAGACGTTCCAGCCGGCGCCGGCGCCGCACTGCTGAACGCGAAGCCGGGATGACGCCTGCCAGCCGGCAGGCGAGGCTGTCCTAGGCGGCAGCCACCGCGAGCGCCACCCGTCCGAACGCCACCGCGTCGTCGGGTGCGGGCTCGTGGGCCACCGGGGTCGGGAACGAGACCACGGTGCTGGTCAGGTCGCAACGGCGGAACAGGCCCGTCGCACCTTCGCTGCAGAGTCGGAGCTGGAAGGAAAGCGTCGCGGCCAGATGGTCGGGCGCCTCGCCGGTGTGCAGGGCGCGCAGGGCGATCGTGCGCGCGGCCACGAACTCTCCGGTGCGCCGCAGAAGGTCGGCCAGCGTGCAGGCCAGCTCGAAACGCATGTGCGGCGCGGTGTCGGTCACGACGTGGTTCTCCGCCGACCAGCGCATCGGACGGAAGGCGGACTCGCCGATCCGCCAGCGGCGCACGGCACGGCGCAGGGCGGGCAGCATGGTGCGGCTGCTGGCAGGGTCGAACTCCGCCTCGAACACGCGGACCAGGTGGCCGATCGCCTTGCGACGGGCGGCGTGCGCCTGCTCCAGGTCGGGCTGGGCGTGCGTCACCGTCGATCCCAGGCGATGCAGGCGCGGCTGCTCCAGCTCCGCCGCGGCGTTGACCCAGGCGAGTCCCGCACGCTCGGGAGACAATGCGTCCTCGAAAGCCGTGGCGTAGGCGAACCAGCGCATGGCAGCCTCGTGATCGACGCCGGTGCCGTCGCGACGCTGCAGGGACTGCCGATAGGACGCCGTCGCCAGGGCGGCACGGAGCCCGGCTGGCGCCATCCCGTGCGGCGCCACGTCCAGGCTGGGTGCGGCATACCCGCATTCCGTGCAGACCTGAAGGCCACGGTTCAACCGGCCGACAACAGTAGAGCCGTCAAGGGCGGCGGTGTTGTCGGTGAAGGCCGCGGCGTCGGCGTAGATCGGCTGGGTGCTCTGGGCACCGCAGCAGCAGCAGGTCTTCTTGACCGAGAGCAGCACGTCCATGACCGCGTTCCGTTGCCTGCGTTGATGAGGCGACAGTGGCGGCCAACCATGGCCAGAGTGTGACGAGCCCGAGCCCACACAATGACATATGCGCTACAAACCTCGGGCGTCAGGCGATGCTGGCTTCCTTTGACCAGAGCCAGGCGGCACCGCGCACGCCGGAGCTGTCGCCGTGCCGGTTGCGCAGGATCCTGGTGCGCACCGGGTCGGTGATGATGTTGCGCGCCATCAACGCGGGCAGCTCCTCGTAGAGGTGGTCCATGTTGGACAGGCCGCCGCCCAGCACGATGGCGTCCGGGTCCAGCAGGTTGACGACCTGCGCCAGGCCGCGCGCCAGCCGGTCGGCGTGG
>JBPBQS010000092.1:0-2585 GCA_050920955.1 Janthinobacterium lividum | reverse complement strand
GAGGTGGGTCATGGTTGGGGTTCCGCGCTGTTCGGGGGGGGAGATGCGCGCGTTGGGGGCGGAAGCCAAGGGCCGGGGGCGTCAGGTGCGGCCGGCGGCGGCGCGCACGGCAAGCGCGATGGCGGACCAGTCGATGTCGGGGCCGTTGGCCTCGATGGCGGCGCGCAGGTGTTCGCGGACCACGCCGAGGGTGGGCATGGGCACGCCCGAGGCGGTGGCGGCGGCGTCCACAAGGTTCATGTCCTTGAGGCCGAGCGGGGCGGTGAAGCCGGCGGGGCGGAAGCGGTCGTCGGCGAGGATGTCGCCGTAGGTCTGGTACACGGGGGCGCCGAACAGGGTTCCGGTCAGGACCTCGAGCATGGCGCGGCGGTCGACGCCACCGGCCTCGGCGAGGGTCATGGCCTCGGCCATCGCCTCGATCGCGGCCATGATCATGAAGTTGCCGCCGAGCTTGACCAGGTTCGCGGCGGGGGCGTCGCTGCCGACGCGGAAGGTGCGCTGGCCGAGGGCTGCGAACAGGGGCAGGCAGCGTTCCACGGCGGCGTCGGGGCCGGCGGCGACGATGAACAGCTTCGCGGCCTGGGCGGCGGGGGGGCGGCCGAACACGGGGGCGGAGACGAAGCCGGCGTGGGCGGCGTGGTCGCGGGCCAGGCGGGCGGCGAGCGCGGTGCCGATGGTGCTGTGCGAGACGTGCAGGGCGGGGGCGGCCAGGATGCCGTCGGGGCCGTGGACGACGGCCTCCACGGCGGCGTCGTCGGCCAGCATGGTCATGACGACCTCGCCCCGGGCGGCGTCGGCGGGGGACGCGGCGAGGCGCGCGCCCTGTGCGACGAGGTCGGCGGCCTTGTCGGGGGAGCGGTTCCACACGCTCAGGGCGTGGCCGGCGGCGAGGAGGTTCGCGGCCATGGCGCGGCCCATCTGGCCCAGTCCGATGAAGCCTACGTCCATGGTCGGTGTTCCTTGGGGGGTGGGTTGGGTGCCAACGGGGCGGCGGCTGCGTCGGTTTCGCCGGGCGAAGGAAGGAAGCAGTTCTTTCTTGAAAGAAAGAACCAAAGAACTTTGCACATGGGTTTCGTGCCAGTCGCGCGAGCGCCTTGCTGAACGGGCAGAGTCTTTTTGCTTCTTTTTCTTCAGAAAAAGAAGGGCTTGCTTGCTGGCTTGTCGCTGCGGCCAGGGCCTATGCCGACCCGGACAGCCAGTTCTCGGAGCGCAGGCCCTCGACCCGGCCGAACTCGCGCAGGTTGCCGGTGACGACCACCAGGCCTCGGCTGCGGGCGTGGCCGGCGATCATCAGGTCGTAGGCGCCGATCGGGAGGCCGCGGCGCTCCAGGCTGGCCCGGATGTCGGCCGAGTGTGCCGCGGCGGGGCTGTCGAAGGGCAGGACGTCGAGCCGGGCGGCGAAGCGCTGCACCGACTGGCGGCCTTCGGCGGGGATGGTCGATTTCTCGGCGCCGTGAAGGAGCTCGTAGAGGACGACGTCGGAGATGCACAGGCTGCCCGCCTCGGCGTTGAAGCGGGCGCGCAGGCCGGGCGGGCGGTCGCGGATCACGCGGATGCAGAGGTTGGTGTCGAGCAGGTAGCGCAGCATCAGAGGCTGTCGCGTTGCTGGGCCCCGGGCTGGTCGCGGTCGCCGAGGTCCACGCCCGGCGCGTCGAAGAAGTCGTCCCAGGCGGCGTCGGCGGGGGCGATGATGCGGCGCGGCCCGTCCTGCGTGATCACGACCTCGCGCACGCCTTCGGCGAAGGCGACGGCGCGGGGGAGACGGACGGCCTGCGAGCGGTTGGACAGGAACAGGGTCGTGCGGGCGGGCATGGGCGTCTCCATATCCTGGCGGGATATACGTGGCGCTCGCGGGGCGGTGGGTCAAGGAGGCCGAAGGAAGCAAGCAGTTCTTTCTTGAAAGAAAGAACCAAAGAATTTTGCACGTGGGTTCCGTGCCAGTCGCGCTGGGCTTGTGCTAAGCGGGCAAAGTCTTTTTGCTTCTTTTTCTTCAGAAAAAGAAGGCCTTGCCTGCTTTCTGCGTTACCGGCGGAGGAGGAACTCGCGGCCGACCTTGACGCGGGGGGTGCCGTCGTAGGCGACGATGTCGGCGGTGGCGTAGGTCTCGCCCCAGCGCTCGGGGAGGAAGCTGCCGGTGCCGACGACGTCGATGGGGGCGCGGGCGTCGGCCATGACGCGGCACTTCTCCGTGTTGAAGCCGGAGGAGGCGACGATGCGGACGCGGTCGTGGCCGGCGGCGTCCAGGGAGTCGCGCATGTGCCAGATGGCGGCCGCGGAGACGCCGGTGCCGACGAGGGCGCGCAGCTCGGCGTCGGAGCGGTAGCGTCGGATGGCGCCGGGGGCGTGGCGCTCCAGGACGGCGTAGCTCTCGGCGGGGTCGAGGCCCTCGAGGAAGCGGCCGCCGTGGGTGTCGAGGCGCACGGAGAGGCGGCCCTCGGCGGCCAGGTCGGGGAAGCGGGCGCAGACGGCGAGGGTGTCGGTGACCTCGGCGCCGAAGTAGTCGGGGAGGATGGTGAGGTCCTCGCCGGGGAAGGTGTCGCGGTAGAGCTCGGCGGCGCGGACGGTGCTGCCGGCGTAGCCGATCA
>JBPBQS010000313.1:0-2604 GCA_050920955.1 Janthinobacterium lividum | reverse complement strand
TCCGTGCGGCAGGCAAGCCACGGTGTCGGCCGCGAGGCCGAGCGAAACCATCCGTTCGCGGCCCTGCTCCGTGTGCACGATGACGTGGTCGAAGCGTTTGATCGCGGCCTCAACGCCGATGCGCTGCAGCCGGGCGGACGGGTTGCCGTTGAACGGCTGGGTGTCGTGCATGGTCAGGACCAGCGGGGCAATGGCGTGCAGGGCAGCCAGGAACCGCAGGTCGAGGACCGGCAGGGGCAGCCACTGGAAGTGGATCACGTCGGGCGCCTCGCGCGCCAGGATGCGCCGCAGCCGCGCCATGGACACCCAGTGGTCGAGCCCCTTGAGCCCGAGGCGGACCGGCGCAGGCAGGCGCGATGCCGCGGGATGGCCGGCAACGCGGTAGAAGGCCGGCATAAGGGTCAGGTCGCCGCTCTCGTTGTCGTCCGCACCCGGACGCCGCGAGTACAGGGTCACTTGGTGCCCGCCCTGCTCCAGCCCCTGCGCGAGCCGGCGGTCGTAGGGCAGGGTGAACAGCGAGGGGTCGATCAACGCTACGCGCATGCGGGATGGCCCTTCTTGAGGCGGCCGGCGAGGACCCGGCGGACGGCGGCCCCTTGGGACCGGCGGGACAGGGTTCGGTCACGGGTGGCCGCGGCCAGGGCCTTGCACCAGCCGGACGGGGAGGTGCTTACACCTCCGGCTTGCCGGGCGCACCCACGCTTGCAAAGAATGCCGCCGATGCCGCGTCAGGCGCCCCACGCCCGGGACACCCGCCGGATGACGAAGCGAAAGGCGACCAGGCAGGCGACCGAGCAGTACGCCGCGGCTGCGACGGGCGCTGCGGCAGCCAGGAACCCGTAGGCCTTCCTGTGGCGGAGGTAGGAGAAGGCCGCCCGCATCTCGCGCGTGATGCGGACAAGGCCGTGGCGGTCGTGGTGACGTCGCGATATTGCCTACCAGCCCCGCAGGTAGGCGCTCCGGGTGTCCGGCCGCAGAAGGTACTTGGCGAAATAGGCGCCGCGACCCTTGTCGTAGCCCATGAACAGCCTGTCGATGTCGGCGATGCGGCGCCCGTGGTGATGCCAGACAACCGGTGCCGGGTGGAACAGGGCCGGCCTGCCGGAGCAGAGCACGGCCGCGACGACGTCGATGTCCTCGCAGGGGAAGCTGGTTCGGCGCCCAGATCGGGATTGGAACCGCCAATGTCGACAAGCGTCGAGCGAGGCAGCAAAAGATTGGCGCCGTGCAGGATGCCCGCATCGGCGAACACCCGGGGCGCCGTCCCGGCCGGCTCCGTGCGCTCGTCGATGGTCATGGCGGCGTCGCGCGGGTCGTGGGGCAGGATCCTGCCCCCGAGACAGCCAAGCCCGGGGTGGCGGTCGAAGACGCCGAGGACCGCATCGACGTAGTCCGGCACCAGGTAGCAGTCGTCCTCGATGAAGGCGATGATGCGCCCCGACGCCTCGCGCTACGCCGCGTCGCGTGCCGCACCCAGGCCGATCCGGTCTACGCGCAGGTAGCGCAGCCGTCCGCCGCACGGGTCGGACCAGCCGATGACCCCGGCTGTGTCGTCGGACGAGGCGTTGTCCGCCAGGATCACCTCTCAGCTGTGCCGGCTGTGCAACTCCGCCAGCGATCTAAGCATCCCTGGGAGCCTTGCGGCACGGTTGCGCGTGCAGAGGACGATCGAGAGATCGACCGCGGAGTCCGAAGGGTCGCGATTCATGCTGGGCAACCTTTTCCGGGACCAGGAGGCGGCACGCCCCCCGGCACAGAAGCCTCGAGGCGGAGCACCCCCGTCACATCGCGTTTCCACCTTCGCCACGTGCCAGCCCGTCCGCACGCGCCGTGCATGGCCTAGCCGGACCTGTCGCGCCGCATCGCGCCGCCGAGGCGGCGCCCGAGTTCACCCCACACCTCGGGCGCGCTCCATCGCACCAGGGCCGCGTAGAGCGCGCTGCCGATTGTACCGATCACGACGACCTGGGCGAGCGGCGCTGCGGCAAGCACCGGTACCATCGAGACACCCAGCCCCGCGCCAACGGCCACCAGGGCGCAGCCGGTCGGCCTGAGATACAGCGACAGGACTTGGCGGGTGCCGACGCCCACCTTGCGGAAGACGGTGCAGACGTAGATCGGCTGGGTGATCGCGTAGAACAGCCCCACGCCCCACGCCACGCCCACCGCCTGTCCAAGCACGGCGCCGGCCATCACCAGCGCGAAGAACACCGGGAGCTGGAGGAGCACATAGCGCAACCCATCCCTGAACTCGCCGCGCGCGGTCAGCAGGGACCCGGCAACCCAGGAAACCGCATCCAGCGCCAGGCCGATGCTGAGCAGCTCGATGACCGGGACCGACGATGCCCATTTCTGCCCGAAAGCTATGGTAACCAGCGGACCAGCCACCGCCGCCTGCATCACGCCAAGAGGCATCACGCAGTAGGACAGCAGCGTCGACGCCTTCAACGCGGCCTCGCCCTGGCGGCGCGGGTCGGACCGGAGCTGGACCAGGACGGGGAACAACACGCCGCTGAAGTTCCCCGCGAGCATCCACAAGGGCTGCGCCGCGAGGCGGAAGCCGAAGTAGTACGCGCCCACGACGCCCTGGCTGGCGAGCAGGCC
>JBPBQS010000091.1:0-2647 GCA_050920955.1 Janthinobacterium lividum | reverse complement strand
CCCCGCCTGGTCGGCGATCATGGCGGCGTGCAGCGCGTAGATCCCCTGCGCGTGCTTGTCGCGCATCAGCGGCCCCAGCGTGCCCAGCGCCGCGTCGGTGTCGCCCGCGCCCTGCTGCGCCCAGGCCACCAGCAGCGGCTTGATGATGTCGGTCAGCGGCTGCGGCGGCAGCGCGCCGTACAGCGCCTGCGCCCCCGGCCAGTCCGCGTCCTGCGCCTTCGTGTCGCCCAGCAGCAGCAGCGCCGCCGCGCTGTCGTGCAGCTGCGCCGCCAGCGGCACCGCCTCCTCGCGCCCCGCCAGCAGGCACGCCAGGAACGTCTGCTGCTCCAGCGTCACGTTGCCCGCGTCCGCCCGCAGCGCCCGCAGCAGCAGGTCCGCCGCGTCGGACGGGTCGTCCTTCGACATCGCGAACTGCCCGCCCAGGAACGCGCCGAACGCCCCGGACACCACCTGGTCGGAGTCGTCGTCCTCGTCGTCGGCCTGCGCGTCGGGCGCGGCAGGCGGAGCCAGCTCCGGCACCCGTCGCGGGATCACCGTGGGCGCCTGCCCGGGGGCAGGCCCCAGGGACGGCGCGTCCGGCTGCTCCGGCGGCACGCCGGCCTGCGGCTGCGGCGCAGCCACCGCGGCGCCGGCCGCCAGGGCCAGCACGGCCACGCCGGCCAGGAGCCCGCGCCGCACACGCGGCGCCATCGGGGAAGCGAGAGCGGGGACTGCGGGGATGAGGGGCATCCCGGGAGCCTAGCGAGCACGCCCGCGCTCGGGAAGCGGAGGCGGGAAGCAAGCATGAGGCTCTGCCTCAAACTCCGCCAAAGGCAAGGCCTTTGGAATGCCTTCCTCTAGGGAAGGTTCTAGGCCGCGTCGTCCAGCTCCACCCCGAGGGCGCCCAGCAGCCGCGCCCGCAGCGCCGCCATCCCCGGGTCCGAAGCCCTGCGCGGCCTGGGCACGTCGACCGCCACCTCGACCGCCACCCGCCCGCGGTCCAGCACCAGCGCCCGGTCCGCCAGCAGCAGCGCCTCGTCCACGTCGTGCGTCACCAGCAGCACCGCGCACCGGTGCTTCTCCCACAGCGCGCCGACCATCGCCTGCATCCGCAGACGCGTCAGCGCGTCCAGCGAGGCGAACGGCTCGTCCAGCAGCAGGAACTCCGGCGAGCGCACCATCGCCCGCGCGATCCCTGCCCGCTGCGCCTCACCGCCCGACAGCGTCATCGGCCACGCGCCCACGCGGTGCGACAGCCCCACCTCGCCCAGCGCCGCCTCCGCCCGCGCCCGCACGTCCGGCCCGTGCAGGCCCAGCGCCACGTTGCGCCACACCCGGCGCCAAGGCAGCAGGCGCGCCTCCTGGAACACCACCGCGCGCCGCTCCGGTACCGCGACGCTGCCCTCGGTCACGGGGTCGAGGCCGGCCAGCGTGCGCAGCAGCGTCGTCTTGCCCGACCCGGAGCGGCCGAGCAGGGCCACGAACTCGCCGTCCGCGATGTCGAGGTCGAGCGCGTCCAGCACCGGGGGGCCGGCGAAACGACGGGTGAGGGCGCGGACCTGCACTGCGGACATCGGGGCGGCTCCAGGAAAGAAGGCCGGGCTCTGCCCGGACCCGCAAAGGGCCGGGAGGCCCTTTGATCCCTTGACTTAAGTTGTGCGTTCCAAGGGCGCAGCCTTTGGCGGAGTTTGAGGCAGAGCCTCAACCTTGCTTGCCTGGAGTCAGAACGCCTTGGCGGTCCCGCCCATCAGCTCCGCCGCCGTCACCTGCGCCAGCGACGTCGACCCGCCGCCGGTGAACAGCGGCCGGCGGACCTGCAGCATCGGGTCCGGCGAGCGCGTCGAGATGTCGAGCAGCGGGAACAGCATCTCCGCGACCCGGTAGGCCTCTTCCAGGTGCGGGTATCCCGACCCGATCACGGCGTCGATGCCGAGCGCGCGGTACTCGGCGATGCGCGCCGCGACCGTGGCCGGCGAGCCGACGAGCGCGGTGCCGGCGCCGCCGCGCACCAGGCCGACGCCGGCCCACAGGTTGGGGCTGACCTCCAGCCCGTCGCCGCCGGCCTGCTTCGCGCGGTCCTGCAGCTCCAGCATGCGGCGCTGGCCGACCGAGTCCGTCTCGCGGCGCAGCTTGCCCTGCGCCGCCTCGATCACCTCGGGCGAGAGCTTGCTGATCAGCGAGCGCGCGGCGGTCCAGGCCTCCTCGTCGGTGTCGCGCACGATGAAGTGCAGGCGGATGCCGTAGCGCAGGGTGCGGCCGCGGGCGGCAGCCTTGGCGCGCATGGCGGCGATCTTCCCGGCGACCGCGTCGGGCGGCTCGCCCCACGTCAGGTAGGTGTCGATGTGCTCGGCCGCGATGTCCATCGCCGGGTCCGACGAGCCGCCGAACCACAGCGGCGGGTACGGCGACTGCACCGGCGGGAAGAACAGCCGCGCGCCCTTGTTGCGCAGGAAGCGGCCCTCGAAGTCGACGGTCTCGCCGCGCATCATGGCGCGCCAGACGGTGAGGAACTCCGCGGTCTGGGCGTAGCGCTCGTCGTGGTCGAGGAAGATGCCGTCGCCGGCGAGGTCGGTGGGGTTGCCGCCGGCGACCACGTTGAGGATCAGCCGGCCGTTGCTGAGCCGGTCGAAGGTCGCCGCTTGGCGCGCGGCCTCGGCGGGCAGGGTCG
>JBPBQS010000232.1:0-2649 GCA_050920955.1 Janthinobacterium lividum | reverse complement strand
GAGGCGGAGGGCGCGCCGCCCCCCGCCGCCGCGCCGCGTGGCCGCGCGGCGCGCGAGGCCAGGCGCGCGGTGCGTGCGCCCGCGGGCGAGCCCGTGGAGGCGGCCGCGGCGGACGGCCCGCGCCCGGTGCTGTTCGCCAACGACGGCGGCGCGCCGAAGCCGTCGGTGGGGTTCCTCGGCTTCTCGCTGCGCTGAGGCGCGCGCGCGGTGTCGCTGGCCACGTGCCTGCTGGTGGCGCTCGGGGGGGCGCTGGGCACGGTCGCGCGCTACCTGCTGTCGGCGGCGACGGCCTCGGTCAGCCACGGCGTGCCGTGGGGCACGATCGGCATCAACGTCGCGGGCAGCTTCCTGATCGGCCTGTTCGGCACGCTGACGCTGGCGCACGGGCGCTTCCCCGCTCCCGAGTCGCTGCGCCTGTTCGTGATGGTGGGCGTGTGCGGGGGGTTCACGACGTTCTCGTCGTTCAGCCTGCAGACGCTGGACCTGCTGCGCGCGGGGTCGCCGGGCCGGGCCGGGGTCAACGTCGCGGCGTCCCTGGCGCTGTGCCTGGCCGCGGTCGCCGCGGGGCACCTGGCGGGCGCGCGGCTGAACGGGGGCGCGGGGATGGCCGCGCAGGCCTCCGCCGGGGCGGGCGGGCTGACGCTGGAGCCGCGGGGCGGCCCGGGACGCGCCGGCTGACGCAGGCCCGCCTTCGTGCGCGGGTCCGGGGGCGCCTGCCCCCGGCGGGTCCAGGGCAGGGCCCTGGCCTTCCTTCATTCGGGAGCCCCCCATGACCGACGTCCCCTTCCCCGCGATCCTGCTCTCCGCGAAGGGCGCCCCCGCTGCCCTCGCGACGCTTGCGCCCGCCGACCTCATGCCCGGCGACGTCCTGCTGCGCGTCACGCACAGCGCGCTGAACTACAAGGACGGCCTGGCGCTGACCGGCCGCTCGCCCGTGGTGCGGCGCTGGCCGATGGTCCCGGGCATCGACCTCGCCGGAGAGGTTCTCGAGTCCGGGACCGACGAATGGCGGCTCGGCGACCGGGTCGTGCTCAACGGCTGGGGGCTGGGCGAGACGCACATGGGCGGCTATGCGGCGCGCGCGCGTGTGCAGTCCGGGTGGCTCGTGCCGCTGCCCGACGCGTTCGACCCGGGGCAGGCCATGGCGGTCGGCACCGCAGGGTACACCGCGATGCTGGCCGTGCTCGCCCTGGAGCGGCACGGCCTCTCGCCCGCGGACGGGCCGGTGCTCGTGACGGGCGCGGCCGGGGGCGTGGGCTCCGTGGCCACGGCCCTGCTCGCCCGCCTTGGGTGGCACGTCATCGCCTCCACCGGGCGGCCCGCGGAGGCCGGCTACCTGCGCGACCTGGGGGCTGCGGAGGTCCTCGACCGCGCGGAGCTGTCCGCCCCGGGCCGGCCGCTCGCGCCGGAGCGCTGGGCCGCAGCCGTCGACGCGGTGGGCTCGCACACCCTTGCCAACGCCCTGGCCGGCACGCGGCGCGGCGGCGCGGTCGCGGCGTGCGGCCTGGCCGCCGGCATGGACCTGCCCGCCAGCGTCGCGCCGTTCATCCTGCGCGGCGTCGCCCTGCTCGGCATCGACAGCGCCTTCTGCCCGCGGCCTCGGCGACTCGAGGCGTGGGGCCGGCTCGCCACGGACCTGGCCCCCGCGGCCCTGGCGTCCATGACCCGCACCGTGCGGCTCGGCGAGGTCCTGGAGCTCGCGCCGCGGATCCTCGACGGGCAGGTCAGGGGGCGGGTCGTCGTGGAGATCTGAAGCAAGGTTGAGGCGCTGCCTCAAACTCCGCCAAGGGAAGCCCCTTGGATGGCTTCCCTTAAGTAACGCCAGTCCAGGGCGGCTCGCCCTGGCGGGTTTGGGCAGAGCCCATGCTTGCTACGCTTCCCGCCGCGCCTCGTACGCCCGCAGGTGCGTGCACGCGATCGCCAGCAGCGGCGTGGTGCCCGGCGCCGCCCGGCGCAGCAGGTCGCCGAGCACGTGCTCGCCCTCGGTCGGCGCCCCGCCCTCGACGTCGCGCAGCATGGACGCGGTCATCGCGGACCCCGGCTCGGCGAGCATCGCGCGCCCCCGCTCCATCGCCCTGGCCCGCGGCGCGAAGCCGTGCGCCGCCGCCACCGACGCGCACTCGTCGAGCAGCGCCAGCGCCAGGCCCGTGCCGCCCGCCGCCGCGATCGCGCCCACCGAGGCGCGCATCAGGCAGGTGATCCCCGCCAGCGACGCGATGAACACCCACTTCTCCCACATCTCCTGCACGATCGCGTCCGAGCGCCGCCCGTCGAACCCCGCGCCCTCGAACGCGGCCGCGATCGCCACGCTGCGCTCCGTCGGCGCGCCGTCGCGCTCGCCGAACAGCAGCGTGTGCGCCCGGTTCAGGTGCACGACGCGCCCGGCGTCGTCGAGCGTCGCCGAGATCAGGCACTCCCCGCCCAGCACGCGCGCCGCGCCGAACCGCGCGTCGAGCACGTCCAGGTGCGCCATCCCGTTGAGCAGCGGCAGCACCACGCTGGCCTCGCCCACCGCGGGCGCCATCGCGTCGACCGCGCCCGCCAGCGCCTGCGCCTTGCACGACAGCACCACCACGTCGAACGCGCCGGCCACCTCGCCGACGAGGCAGTGGGGTGCCGCCAGCGACACGTCGCCGCAGGGGCTGCGGA
>JBPBQS010000126.1:0-2659 GCA_050920955.1 Janthinobacterium lividum | reverse complement strand
CCACGGGGGTCGTGATCGAGCGTTTCGCGTTCCAGGGGTCGGGGGAGGTCGAGCGGCTGCTGGCCGGGGCGGAGGCCGCGTTCCGGGTGTGGCGCGACATGCCGGTCGGCGAGCGGGCCCGGGTCTATGTCGCGTTCGCGGCGACGCTGCGGGCGCGGGCGGAGGAGGTGGCCGGGGCGATCACGCGCGAGATGGGCAAGGTGGTCGCGGAGTCGCGGGCCGAGGTGGAGAAGTGCGCGGCCACGGCGGAGTGGTTCGCCGCGTACGGGCCGGGGATGCTGGCGGACGAGCCGGTGGCGGTCGAGGGCAGCGACGCGGTGCACGTGGCGTGGCGGCCGGTCGGGCTGGTGCTGGGGATCATGCCGTGGAACTTCCCGCTGTGGCAGGCGGTGCGGGCGGCGGTGCCGGTCATGCTGTCGGGCAACGGGTTCGTGCTCAAGGCGGCGCCGAACGTGATGCGCTGCGCGTTCCTGCTGCGCGACGCGTGGGAGGACAGCGGGCTGCCGCGCGGGCTGTTCTGCGTGCTCAACGCCGGCAACGACGCGGTGGCGGGGGTGATCGAGGACCGTCGGGTGGCGGGCGTCACGCTGACGGGGAGCGCGCGGGCGGGGGCGGCGGTGGCGGCGCTCGCGGGGCGGGCGCTGAAGAAGTCGGTGCTGGAGCTGGGGGGCGTCGATCCGTTCGTCGTGCTGGCGGACGCGGACCTCGACGCGGCGGTGGCGGCGGGGGTGGGCGCGCGGTTCGGCAACGCGGGGCAGGTGTGCCTGGCGGCCAAGCGGTTCATCGTGGAGGCGCCGGTTGTGGAGGCGTTCGCGGAGAGGTTCGTGGCGGCGGCGCGGCGGCTGCGCGTGGGCGATCCGTTCGACCCGGCGACGGACATGGGGCCGATGGCGCGCGAGGACCTGCGGGACGGGGTGCACGAGCAGGTGACGCGCTCGGTGGCGCAGGGGGCGCGCCTGCTGCTGGGCGGGCGCCCTGCGGACGGGCCGGGGTGGTTCTACGAGCCGACGGTGCTGGGGGGCGTGCGGCCGGGCATGGCGGCGTTCGAGGAGGAGGTGTTCGGGCCGGTGGCGGCTCTGGTGGTGGCGCGCGACGCGGAGGACGCGCTGGGGCTGGCGAACGACAGCGAGTACGGGCTCAGCGGCAGCCTGTGGACGGCGGACCTGGCGCGGGCGGGCGATATGGCGCGGCGGATGGAGACGGGGGGCGTATTCGTCAACGGCGCGAGCGCGTCGAACCCGCGCACGCCGGTCGGCGGGGTGAAGAAGAGCGGCTACGGGCGCGAGCTGTCGCACTTCGGGGTGCGCGAGTTCGCCAACGCGCAGACAGTCTGGGTGAAAGCGGTAGGGCCCCTGCCCTCTTCCTAGGTGGCGCGTTCCAAGGGCGCAGCCTTTGGCGGAGCTTGAGGCAGCGCCTCGACCTTGCTTCCTTCGCGGCTGCCGAGCGCATAGGTCTCCGCGAGGCCGGGGAACGCGCCGGAGCGGACGTCGGCGGCGTAGGCGGCGGCGGCCTGCTCGACGAGGGCGCGGGTGTCGGCGTAGCGGCGGACGAAGCGGGGGGTCCACTCGAACAGGCCGAGCATGTCCTCGGCGACAAGGATCTGGCCGTCGCAGCCGGCGGAGGCGCCGATGCCGATGGTGGGCACGGAGACGGCGCGGGTGATCTCGTCGGCCAGGTCGCGGCTGACGCCTTCGACGACGATGGCGAAGGCGCCGGCGGCACAGGCCTCGCGGGCCTCGGCGAGGGCACGGGCGCGCTCGGCCTCGGTGCGGCCCTTGGCGCGGAAGCCGCCCTCGGTGTTGGCGGACTGCGGGCGCAGGCCGACGTGGGCCATCACCGGGATGCCGCGGCCGGCGAGGAACGCGATCGTGTCCGCCATGCCGTCGCAGGACTCGAGCTTGACGGCCTGGGCGCCGGTCTCGGCGAGCACGCGGGCGGCGGAGGCGTGGGCCTGGGCGGCGCCGGCCTCGTAGGTGCCGAAGGGGAGGTCGACGACGACGAGGGCGCTGGTGGCACCGCGCACGACGGCCTGGCCGTGGGCGATCATCATATCGAGCGTGACGCCCAGCGTGGTCGGCAGGCCGTAGACCACCATGCCCAGGGAGTCGCCGACCAGGAGCACGTCGACGTGGGGGTCGAGGAGGGCGGCCATGGGCGCGGTGTAGGCGGTCAGGCAGACGAGCTTGTCGCCGCCCTTGCGGGCGCGCAGGGCGGGCACGGTCAGGCGGGGGGTCTGCGCGTGGCGGGACATGGCGGGCTCCGGCTTCCGGGTCGGGATATGGGGGCGGGCAGGAAGCAAGGTCGAGGCGCTGCCTCGAGCTCCGCCAAAGGCTGCGCCCTTGGAACGCACAACTTAAGCAAACGGGATCAAAGGGTCCTCGGACCCTTTGCGGGTTTGGGCAGAGCCCATGCTTGCTGTTCTTCGCTACGGCCCGGTGATGGTGATGCGGCCGAAGCCGGACTGCGAGAGGGCGGAGACGACCTCGCCGACCTGCGCGGGGCTGGCCTTGGGCTCGGCGCCGACGACGACGCGGCGGGTGGGGTCGTTGCCCGACGCGGCCCGCAGCGCGTAGCCGAGCGTCGGCAGCGAGGCCGGGCGGCCCTCCAGGGTGAGCGCGCCGTCGTTGCCGACCATCACGATCAGGGCAGGCGCGTCCGA
>JBPBQS010000199.1:0-2676 GCA_050920955.1 Janthinobacterium lividum | reverse complement strand
CAGGGCCGTGACTTTTCCACTTTCCGGTAAACCAACCGTTAACGCGTTCAGCGCCGCTCTCCGTGGGAGCTGGCGCAACGCGATCGAAGGTTCTGTTCATGCCTCAGGCGATGCGGACGAAACGCCGGTTCGACGCCCGGCTTTGCACCCTGGACAGCGACGCCTTGTTTTGGACGCCCGCATGCGTCCAGCCGCGCTGGGGAACCACTGGAGCGGGCGAAGGGATTCGAACCCTCGACCCCAACCTTGGCAAGGTTGTGCTCTACCCCTGAGCTACGCCCGCACTCCGTGGTGGCGGCGTTCTAGCCACGCCGCGCCATGATTGCAAGCCGGGTCGTGATCCGGCCCGCAATCGTGGCGCGGCGCCGGCAAGGCGGCGCGCGTCGTGCCCGAACCCCGGAGACAAGCCCTCGGCGTTTCCGTCGCCCGGGCCGCCGGGCCCTGGGCAAGCGTGTGTCCGCTCCCACCTGCCTGATCAGATCAGGCCAACGCGACGCTGCTGCCGCCCGGCTCCGGTGTGCGGCAGTCAATACGCCGGTGTGATCACAGACTTCGCGACATCGTTTGACGCTTCCCTGTGCCACAATGTAGCCCAGAAGCGCATCAGCCAGCGAAAGGCGGTTCGACTTGCCCCTGACTGCCCCGAACCGACCGGCCGCTCCCGCGGCATCCCGGCGCATGTCGCCTCCCCCCGCGCCCCGGCACCGTCGCTGATGCGCCAGCTTTTCGCCCCCGGCGCCGACGCGATCTTCCGGTTCTGGATCGCCACCCTGATCGGCGGCCTCGCCCTCGGCCTGCTGGTGTTCGCAGGCGTGTGGACCTCGTCGTACAGCAGCACCGTGGGCGTGGCCCCCGCGCAGCCCGTGCCGTTCAGCCACAAGCACCATTCCGGCGAGCTCGGCATCGACTGCCGCTACTGCCACCAGCAGGTCGAGGTGAACGCGTCGGCCGGCATCCCGCCGACCTGGACCTGCATGACCTGCCACAGCCAGATCTGGACCAATTCCGAGATGCTCGCCCCCGTCCGCGACAGCCTGGCCAACAACGACCCGCTGCACTGGACCCGCGTGAACCGCCTCCCCGACTACGTGTACTTCAACCACTCCATCCACATCACGAAGGGCATCGGCTGCTCGTCGTGCCACGGCGACGTCACCGCGATGCAGATGACCTACCGCGCCCACGCCTTCGAGATGGCGTTCTGCCTCAACTGCCACCGCGCGCCGGAGAAGTTCATCCGCCCCGCCGCAGAGGTCTGGAACATGGAATGGCAGCCCGCCGACGACCAGGCCCATCTCGGCGCCGAGCTGGTCGCGCACAACGGCATCCGCAACGGCGCGGTGCTGTCCGACTGCTCGATCTGCCACCGATGAGCAGCCCCGCACCCGTGCCCGACGCGCCCGTCCCGCCGATGCGCCCCGGCCTGGGCGGCGGCCCGGCGATGTGGCGCTCCCTCGAGCAGCTTTCCGGCACGCCCGGCTTCCAGCGCTTCCTGCAGGCCGAGTTCCCCGCCGCCGCCCGCCTCGCGCCCACGCTCGACGGCCCGGGACGCCGCCGCTTCCTCAAGGTGATGGCCGCCTCGTTCGCGCTGGCGGGCCTCGCCGGCTGCGACGACAACAGCCACGAGGACGGCCGCGCCCAAGAGGTGCCCTACGTGCGCAACCCCGAGCGCATCGTCGTCGGCGACCTGCTGCAGTACGCCTCGACCACCATGCTGGCCGGATATGGCACGGGCGTGCTGGTCGGCACGCGCAACGGCCGGCCGATCCGCATCGACGGCAACGCCGAGCACCCCTGGACCCGCGGCGGCACGGACGCCTTCGCGCAAGCCTCCGTGCTCGGCCTGTACGACCCCGACCGCTCGCAGGCGGTGCGCTACCTCGGCCGCGCCTCGTCGTGGCAGGCCTTCCGCGCCGCGACCGTCGGCCCGCTCGCCGTGCTGCGCGCCGACAAGGGCGCCGGGTTCCGCCTGCTCACCGGCACCGTGACCTCGCCCACCCTGATCGCGCGCATCGCGGCGCTGCAGGCCGCCTATCCCGGCATGGTCTGGCACAGCCAGGACCCCACGCGGGGCGAGGCCGCCGCCGCCGGGCAGGCCGCGTTCGGCCGCGCCGTGCAGCCGCGCCTTCGCTTCGGCCAGGCCGCCACCGTGGTCTCGCTCGACGGCGACTTCCTCGACCACGGCCCGCAGCAGATCGGCCAGGCGCTCGACTGGACCCTTGCCCGCACCGCGGCGGCGAAGGATGGCAGGCTGCTCTCCCTGCACGCCGCCTCGTCCACGCCCAGCCTGACCGCGGCCAAGGCCGACCATGCGCTGACCGCCACGCCGGACGCGATCGCCTCCCTCGCCGACGGCCTGCTCGCCGACCTGGCCTCGCCCGGTGCCCCGCCGTATGTCGCGCCGGGCGGCGCCGGCCCGGTCGCCGCGTGGCGTGCCCGTGCCGGCGCGGCGCTGGCCGCCACGCGTGGGCGTTCGATCGTGGTGGCCGGCGCGATGCAGCCCGCCGCCGTGCAGGAAGCCGCGCACCGCCTCAACGCGGCGCTCGGCAACGCGGGCGCCGCCGTCGCCTACACCGCGCCGGTCGCGGCGCAGGCCGAGGGGCTCGCGTCGCTGGTGGACGCGATGCGCGCCGGCCAGGTGCACACGCTGCTGATGCTGGATACCAACGCGGTATA
>JBPBQS010000312.1:0-2695 GCA_050920955.1 Janthinobacterium lividum | reverse complement strand
TCCGGCGCGCCGTCGAGCCAGGGCGCCCAGGCGTCGCGCTCCAGGATCACCGGCATGCGCTCGTGCAGGGCCGACATCTCGGCGTTGGCGGTGGTGGTCACGATCGTGAAGCTGCGCACCACCTCGCCCTCGGGCGCGGTCCAGCTCTCCCACAGCCCGGCAAGCGCCATCGGCGACCCGTCTGCACGCGCGACGGCGAACGGCTGCTTGCCGTCGTGCTCGGCGCGCCACTCGTAGAACGCCGTGGCGGGCACCAGGCAGCGGCGCTGCGCGAACGCCAGGCGGAACAGCGGCAGGGAGCGCACCGTCTCGGAACGCGCGTTGATCGGGCGGCGCGCGGCCTTCGGGTCCTTGATGAAGTGCGGCAGCAGGCCCCAGCGCAGCAGGTCGAGCCGGCGCTCGCCGCTGGGGCGGTGGTGGCGCACCACGAGGGCCTGCATGGTGGGCGCCATGTTCCAGCTCGGCGCCGCGTTGGGCAGCGGCGAAGCCACCTCGAACAGCGCGGCCACGTCGGCAGGGGCAAGGTCGCTCACGAAACGCCCGCACATGCGCAACCCCTCCGGCATACGCGGCCAGTCACGACGGTGGGGCCGCAGACAGCTCAGATGGGGCGGAGCGACGCGCTTCGCAGGGTCAGCAGAAGGCGCGAACGGACGGCGGCTCACCCGGTTCGGCCTGCTCCGCAGGCGAGGCGGTGCGCGGCCCTGGCGGCTTCATCGGGGCATCGCCGGCGCCCAGCGTCCTGGAGGGCTCGGCCGCAGGGCCTGCGGGAACGTGGGACGGCCTGGAGTCGCGCTGGGCAAGCAGCAGGCGGCGGTAGTCGTGCGGGGCCATGGATTGATCCTTGCGACGCTCTGCGCACGAGAGGCGCGACCAGGCCTGGTCGGCAGCCCAGGCCTGGCGCGGTGGGGCGGACCGGTCTGCGGCCCGCCCGACGGCTCAGCGGGTGGTCGCGGGTGCGACCTCGCCGCCGGTGGTGTGCGTCGTGCCCACGCGGTCCATGCGCGACGCCGAGGCGAGGCGGCGGTGCGAGCGCGTCGCGCCGTGGACAGGCGCGGCCTCGGCGTGCGGGCGGGCCTCGGTGGCGGCACCAAGCTTGGCGGCCTCGGGCGTCGCACGGGCCATGGCGCCCCCGGGGGCGGCCGGCGTCGACGTGGCGGTGGCCGTCGTGGAGGACGTCGCCGTCGGGGTGGCGGTCCCGACCTTGGCGGCCGGGGCGCCGGCGACCGCGGTGCCGGTCATGGGCGTGGGAGCGGTCGTCGTCGCCGTGCCCTGGGCCAGGGCGGGCAGCGCGAGGCCGGCGAGCAGCAGGGTCGCGGTGGCCAGGCGGGAGGGGGTCATGACTGGATGTCCTGTGGCCCGGCAGGATCGCCGGACAGGCACAGGAAGAGCCGCGCGCAAGGCAGCCGCAGGGCAGGTTCGTGGCAGCTTCGCGGCGGCGCGTGACAATGCGGAAAGGTATGGCCGGGGCAGGAAGGCCAGGGCGCTGCCCTGGACCCGCCAGGGGCAGCGCCCCTGGACCGGCACATGAAAAGGCCGGCGGCACGTCCTTGAGGATGTGCCGCCGGCCCGAAGTCGAGGTTTCCAAAGGCGAGCCTTTGGCGGAGTTTGAGGCGGAGCCTCAACCTTCCTCCCGGCTCAGTGCGCCGTCGCCCCTTCCGCGCCGATGCCGGTCTGCGAGCGGACGTACTGCGCGTCGAACGCCGCCGCCTCGATGCGCGCGGACGCACTGCGGTCGGTGATCGAGCCCAGCCAGCAGCCCAGGAAGGCCAGCGGCATGGAGAAGATCGCCGGGCTGTCGTAGGGGAAGATCGGCAGCGCGTTGCCGAACACCTTCACCCAGATCGCCGGGCTGAGCACGGTCAGGGTGACGGCGGTGACGAGCCCGAGCCAGCCGCCGATCAGGGCGCCGCGCGTGGTCAGCCCGCGCCAATACATCGACAGCAGCAGCACCGGGAAGTTGCAGCTTGCGGCGACCGCGAAGGCGAGGCCGACCATGAAGGCGACGTTCTGCTTCTCGAACACGATGCCGAGCAGGATGGCCACGACGCCGAGCACGATCGTGGCGACCTTGGAGACGCGGACCTCGCGGCCCTCCGTGGTGCGGCCGCGCGCGATGACGCGGGCGTACAGGTCGTGGCTGACCGCGGTGGCGCCGGCGAGCGTCAGGCCGGACACCACGGCGAGGATGGTCGCGAACGCCACCGCCGAGATGAAGCCCAGCAGGACGTTGCCGCCGACCGCGTCCGCCAGGTGGATCGCCACCATGTTGGAGCCGCCGACCAGCGCGCCGGTGGCCGTCTTGAACGCAGCGTTGCCGCCGACGAGCACGATCGCGCCGAGGCCGATGATGAAGGTCAGGATGTAGAAGTAGCCGATGAACACGGTGGCCCAGAACACCGACTTCCTGGCCTCCCTCGCGTCGGCGACGGTGAAGAAGCGCATCAGGATGTGCGGCAGGCCCGCGGTGCCGAACATCAGCGCGATGCCCAGGCTGATCGCGCTGACCGGGTTGGCGCCGCCCGGGCGCAGGATCGCGTCGTGCTTGGGGCTGATCTCGATCGCGCGCGCGAACAGGTCGTTGAGGTTGAACCCGAAGGTGGAGAGCACGCAGAACGCCATGTAGCTGGCGCCGCAGAGCAGCAGCCCCGCCTTGATGATCTGCACCCAGGTCGTGGCCAGCATGCCGCCGAGC
>JBPBQS010000231.1:0-2821 GCA_050920955.1 Janthinobacterium lividum | reverse complement strand
GCCAACGCCGTCGGCACGGGCGTGGCCGACGACAAGGCGATCTACGCCTACATGCCCCGCATCATCCGCTACTACCTCGACGAGGAGATCATCCTGCCCAACGTCGAGACCCACATCTGCGGCGAGGCCGAAGGCCTGCAGTACACGCTCGACAACCTCGACAAGCTCGTCGTCAAGCCCGTGGGCGAGTCCGGCGGCTACGGCCTGATCATCGGCCCGCACGCGTCTGCGGACGAGCTGTCCGAGTTCCGCGCCAAGCTGGTCGCCGACCCCGCCAACTACATCAGCCAGCCCATGGTGAAGCTCTCCGTCTCGCCCACGCTCTGCGAGGCCGGCGTCGGCCCCCGCCACGTCGACCTGCGCCCGTTCGCCGTCACCGGCGCGCGCACCTGGGTGCTGCCCGGCGGCCTGTCGCGCGTGGCGCTGCGCGAGGGCTCGATCGTGGTGAACTCGTCGCAGGGTGGCGGGTCGAAGGACACCTGGGTGCTCGAGGGGGCCGCCTGAGATGGCGCAGGACCAGGCGCAGGGCCAGTCCGCCGGCCGTCGCGCGCCCGACGTGTCCGAGCGCCACGACACGGCCTCGGGCGGCGCCAGCCTGCTGTGCCGCTACGCCGAGGCGCTGTTCTGGCTGGCGCGCTACATGGAGCGCATCGAGAACCTCGCGCGCATCCTCGACGTCACCGACACCTTCACCCGTTCCGGTACCGACACGGGCGCCTGGCGCTCGGTGGTGCAGATCAACTCCGACGAGGCGCTGTTCGACGCCCGCCACGAGAGCGCCACCGTCGCCTCCGTCGTGACCTTCTACGTGCTCGACCGCGCCAACCCGAACTCGATCGCCGCCTCGATCTTCCAGGCGCGCGAGAACGCCCGCACCCTGCGCCCGCTGATCTCCACCGAGATGTGGGCGCAGATCAACATGTTCTACAACAAGGTGCGCCAGCTCGGGCCCGACGACATCGCCGCCTCGCGCCTGTCCGGCCTGTGCGCCTGGCTCAAGGAGGCGTGCCAGCTCCACACCGGCATCACCGAGGGCACCTTCTTCCGCGACCAGGGCTGGGCGTTCTACTCGATCGGCAAGTACATGGAGCGCGCCGACCAGACCACGCGCCTGCTCGACATCAAGTACCACACGCTCCTGCCCTCCATCGACGACGTCGGCTCCCCCGTCGACCTCAGCCAGTGGAACTCCGTGCTGCGCGCCGCCGCCGGCTACCACGCCTTCCGCCGCGTCTACCCCCGCGGCATGAGCGCGGGCTCCGTCGCCGGCTTCCTGCTGCTCAACAGCTCGTTCGCCCGCTCGGTCGCGCTGTGCACCTGGCTGATGCAGTTCCACCTGACGCAGCTGCGCTCCGGCTACGGCCTGCGCTCGGCCTCGGCCCCGCTGGAGCGCCTCGACGGCCTGCGCGCCAGCCTCCAGGACCGCGAGATCCGCCAGATCATCGCCGGCGGCCTCCACGAGTTCCTCGACGGCGTCCAGGGCGAGCTCTCGTTGCTCTACAGCGACATCGCCACCGCGTTCTGGGACATCGCCCCGGAACGCTAGGCGCAAGGAAGCAAGGCCTTCTTTTTCTGAAGAAAAAGAAGCAAAAAGACTTTGCCCACTGGGTCCCGGACCCCATGGGCAAAGTTCTTTGGTTCTTTCTTTCAAGAAAGAACTGCTTCCTTGCTGCCTTGCCATCCGCGAAATCCGCAGCCGCGCGCGCCGCCTCGACCGCGGGCATGCAGCAGCAAGGCCGGGCTCTGCCCGGACCCGCCAGGGCGAGCCGCCCTGGACTGGCTTTACCTAAGTAGTGGATTCCAAAGGCGAGCCTTTGGCGGAGTTTGAGGCAGAGCCTCAACCTTGCTTCCTTCGGCGGCCGCCCTCAGCCCGGCGCCGGCTCCGCGGCGACCGCGACCGAGACGTCGAGCCCCAGGAAGTCGCCGCGCATCCCCTGGAACGACCCGCTGATCGGCGACGCCTGCGCCGGGTCGCGCGTCACCGCGACCCGGATCAGGTTGCGCCCGCCGACGAGCCCGTTGGTCGGGTCGAACTCGACCCACCCGGCGCCCGGCAGGAACACCTGCACCCACGCGTGGGTGGCGCCGCCGCCCGCCAGCGCCTCGCGCCGCGCCGGCTGCGCCCCGGCCACGGCGTGCCCTTCCGGCCCGGCGTGCCCGGTCAGCCGGTCGTCGTACAGGTAGCCGGACACGAAGCGCGCCGCGAGGCCGAGGCTGCGCACCGCCTCCATCATCAGCAGGGCGTAGTCGCGGCACGTCCCCGAGCCCAGCGCCAGGGTCCGCGCCGGCGCCTGCGTGCCCATCGCGTCGCGCCGCTCGTAGCGCAGGCTCGCCCGGATGTGACGAGTCATCCCGGCCAGCAGCGCCATCGTGTCCTGCCCGTCGCCCCCCTGCGCGGCGACGAACGCCTGCGCCCAGGCGGCGACCGCGCCGTCGTCGGGGTGGTGGCGCTCGAGCAGGAGGCCGAGGTCCTGGCGCTCGTCCTCGCTGTAGCGGAAAGGGAAGCGCGCGGCGAACGGCTCCGGCACGACCGAGCGCTCGGGCAGCGGGTAGTGGCGCAGGCGCACGCGCGAGACGATGCGCAGCTCGCCCGCGGGCTCGGAGAAGCGCGCCATGGCGATGGAGTTGCTGAAGGTGTCGTGCAGCCAGCGCACCGCGGCGGGCGGCTGGATCGACAGCGCCGTGTCGAGCAGACGCAGGTCGTGGCTGTCGCGCGGGCGCAGCATCAGCCGGTGCTGGTCGAAGCGCACCGGCCGGCGGTAGCGGTAGGTCGTGGTGTGCGTCACGGTCAGGACCGTCATCCCGGCCTCCCGGCGGCGTC
>JBPBQS010000150.1:0-2828 GCA_050920955.1 Janthinobacterium lividum | reverse complement strand
TCTCCCAGCAGCGGCCCGGCGGGGCTGCCGGCAACGACGTCTTCCAGCAGGGCCGCCAGCAGGTGCTTGATGGTCTTGTCCGTGTGCAGACGCCGGACGGCGGCCAGAACAAGCCCTTCCGAATAGGGCCTGTGCAGCACGGTCTCGATAAGGGCGGGATCGACGAACAGGTTCACGCTCTCCAGCACGGCCGACCAGGACCCCGAGTAGGTCTCGCCCGGCACGCCCACCATGAGGTCGACGTCCGGCGTCCCCGTCGGATTGCGCAGGCTGTCGAGGAAGCTGCTCCCCGTCGGGCACAGGGCGTGGCTGACCCCAAGCCATGACCAGCACCCGTCGAAGCTGCCGGACGGCCCGGTTCTCATGTGTGTCAGGAAGGCGCCCTGCCATTGCACGGCGGAGCTGGTGTGCAGGTACTGCACGGTGTCCGGGATCCTGAACCTCACCCGTCCTAGCCGCGTGCCGAACGCGCTATCCTGCGAAAGCCGCTCATGCCGGCCGTCATCCGTCCTGGCGCCGCTCGGTTCCACCTGCGTCATCTCCCAAGGTCGGCGGGCGCCGTAGCACTCGGCAACGATCCCCGCCGGCTCGCCCGCACCCGCCGAACCCGGCCTCTGCGGCCGGTTCGGGGCGCCCTTCCCGGCGCCCCGAACCGTGCGGCAGGACCGCCCTAGCGCAGAACCGTGCTGTTCTGCGCCTGCTGCACGACGGTCGTGGCGTCGTCGGGCAGCAGGAAGCCGTCCCGCACCAGAACGTTGGCGGCACGGGCGACGGCCGCGACGTAGCCGTCATGGGTGGCGTAGCGCTCGGCGACCGAGAGGCGGGGGTCGCCGCTGGCCAGCCGGTCGGCCTTCGTGGCAGCGAAGGGGAGCGTGCTGCCGGTCAGGTCGCAGGAGTCGCCCTCGCTGAAGCCGGCGGCGCGGTTGTTCCAGCTGGTGTAGGTGGCAAGCGGCGCCTGCAGCGTGGGCGAGCGCACGCCGCCCACGTCGTTGCCGTCCGCGTCGACCTGCGGCAGGCGCACGTTGTAGGTGAACACCGGCAGCGGCGGCTCCCCGGGCACGCCGGACTCGTCGCGCGGGTTGTAGCGGAAGCCGCGGAAGTAGAGTTCGCGCGTGTTGTAGGTGCGGGCGAGGTCGTAGGTCACGCCGGGGATCGCGGGGAACGCCACCTGCGCCGGCTCGACCAGGGTGCCGGCGGCGATGGTGGAATAGCGGCTGGCGGGCGGGGCGCGCCCGGTGGTCGCCCACTGCGTCAGCCGCACCAGCAGGTCGCGCAGCGTGTAGGTGTAGGAGTTCACGTCGGCCACGTGCTGGCAGATGCCGGTGGTCGTCGGCATGGCGGCCGTGGGCGAGAACCCGCCGTGCTGCGCGCTCGACATCTGGTAGATCCGCACGTTGGCGGGGTTGGGCAGGTCGGTGCGGCCGAGCGCGTCGGTGGTGTCCATCGAGCCGTTGGCCTGCCAGTACTCGGTGTCGCTCATCACGTGGCTGATCTTGGGGCAGGTGCCGTCCGCGCGGCAGCGGTCGAGCAGGCCGGCGGTCTGGCCGACATAGGGATCGAAGCTGTCCTCGTAGGTCAGCGGCGAGTCGAGGCCGGGGTACTGCTTCTCGGTGTGCTCGGTGCCGGACAGGCGGCCGGGCTGGCCGAAGCGGACGTTGAACGCGCCGCGCCCGGAGGCGATGTGCGGGTTCATGCCGTCGAACACGCGCCGGCCGGACTCGTCGGCGTTGAAGCCGAGCTGGAGGTACTCGCGCGCCCAGCGGCCGGACTGCGAGGTGGCGTGCATCACCGCCGCCGTGGTGGCGCCCGCGAGCGGGTTGGCGACGTCGGGCGAGGAGCGCAGGAACGAGACCAGGTCGCGCGTCGCCGCGAAGCCGAGGCCGAGCACCAGCGGGTTCTTCGCCACGTAGTACAGCTCGTAGATCTGGTTGGTGTCGAAGCCGCCGCGCAGGCACAGCTTCTGCGAGTTGGGCGTGCCGGGGAACGGCGTGGCCGTGCAGTCGGCGAAGGCAAAGTCGCCGGGCGCCACCAGGCTCTGCGGATCGGCCTGGTGCACGCGCTTCGTCAGCAGGGCGTGCGCGGTGTCGAGGTCCGATGCGGGATAGCCCGGCGTGTTGGAGCTGAAGCCGGCGGTGATGTTCTGCGTGGTGACCGGGACCGCGGGCACGGCGAGGGTGACGAACTCGCTGCGCACGATCCCGGTGATCGGCGAGCCGGCATAGCTGGCCACCGGGACGCTGATGCCGAGCTGGCCCGGCGCCGGCACCAGGTCGCCCTGCCAGCCGCTCCACACCATGCTGTAGCCCTGGTTCTCCAGGAAGCCGTCGCCTGCGGGGTTGGCTGCGGTGACGCCGGTGTTGAAGGATCCGGTGATGATCTTGTTGCCGCGGTTGACCACGTCATAGAGCAGCACGCGGTTGCCGTTGGCCGTGTTGATCGGCTTCAGGATCGACACGTCCATGGAGTACGACACGGTGCCGTCCGCGTTGCGCGGCGCGAGCGCAAGGTCCTGGATCACCGCGTTGGCCGGATCGGCGGGGTCCACGGTGCCGTAGGCGGTACCGTCGAGCTGCTCGTACTGCCCGGCCGTGCCGAACAAGGTGCCGCCAAACGCAGGCGAGGTCCGGGTGCGGATCACCAGGCTGGTGATCTTCGCGTGGGCCGGGGCGGTGGCGCCCACGGCGAGGCAGACGGCAAACGAAGCGGCAGCCGTGCCGAGCAGGCGGCTGCGCGCGGCCCGCGATGCGGGGTTTCGCATGATCCTGGTTCCTCCTGCGGCGCCCTGCTGTCGGGGCGCTCGTCTCCCTGCCGCCCCGGACGGGTCGGCC
>JBPBQS010000311.1:0-2869 GCA_050920955.1 Janthinobacterium lividum | reverse complement strand
GATCCGGACGAGCCGCCGATGCAGATGATGTCGCGGTTGCCGACGTATCCCATGCGCGCGCTCCTCGCGGCCGTGGCTGGCCGCAGCCATCAGACCTGAACAGCGCAGGACCCCAACCGTTCCGTCCGCGGCCGGCATGCGGCGCCGCATGACCCGCACCCTGGGCCGCGATTGCGCTATACGGGTGCGCGGGGAATGGCGGGCGGAGCTGTCTGGGGAGGGAACATGCTGACTCTGGAGGACGAGCGGGGGCACCTCGCCAAGGCCGACCGCGACCTCGCCGAGGGCGAGCGGCGCATCTCCGCCCAGATGCTGATGATCGAGCATCTCCGCGCCACCGGGCACGGCACGGACGCGGCCGAGCGTCTGCTGCTCACGCTGCGCGAAACCCTGGAGGCTTGGCTGAACCACCGCGTCCTGATCGTGGAGGCCATCACCCGGCTGGAGGGCGCATCCCCCACGGTGATGCCGGGCGGCGCCGTGATCGAGTGAACGCCGGAGCGAGGCCGCGCCTCGTTCCGGCATCGTTCCATCCCTCCCCGGGTCGCGGCAGGGCTGAAGCCGCGTCCACGCGCCGCGTGCCCCCGGGGCGGCGGGCGGCTACGCCGGCACCAGCGCCCGCGGCCACGCCGCAGGCGCCGGGGCGTGGCTCCATGGCAGGCGATCGGGCGCCGCACGGTCCGTCGCCGTGTCGGCCGCCATTCGCCAGAGGCCCCGCGCCAGGGCTTCCCACTCCCTCGATCGGGAGGACGCCCCCGTCCCCGCAGGCAGCGCCCCGGACGTGGCCTCGATGCGCCCGGTCATCTGCTGGCGGACAAGGCCCGCAAGGCTGCCGGAGGTCATGGGCTCGGCGCACTGGACCAGGACGAGGTGAGACATGTTGCTGCCTGCTTGGGTGCGGCATCGCGGCCGCGGGTGAAGGTCACGGGGCACGTGGCGTGCCGTCCCCGATGCCGCGAGGCGCGGGGGAAAGGCGACGCTTTTGTTTTGGAAGCCGGGCATCGACGGTGTGCTGCCGTGCCTGCCGGGGCGACCATAATTTCGCAGGCGCGGGAAAAGCAACATGCATTCGCATTCAATTCACGAGGATCATCATAAATTTGAGACGGCTGGGCGAACGCTCATGCAACGTCCCGTGTCAGACCGGGGCGGAGTGCTTTTCCTTTCTCAGGTCCTCGACAAATTTCCTGTGAACGACAGACCATAGCGTGTTCGTCTTCCGGCAAAACTAACATGGGTTAAGTTGTGGCGGATGCCGTGTCTCTGCTGTCGGTATTGCGGGACAATTTTGTCCTTGCAGGACTCGTGAAATAAGGTCACGTTTACAACATGGCGCGTTGCAATCGTGTTCGCAGGTGCGTGAATGCGGACCGTATTTCTATAAAGCATGTCGAGTTATCAACAAGACCTATGCTGTTCTCGCAAGCAGAAGCTTGTCCCGCACGAAAATAGACTATGGAAATAACTGCCGATTTCCGTGACCATGCCTGCCGGGATGTGGAAGTGAAGGCATTTTGTTGCAGTTGACGGCAAGCAGAGACCCGCTGCGCCTGGTTGTCGAGAGCGCCATCGACCTCGCGGTGATCGTTACCGACGAACGGGGCGTGATCGTCGAATGGAACGCCGGCGCCCGGCGCCTGCTCGGGCACTCCGGGCCGGAGATGCTCGGACGCAGCCTCGAGGCGATCCTCGCCCCGGAGGACCGCAGGAACGGCCGCCTCGCCGTCGAGATGCGCCAGGCGCTGCGCGACGGCCAGGCCGGCGGCGACTGCTGGCACGTGCGCTCCGACGGCTCGCGCTTCTGGGGCTCGGGCCTGACGGTGCCGCTGGAGGCGCCCGGCGCCGGCTTCGTCAGGACCGTGCGCGACCGCACCGGGGAGCGCCTGGCCGGCGAGCAGCTGCGCGAGAGCGAGGCCCGCTTCCACGCCCTCGCCGCCAGCGTGCCGCAGCCGGTGTTCCGCGCCCGCCGCACCGGCCACCGCACCTGGAGCAGCCCGCAGTGGGAGGCCTGCGCCGGGCTCGGCGACGCGGACAGCCGCGGGCTCGGCTGGCTCCAGGCCATCCACCCCGACGACGTGGGCCTGACCATGCGCGGCTGGGACGCGGCGGCCTCGGGCGGCGAGTACCGCGTGGAGCACCGCATCCGCCACGCTGCGCAGGGGCTGTACCGCTGGCACGAGACCCGGGCAGTGCCGCTGGGCAGTTCCGACGACGCCGCGGCCGAGTGGGTCGGCACCTGCACCGACGTGGAGGACCTGCGCGGCCTGCGCGCCCGGCACACCGAGGTCGAGCAGCAGCTGCGCACCCTCGTGGAAGGCATGCCGCAGCTGGTGTGGCGCTCCTGCAGCCGGGGCCGGTGGACCTGGGCCAGCCCGCAGTGGCTTGGCTACACCGGGCAGACCCAGGCGCAGAGCCGCGACCACGGCTGGCTCGACGCGGTCCATCCCGACGACCACGCCGCCGCCCGCAAGGCCTGGGCCGACGCCCAGTCGAACGGCGTGCTCGACGTCGAGTTCAGGGTGCGCCACGCCGCCGACGACCGCTGGGTGTGGCACCGCACCCGCTCGCTGCCCGTGCATGACACCGCCGGCGGCATCGTCGAGTGGCTCGGCACCACCACCGACATCCAGACGCTCAAGGAGCTGCAGCAGCGCCAGCAGACCCTGCTCGGCGAGGCGCGCCACCACGCCCGTGCGCTCGAGGCCGAGATCGCCCAGCGCCGCTCCGTCGAGGCCGAGCTGCTCCACCAGGCGTTCCACGACGACCTGACCGGGCTGCGCAACCGGGCCTTCTTCATCCAGCGGCTCAGGGCCGCGCTCCAGCCCGGCCACGACGGCGCCCGCCCGCGCTGCGCCGTGCTGTTCCTGGA
>JBPBQS010000348.1:0-2878 GCA_050920955.1 Janthinobacterium lividum | reverse complement strand
GACGCGTGCCGGGATCGTGTCGATTGGCCATGCGGTCGGTCGCGCGATGGCGTCGAGCCAGCCTGACTTCGACTTCCTGATCTCGGTGAACGAGACCATGGCGTCCGGATTGTCCGGCGCCGGCTGAGGAGCACGGCTCATGAGCGGTATCGGCCTGTCGGGGTTGAACGTCAGCATGCTGTTCGGCAGCTCGTCGGACGACGACAACGGGATCATGAGCATCCTGGCCGGCAACGGCGGCGGCGCCAGCGCGACCGACCCGATCGGCGCGCTGAACTCGGCCGAGGTCAACCAGACGAAGGACATCGCGGCGACCGCGGCGGACCCGCAGGTGGCGCGCGATCTGGCCACCTTCACCAAGGCGGTGACGAGCGCCACGAGCGTGACGCAGCTGCTCGCCAACCCGACGGTGATGAAGGTTCTGCTGACCTCGAACGGCCTGGGCGACCAAGTGTCGTTCACGGCGCTGGCGCAGAAGGCGCTGACCTCGGACCTGACCAACACGAACTCGGTCGCGAACCAGCTCAAGACCACGAACTCCTCGTGGCTGTCCGCGGCGCAGACCTACCAGTTCGCGGCCAAGGGGCTGTCGGTGATCCAGTCGCCGAGCGTGCTCGCCACGATCACCAACGCGTATGCCGAGGTGACCTGGCGCACGTCGATCGACGCGGCGACGCCGGGCCTGTCGAACGCGCTGACCTTCCGGGCAGGGGCTGCGAAGGTGACGACGGTGGACCAGATCCTGGGCGACCCCGTGCTGCGCGACGTGGTCACGACCGCGCTCGGCCTGCCGCTGCAGATCGCCGAGCAGCCGCTGTCGACGCAAGAGAGGCTGATCAGCAACGGGCTCGACATCAAGCAGCTCCAGGATCCGAAGTTCGTGGAGAAGTTCGTGCAGCGCTACCTGCTGGCGAAGGGCTCGAACGGCACCAGCGGGTCCTCCCTGGTGGTGTGAGGCCGATCCGGGGCGGACGCTACGCCCGCCCCGGCCGCGCCCTGCCCAGCAGCAGCGCACGCACCGCCGCCAGCACGTCCGCGACCGCCTTGCGCCGGTAGGACCAGACGGGGTCCGGCGGCGGCATGGCGACGGTCATGGTCGCGTTGGCCTCGAACAGCAGGATATCCCCCCGCGCTCCGAGGGCGAAGTCGACGCCGCCGTAATCGAGCGCGAGCGCGTCGCTGATCCTCCGCAGGGCCGCGGTCGTCGCGGGTCCGAGCACGCCTTCCATGTTCCCGAGGAACGCGGCTTCCTCCTCGCGGTGGGCCGGGCGGTCCTGCATGTCCGCGGTGAAGTGGTGCACCTTCCACTGCGGCGAGATCGCGAGGTGCAGGGGGAGGATCGCGCCGCCGACCAGCATGACGCGGTACTTGCGCCAGGCGCCGTCGGGTCCGCGGGCGTCGAGCGGCTCGATCAGGGTCAGCGCGTCGCCGGGCAGGGCGCGGAGTGCCGCGTCGAGGTCGTCCGGGTTCTCCAGGCGAATGAAGTTCTGCCCGGTGTGGTAGCCGGGGCTGCGCAGGAGCACGGGGCAGGGGAAGCCCGCCGGCAGGCCGGAGGACAGCGCGGCGCGGGGCAGGGTCGCGATCCGCGGCGTGGTGACGCCCTCGAGGCGGCCGAGCGACGCGTTTCCTGCCCGGGTCGTGGGCGCGATCCGCGCGGGGGGGTTGATCACGGGGGCGTCGGTGCGCGTCAGCAGGGCCGCGGTGTGGCGCAAGGCGGTGCCGCAGCGTTCCGCCTCGCCGATCGCGTTGAACACGAGGTCGTGCGGCGGCAGGGCGAGGTCGGGGGGGGCGTATTCCGCGACGACGCTGTGGGTGAGGAAGGTGGCGTCGTCGAGGAGGGCGGCGGTGGGGACGTTGCCGCCGCGGGCGGAGACGAGCTGGAGCACGCGCACCGGGGCTTGCGTGCCGCGGAACGGCCGGGTGGTGAGCGCGCGCCCGGTGAAGCCCAGCGTCCGGTGGTGTTCGGCGGCGGCCTCGTCGATGCCGTCGAGGAGATAGGAGAGGCCCTGGTGGGCTTCGGGTTGCGTCGGGTCGGCCCGCAGTGCCGCCTCGTAGTGGCCGCGGGCGGCGTCGGTGTCGCCGGCGGTTCGCAGGACGTGGCCGAGCGCCGTGCGGGCATCGGCGTTGTCAGGGTGGGCGTCGACGGCGCGGGCCAGCACGGTGCGTGCGGCCGTGGTGAAGCCGGTGGCGGCGAGCAGGGCGGCGAGACGCAGCAGCGTTTCGCGGTGGGCGGGGTCGATCTCGAGCACGGCGAGGTAGGCGTCGCGCGCTTCGGGGTGGCCGAGCTGGTCGAGCAGGCGGGCGCGTTCCAGGCGGGCGTCGGGGTTGTCCGGCGTGCGGGCGAGCTGCTGCTCGGCCAGGCGCAGCTGCCGTTCGGCGGCGTGGCGGGGCGGCCAGGGGGGGCGTGCTGCCATGGGGACACGGTGGTCGCAACCGGACGTTGCAGGCAAGGGGCCGGCGCGGGTTCCGTGGCCTGTTCAGGCGGGCGGGCGGCGGCTCAGGGCCAGCGCACCTCGGGGGGCAGGCTCATCAGGATCGCCTCGACGTTGCCGCCGGTTTTCAGGCCGAACAGGGTGCCGCGGTCGTGGAGCAGGTTGAACTCGACGTAGCGGCCGCGGCGGACGAGCTGGTGGTCGCGGTCGGCCGCGGTCCAGGGTTGCGCCATGCGCCGGCGCACGATCGCGGCGTAGCCGTCCAGGAAGGACTGGCCCACGTCGCGCACGAAGGCGAGGTCGCCCGCGATGTCGGGGTTGGCGAGGCGGTCGAAGAAGATGCCGCCGAGGCCGCGCGGCTCGTTGCGGTGGGGGAGGAAGAAGTAGCGGTCGCACCACTCCTTGAAGCGGGGGTAGCAGCCGGGTTCGTGGCGGTCGCAGGCGGC
>JBPBQS010000198.1:0-2886 GCA_050920955.1 Janthinobacterium lividum | reverse complement strand
CTCCACTCGAAAACTCTCGATCACGGTGTTGGCCAGCAGCCTGCGGGCCATCTCCTCGGCCTGGGCGCGTGCGCGCTCCGGGTCCGCCTCCGCCAGCTCCAGCTCGATCACCTTGCCCGCGCGGATTTCGCCCACGCCCGCGAACCCGAGCTGCCCGAGCGCGTGCCCGATGGCGCGCCCCTGCGGATCGAGCACGCCCTCCCTGAGCATGATCGTCACCACCGCCCGCGTCACGGCACGGCCCCCCGACCGACGGCCGCGCTCACTGCATCAGCTCCGGGCCCTTCATGTCGCGCGTCCCCGCCTCGGGCAGGATGCCGAGCCTGCGCGCGACCTCCTGGTACGCCTCCTCGACCCGCCCGAGGTCGCGGCGGAAGCGGTCCTTGTCCATCTTCTCGTTGGTCTTGCTGTCCCACAGCCGGCAGTTGTCCGGGCTGATCTCGTCGGCCAGCACGACCTGCATGTCGTCGTTCTCGTAGAGCCGGCCGAACTCCAGCTTGAAGTCCACGAGCGTGATGCCCACGCCGAGGAACAGCCCCGACAGGAAGTCGTTGGTGCGCAGCGTCAGCGCGACGATGTCGTCCATGTCCGCCGTGGACGCCCAGCCGAACGCCGTGATGTGCTCCTCCGCCACCATCGGGTCGCTGAGCGCGTCGTTCTTGTAGTAATACTCGATGATCGAGCGCGGCAGCCGCGTCCCCTCGGGGATCCCCAGCCGCGTCGACAGGCTGCCGGCCGCGACGTTGCGCACCACGATCTCGAGCGGGATGATCTCCACCTCGCGGATGAGCTGCTCGCGCATGTTCAGGCGGCGGACGAAGTGGTTGGGCACGCCGATCTCGGCCAGCCGCATCATCAGGTACTCGCTGATGCGGTTGTTGAGCACGCCCTTGCCGGTGATCACGCCCTTCTTGGCGCCGTTGCCGGCGGTGGCGTCGTCCTTGAAGTACTGGACCAGGGTGCCCGGCTCCGGGCCCTCGAACAGGATCTTGGCCTTACCCTCGTAGAGCTGTCGGCGGCGGGCCATCGGCGTATCCCCTTCTCCGGCCCCCGTGGCCCGGGCGAACGGGTCCATGGGCCACACCATGAGGAGGGCCGCCGCGGGGTATAGCACGCGCCCCACGCACCGCCATGCCCAACGCAAGCATGAGGCTCCGCCTCAAACTCCGCCAAGGGAAGCCCCTTGGATGGCTTCCCTAAGTAAGTGGGATCAAAGGGTCCTCGGACCCTTTGCGGGTCCGGGCAGAGCCCGGCCTTCCTTCACTCTCCCAGCAGGTCGAGCCGGAACCCCTCGTGCCGCTCCTGCCTGACCGCGCGCAGCCGCGGCGCCACGCCCGCGATGAACAGCTCCGCCGCCTGGTCCCCGCTGAGCGGGTCGTCCGTCGCCCCCGTCCAGTTCACCAGCAGCACGACCCCGCCCGCGTCGAGCCCAGCGACGCACCGCCGCGCCACCTCCGCCAGGTCCCCCGGCACCAGGAAGTACAGAACCTCCGACAGCACCACGAGGTCGAACACCCCCTCCGGCCACCCCCCCGGCACCGCCGCCTGCCGGAACCCGACGCCCCCAAGCCCCGCGCACGCCGCCTCCGCCGCCCGCAGCGCCGCAGCACTCAGGTCCACGCCCAGCACCCGGTCGCACCGCCCCGCGAGCCGGCGCGTCAGCTCGCCGATCGAGCACCCCACCTCCAGCGCCGAGCGGAACCGGCGGCCGGGCAGGGCGCCCAGCGTGACGTCGTACTTGGCGTGCTCGTAGGCGCTGGTGCGGAACCCCCACGGGTCGGGGTCCGCGTCATACAGCCGGTCGAAATGCGCCGCATCCCGCGTGCGCCCGCTGCGAACCTTGCCGCCGCCGCTCATGCCCCGCCCCCTGCGCCCGGCCGCAGGAACACCTCCCACGGCCCCTCGAAATGGTGCAGCAGCGCGCGCGGCAGCACGAACCCCGCGGGATCGTCGCCCACCACCAGCCCGTGCTGCGACCTGTGCGCCGCCACCGCCCGCCGCTTGGCCGCCGCGTGCGCCCCCACGCCCAGCCGCACGCCCTCCACCGCCCCGCCCGGCACCTCGGCATCCTCCGGCAGCGCCCACCCCCACACCGGATACGCCCGGTGCGCCACCCCGCAGCGCGCCGCCACCAGCCGCGCCACCCGGTCCGCCGCCAGGTGGTCGCAGTGCGGATCGTGCGCCCAGCTCGCCAGCACCGCAGTGCACCCGTGCCGCTCCACCAGCCCGCACACCCGCTCCGCCACCTCGCCCAGCGCCGCCCCCTCGCGCGGCGCCCGCGTGTCCGGCTCGCGCAGGAACACGACCCGCCCCGCCGCAAGCCCCAGCGCGCCCACCGCCGCCACCGTCTCCGCCTCCCGCAGCGCCGCCAGCCGCGGCCCCGGCCACGCCGCCGACCCCGGATGCGACCCCGCGCCGTCCGTCAGCACCACCACAAGCGGCGAGCGCCCCTCCGCCACCGCCCGCGCGATCAGCCCGCCGCACCCCAGGCTCTCGTCGTCCGGGTGCGGCGCCAGCACCAGCGGATCCCCGGCCCCGCACACCGCTGCGAGCCCCGCCTCCGGCAACGCCCGCCACGCCTGCCACACCTCCCCCGCCCGCATCACCACGAAGCCCCCGCGAAATGCCCCGCCGCCTCGTGCAGCGCCTCGTCCGGCGCCGGCTGGCGCAGGTACGTCGCGAGATCCCGCCCCATGCGCTCCACGGTGGCCCCCCGCAGGAACGCCGCCAGCCCCAGCGAGCGCTGCACCAGCGCCATCGCCTCCATGCACGCCGCCTCCACCGCCGTCCGCCCCAGGTTCACCCGCGCCGCCACCCACGCCGGATCGCGCCCCACCCCCTCCGCCTCCACGGCCATCGCCTCCACCCACAGCCGCGCCGTGCCCG
>JBPBQS010000031.1:0-2991 GCA_050920955.1 Janthinobacterium lividum | reverse complement strand
TCAAGCCCACTCACACACACACAATACCCACCGCGGGGTGGAGCAGCCCGGTAGCTCGTCAGGCTCATAACCTGAAGGTCACAGGTTCAAATCCTGTCCCCGCAACCAAAATTCATCGCATTAGAATAACAACGCCGCGCTCCCGAAAAGGAAGCGCGGCGTTCGGCGTTCAAGTGACACGCAGGGACACCAACTGCACGCCTGCGTCAGCACGACGATACCTCCGCCGATGCGAAACGAACGACCCGACCAGAGATCATGGCCAAGAGCGAGCTTGAGCCGGATGGGCAGCGAGTCTGAGCCGGACAGAGAGCTTCATGCCCCGTCCGTTTCCTCTGGTGTGGCCTTCTGTTTGTGGGGGCGGGCGAGTTGCCAGGGGACGCCGACCACCGCGACGCCAGGGCCGCCGTGGCGCAGGAGCATCCTGCGCAGGCGGCGCTCGCGGCCGGTGTGCAGGAGACTCTCCCACCAGTGGCCAACGACCAGCTGCGGCAGGACGACCGCGATCGCGCGGCCGGGGTGGGCGGTCTGCAGATCGGTGATCGTGCGCAGGAGGGGGCCCAGCACGCTGCGGTAGGGGGAGATTTCCAACAGGAGGCGGGGCACGGGGAGGCCGGCCTCGCGGGCGGGTTCGCCCACGCAGCGGTCCCAGTGCTCGCGGATGCGGGTTTCGTCGCGTTCGCCGTCAGGGCCATCCAGGTCGGTGCAGTGCAGCGCGGTCACGTCGGGGGACAGGCGCAGGGCGTAGTCGACGCCGTTGCGGCTGATGCTGTCCCAGCGGCCCACGGGGAGGACGACAAGCGGCGGGGCGTGGGCGCGAAGGTCCATGCGTTCGGATTCGCCGGCGAGCAGGAGGCGGTCGAGGTCGTCGTAGTAGCGGCGCACCAGGCGCAGCAGGGCGAGGGTGGCGGGAATCACCACGACGGTGATCCAGGCGCCCTCGGCGAACTTGGCGACGAGGATGATCGCGAGGGCCGTACCGGTGGAGAGGGCGCCCAGGCCGTTGATCCACAGGCGAACGCGGTTGGCGCGGCCGGGGCCGGCACGGCGCCAGTGCTGCGCCATGCCGGCCTGGGAGAGGGTGAAGGAGAGGAAGGCGCCCACCGCGAACAGGGGGATCAGGCGGTCGGTGATGCCGTCGAACGCGGCCAGCAGGAGGCCCGCGCCGGCGGCCAGGAACAGGATGCCGGCGGTGTAGACCAGGCGGCGGCCGGCGAGGGCGAACATCCTGGGCAGGAAGCCGTCGTGCGCGACCTGGCGGCACAGGCGGGGGAAGCCCACGAAGCTGGTGTTGGCGGACAGGCTGAGGACGGCGAGCACGCTCGCGATGGTCACGTCGTAGAGCCAGCCGCGGCCGGCGATCGCGGCGGTGAGCTGGGAGAGCACGCTCTGGTAGCCGGGGCGGGTCTGGTCCATCGCGGCGATGCCGTAGCGCGACGCCAGGTGGGCGATCGCGAGCAGGAGCACGCCCAGGACGGCGACGATCGCGGCCAGCGTGCGGTGCGCGTGGCGGGCGCGGGGCTCGCGGAAGGCGCCCACGCCGTTGCTCACCGCCTCCACGCCGGTCATCGCGGTGCAGCCGGCGGCAAAGGCGCGCAGCACCAGCCACAGGGTCAGCTCCCCCGTGGCCGAAGCGGGCGGAGGCGGGGCGATGACGGGCGCGAGGTGGCCGCCCAGGGACCGCCAGGCTCCCAGGGCGAGCACGACGGCCAGGCTCGCGATGAACAGGTAGGTGGGCAGGGCGAAGGCGAGGCCGCTCTCGCGGGTGCCGCGCAGGTTCACCACCGTCACGGCGGCCAGCACCGCCAGGCACAGGGGCAGGGTCCAGGGGGCCAGGGAGGGCACCGCCGAGGTGAGCGCGCCGATGCCGGCGGAGATGCCGACCGCGACGTTGAGCATGTAGTCCAGCATCAGGGCGGCGGCGGCGAGCAGGCCGGCGTTCGTGCCGATGTTCTCGGCCGCCACCGTGTAGGAGCCGCCGCTGCTGGGGTAGGCGGTGATGGTTTGCCAGTAGGACAGGAACAGGATCGCGAGGAGCGCCAGGATCGCCCAGGTGATCGGGCCGATCGCGGCCAGGCCCGCGGCGCCCAGCGGGGCGAGCACGGTCAGCGCGGCCTCCGGGCCGTAGGCGGCGGAGCCGAGGCCGTCCAGGCCCATCGCGGGGAGGCCCTCGAACACGCCGATGCGGCGCTGCTCGCCCTCGCGGTTGGCCAGGGCACGGCCGAACAGCAGCCTCGTCAGGGTCATGCGGCGTCGTCTCCGTGGCAGGCCGCCGAAGAAAGCAAGCATGGGCTCTGCCCAAACCCGCAAAGGGTCCGAGGACCCTTTGATCCCATTACTTAAGAGAAGCCATCCAAGGGGCTTCCCTTGGCGGAGTCCAGAGGCAGAGCCTCTGGCCTTGTCTGCCTCCGGTCAGATCAGGCCGACGCTGTCGAGGACGCCGACCGCCGCGGCCAGCAGGGTCAGCGCGGTCACGGCGTAGACCACCCAGCGGAACCAGCCGCGCAGGCGGGTGCGCTCGGGCAGCGCGCGCTCGGACAGGAGCACCAGCAGGCCGAGCGCCAGGGGCAGGAGGAGCGCGTTGAGCACCTCCACCGTGATGTTGAGCGCGACGAGGTTGTCGACGAACTGCACGGCGACGGCGCCGGCGACCACGGCGAAGGTGAAGGCGGCGTAGAAGGCGGGGGCGTCGCGCGGGCTGTCCTCCAGCGAGTTCTTCCGCTCCATGATGTCGCCGAAGCTCCAGGCCAGGGCGAGCGAGACCACGATCGCCGACACCAGGGCCGCGGCCACGATGCCGCCCGCGAACACGAGCTTGCCGGCCACGGGGCCCAGGGCGGGGATGAAGGCGTTGGCCAGGTCGCCCACGGTGTTCAGGCTGGCGTGGCCGCCGCCGCCGTTCTTGGTGCCGGCGCCGTGGCCGATGGTGGCCGCGGTGGCGATCAGCACGGCCGACATCACGACCTGGCTGACCACGGCGCCGATCAGCGT
>JBPBQS010000347.1:0-3001 GCA_050920955.1 Janthinobacterium lividum | reverse complement strand
GGGCGGCCGTCAGCCCCGGTGCGTTCCGACCGGGTGCGAAACGGGTTCGGGGCGGGGCCGGCCCGCCCTGGGTGATGGTTCCGGGAAGCGGACTTCTCGCGGGGCCCGGAGGCGGCGCCTCCGGGCCCCGCGTGCGGCGTTCAGAAGATGGCGATCAGCGCGATGCCGCCGACCATGAGGATGCCGCCGAGGACGCGCCAGATGTTGAGCGCGTGGACGTCCATGTTCAGCAGGCCGAAGTGGTCGATGGCCAGCGAGCACAGGATGTTGGCGGTGATCATCAGACCGTTGAACGGTCCGGCGCCGATACGGTTGACGAACAGCAGGCCGGCGAACACCGCGACCGCGCCGGTCAGGCCGCCGAGCGGCGCCCACCACGGCATGTCGGCCAGGTTCTGCGCGGTGGGCAGCGGGCGGGGCATGATCGCGAACAGGGCGGCGAACAGGAACACGATCAGCGCGAAGGACACCGTGGCGGCGAGCCAGGGGTTGGTCATCGACTTGTTGAGCTGGCCGTTCATGGAGTTGCCGGCGGCCTGCAGAACGCCGGCGAACAGGATGAAGGGGTAGAGCCAGGCTGCGCTCATGGGCAGGGTCCTTGCGTTGTGTGGAAAGAAGAAAGGTCGAGGCTCTGCCTCGAGCTCCGCCAAAGGCTCGCCTTTGGAATCCTATACTTAAGTAAGGGGATCAAAGGGTCCTCGGACCCTTTGCGGGTTTGGGCGGAGCCCATGCTTGCCTGCTCGCGGTTCATCCGACGAGGAGCAGGCCGGCGAGGGCGAGGAGCAGGGCGGGCGGCATGGCCATGGCGCCGAGGCGGAGGAAGCGCCAGAAGCCCACGGTCTGGCCGTCGCGCCGGAGTGCGGTGAGCCACAGGATGGTGGCGAGCGAGCCGGTGACGGACAGGTTCGGCCCGAGGTCGACGCCGACGAGGAGCGCGTCGGTGACGGCCTGGGGCGGGTGGGCCTGGGCGATGACGTCGGCGGCGACCAGGCCGGCGGGCAGGTTGTTCACGAGGTTCGAGCCGAACGCGATGGCCGCGCCGGCGGCCCAGGCGGTGGCCTGCGGGGCGGAGGCGGCGGAGTCGTGGAGGAAGCCGGCGAGGCGGCCGATCAGGCCGGTGTGGCCGAGGCCCTCGACGAGGACGAACAGGCCGGCGACCAGCGGCAGCACCGCCCAGGAGACGCCCTTGAGCACGCCCCAGGGGGCCTCGCGCTTGGTGGCGAGCACGGCGATCGTGGTCAGCGCGCCGGCGATGGCGGTGGGCAGGCCGAGGGCGATGTCGAACGAGGAGGCGGCGAGCAGCACGATCGCGGTGAGCGCGATGCCGCCGGCGGCGATGCGGCCGCCCGTGGGGAGCTCGGGCTGCTCGATGTCGCGCGAGATCGGGTCGGCGAGGGACCTGCGGCTGGCGAGGCGCAGGACGGCGTAGGTCGCGGCCACGGCGAGCAGCGAGGGCAGGGCGAAGTGGGTGAGCCAGGTCGGCAGCGCCGGGGTGCGGCTCGCGTAGAGCACCAGGTTGGCGGGGTTGGAGATCGGCAGGATGAAGCTTGCCGCGTTGGCGATCATCGCGCAGGCGAACAGGTACGGGAGCGGGTCCTTGACGTCGGCGGCCTTGGTGGCGGCGAGCACGGCGGGGGTCAGGACCACGGCGGTGGCGTCGTTGGACAGGAAGGCGGTCACCACGGTGCCGACGCCGTAGATCAGCAGGAACAGGCGCAGCGCGGAGCCGTTCGCGCGGCGGGCGGCCTGGGCGGCGATCCAGTCGAACAGGCCCTCGCGGCGGGCGATCTCGGAGAGCAGCATCATTCCGGAGAGGAAAAGGTAGACGTCACCGCCCTTGGCCACGGCCGAGAGCGCGTCGTGCACGGGCAGCAGGCCGAGGACGACGAGCAGCAGCGCGCCCGCGACCGCCCAGACCGCCTCGGGGAGGCCGAAGGGGCGGGCAAGCACGGCGGCGGTGGAGAGGGCTGCGATCAGGCAGGTGGCGAGCGTGGGGGACAAGGGCGGGGCGTTCCGGGCTGGGGCGTGGTCGGGGAAAGCAAGGAAGGCCTTCTTTTTCTGAAGAAAAAGAAGCAAAAAGACTTTGCCCGTTGGTTCAGGGCTCGCGTCGAAAGGGTGGCTTATTTGCAGAGTTCTTTGGTTCTTTCTTTCAGGAAAGAACTGATTTCTTTGTCTGCCTGCTCACCACTTGCGGCCGTTGCGGTTGGGGCCGAGCTGGGTGCCGAGGAGGTGGCGCTCCGGCCAGGCGGCAAGCGCGTGGGCGTCGCTGCCGGCGGGTGCGTCGGCGGGCGCGGGGGGCGGGCCGGCGTGGATCGTGTCCTCGCCCGACGCGCCGGACGTGGCGGTGGCGCGCACGGTGATGCGGTGGGGGGCGCCGTCGGGGCGCCAGGGGCAGGATCAGGTGCCGTCGTGCTCGTGCATGTCGGCGGGCGGGGCGTCGTCGATGCGGCAGGTGGCGCTGGCGATGCCGTCGGGGTGGAAGGCGCGGGCGCGGATCGTGTCGCGGGCGGGCGCCTGCGGGGTGGCGAGGCGGGCGTCGGCGGGGGTGGTGACGAGGACCAGCGGCCAGGGGGCGTCGAGCGGCTTGAAGCGCCAGCTCGCGGCGCCGGCGTCCAGGCAGGCCACGGAGAAGCCGGGCGGGCCTTCCTCGATCTGCGCGGTGGAGCGGGTGGCGGCGTAGACCGTGCGGCCGTCGTTGGCGAGCTCGTTGTAGTGGGTGTGGCCCATGTCGACGATCGCGGGGGGGTGGCGCTCGAGCAGGCGCAGCAGGGGGGCGGCGTCGGGGCCGAGGTCGGCGGGGTAGCTGTGCATGAACAGGGCGACGGGCTCGGCGCGGGCGGCGGCGCCGGCGAGCTCGCGCTCCAGCCAGACGAGCTGGGCGGCGCCGAGGCGGAAGTCGGGGCCGCCGGTGCCGGCGGAGACGATGTCGAGGAACAGGCAGCGCTGGCCGCGTATCGTTTCGGCAGAGGGGAGCGCGGGGGCGCCGAACGCCGCGTGGAAG
>JBPBQS010000346.1:0-3070 GCA_050920955.1 Janthinobacterium lividum | reverse complement strand
CCCCGGCCGCCGCCGAGGCAGAAGCCCTGTCCGCTGGCACGGACCTCTGTGGGGAACAGCTCCGAGAAGGTCGGCAGCATGCCGGACGCCAGCGCCCCCTGGAAGGCGCCCAGGAAGAAGCTCAGCACCACCGTCACGGCAAGGCCGATCGGAGCCAGCAGGAATATCGCCACGTTGGCGGCCTGAAGGACCAGGAACGCCACGAAGGCCGGCCGGCGTCCGACGCGATCCGACAGCCAGCCGAAGCACAGCGGCCCCACCAGCGAGCCCAGGATGTTCATCGCGAGGTAGCCGGCGCTGGTGCCGATGGACATGCCGAGCGCGGTGCGCAGGTAGGTCGGCAGCCAGGTGATCATCGTGTAGCCGCCGCCGAAGATGCCCGTCGACATGACCGCCGCGGCGAGCGTGCGGCGCAGGTGGCGGCCGGTGAAGATCGTCCAGAACGGCGGCGGGGTCGCGCCTCCCCGGCGGGCCTCCACGTAGAGCCCGGACTCCGGCACCAGGCGACGGATGAGGAAGAGCAGACCGGCCGGGACGATGCCGATCGCGAAGAACACGCGCCAGCCGATCGCCTCGGGAAACAGGGCGGAGATCACGGGCAGCAGGCCGACCGAGACCGCGTAGCCGAGCGCGTAGCTGCTCTGCACCGAGGCCGCCACCCGGCCGCGCAGGGTGGGGCGGATCACCTCGCTGATGAGCACGCCGCCGACGGCCGCTTCCCCGCCGTAGCCGAGGCCCTGGAGGAAGCGGATCGCGAGCAGCGGCACGAACCCGTTCGCGAAGGCCGCCACGAGCGTGAACACCGACACCATCAGGATCGTGAGCTGCAGGACGCGGACCCGCCCGATTCTGTCGGCCAGGATGCCGGCCCCCCAGCCTCCGATCGCCGCCCCGGCCAGCGCCGCCGAGGCGAGGGCGCCGGCCGCGGGCCTGGTCAGGCCCAGGGTTGCGATGAGCGCGGGAATGACGAGCGCATAGATCGTCGTGTCCATGGCATCGAGGCCGAAGCCGGCAAAGCAGGCCCAGCATGTCCGGCGCACGACGGAATCCAGTTCGGAGTACCAGCCTAGTGCCATGAGGTCGTGCTCGCTTAGAAAAAGGGGCGCCGCTGTGGCGCCCCTTGAGGAGCGGCCTGGCTGGGAGAATGGGAGGGCATGGTCGCGGCCGGGTTCTGTTTGCTGCGCTCGTCCCGCGCGGCATCCGTGGCCCGGTCCGGTCGTTCGGCTGGACCGCGGGCCTCAGGGCTCCTCGAGCCGGTCCACGTAACGCAGCCCTGCCTTCTCCAGGGCCGGGCGCATGTCATAGAGGTCGAGGCCGAGCACGCCCGACGCGAGCTTCAGGCGCTTCGCTTCCTCGTTGGCCTGCCGCGTCTCGGCCGCGGCCAGCGTGGACGCGATGTCGGCCGCCGGCACCACCACGACGCCGTCGTCGTCGGCCACCACCACGTCACCCGGGCGCACCGCAATGCCCGCGCACACCACGGGCACGTTGACCGACCCCAGCGTCGCCTTGACGGTGCCGCGGGCCGAAACCGCGCGCGACCACACCGGGAAGCCCATCTCGCGCAGCACCGCCACGTCGCGCACGCCGGCGTCGATGACGAGGCCGCGCACCCCTCGCGCCTGCAGCGAGGTCGCCAGCAGGTCGCCGAACAGGCCGTCGGTGCAGTCAGTAGTGCAGGCGACCACGAGCACGTCGCCGGGCTGGCACTGCTCCACGGCCACGTGCAGCATCCAGTTGTCGCCAGGTTGTGCCAGCACGGTGACGACGCTGCCCACCGCGGCCGCTCCCGCCCAGGCCGGCCGCATGTAGGGTTTCATCAAGCCAGGAGCCCGGCCGGACGCCTCGTGCACGGTGGCGACGCCCAACGGCGCGAAGCGGTCGATCGTGGCCAAGTCCGCCCGCGGGTTGCGGGTGACGACGACGGTTCTCATGCCAGCACCTCGACGGCCTCGGGGAAGATCGCCTGGTAGGCCTCGCCGTAGGTCATCGCCTTGGCGGAGTTGCGGCCGCCCTGCATGCCGCGATTGAGCGCCACGCGCTGGTAGTAGTCCCACAGGTGCTGCTGCGCCGGCAGCTGCTCGAAGGCCTTCCACTTCGTGTCCCACACCGCGGTGATGTCGAGGATGCGATTGGGCCTGAAGTCGCACTGCTCCGGCTGGTGGGGCTCGAACTGGAACACCGGGGGCGCGCTATAGGCGGCACCGGCGCCCGGCTTGTGGCCGGCGGCCTGGGCGATGATCCGCGCTTCCTGAGTGAAGCGCGACGCTTCCGGGTGGTCCACGTTGTAGGGGTCGGCCTGGGCATGGGTCAGCACGAAGGCGGGGCGCAGTTCGCGGAAGATGTCGACCAGCCGGTCCAGCATCGCCGCGGTGGGACGCAGGGGGTAGTCGCCGGCGTCGAAGAACTCGATCTCGGCGCCGAGGATCGCGGCGGCGGTCTCCGCCTCGGCGCGGCGCCCCGCCTTGCACGCCTCGAGCGTCATGCCCGGCTGCTTCCACGAGCCCTGCGCCTCGCCGCGCTCGCCGAAGGACAGGCAGACGACCTTCATGCGGTAGCCGAGCCGGGCGTGCAGCGCGATCGCGCCGCCGGCGCGCCACACGAAGTCGCCGGGATGGGCCGTGACCACGAGGCCGGAGCGGGGGGGAGCAGACATGGAGCCTCCTAGGTATCCGAAAGTCGTTTGAAGGCGACGAGGCAGAGGCGGTAACCTCCAGGGTGGCGCGCACGGGGAGCCTCGTCCTCGCCCGTGGGCTGCTGGGGATTAGGATGGGCGATCCGGACCTCTGAGCTACCGCCGCTGCGACGCTCTCGAAACCGTCAGGGTTCCAGACTCGGCGGATGCCAACCTGTAGCAGACCTACAGCTCCGTCCGACAGAAAAGGAGCTGCTTCGGCGAAGCCGGAAATAGATCCGATGCAGATCTGCCCTTTGTGACAAAGGTCTTCTTACTTGCATTACTCGCTCCAAAACCACCAGCCCACTTACGGCTAGAGTCATGCGGCGGCTCAGCGCCATATTTCTAACGATCGAAGATTTTTGTGGCGTGCCTAGTAGCAGATATCACTCG
>JBPBQS010000030.1:0-3072 GCA_050920955.1 Janthinobacterium lividum | reverse complement strand
GCAGGCGGGTCAGCTCGTAGAGCGCCACGGCGGCGGCGGCGGACACGTTGAGGCTCTCCATGCCGCCGGGCATCGGCAGGCCGGACAGCTCGTCGCAGGTCTCGCGCGTCAGCCGGCGCAGCCCCGCGCCCTCGGCGCCGAGCACGAGGGCCACGCGACGCTCGGACAGCGCGGCGCCGGACAGATGCCCGCCCGAGGCGTCCAGGCCCACCACCCACAGCCCGGCGGCCTTCAGCGCGCCCAGCGTGCGGGCGAGGTTGACGGCGCGCAGCAGCGGGATGCGCTCCATGGCGCCCGACGCGGCCTTGGCCATCACGCCGGTCTCGTCGGGGGCGTTGCGGTCCTGCACCACCACCGCGCAGGCGCCGAACGAGGCGGCCGAGCGCAGGATCGCGCCGACGTTGCGTGGGTCGCTCACCTGGTCGAGCACCAGCACCGGCCCGGGCCGCGCCAGCACCTCGGCGAGCGAGGGCGGCGACAGCGGGTCGGCCAGCAGCGCAGCGCCACCGTGCACCGCGTCGCGGCCGAGCAGCTGGTCGAGACGCGAGCGATCGATGCGCTCGGGCTGCAGCGGCCAGGCGCCGGCGTAGCGCTCGCGCATGGCGGCCTCCGCCTCCACGGTCAGCAGCAGGCGGCGCAGGTGGCGCTCCGGGTTGGCCAGCGCGGCGGCGACCGCGTGGCTGCCGTAGAGCCAGGTGCCCTTGGCCGGGGCGCCCCGCGCGCCGGACTCGTCGGCCTCGGCGGCGTGGGGCACGGCGTCGCGGCGGGCGGGGGCGTCGCCGCGGGGAGCGTCGTCCTCGCCGCGCCTCGGCCGCGGGGCCTCCTGCGACGTCGCGCGTGCCGGGCCGGCGCGGGGCGCACGCGAAGGCTGCTCGCCGCGGGTGTCCGCGCCGCGGGAGGGCTGGCTAGCGGGCGAACGGGCGTCGGCCCGGGCGGGGCGCGCCGGCCGGTCGTCCTGGCGGTCCTCGCCACGCCGGGGCCGCGGCGCGGCGGCGCGATCCGGCCGGGCATCCGGTGCGTCCTGGAGGCGGGTGCGGCTCTTCTTGTCAGGGCCGCTCCTGGGACGGTCGGAGCCGGCCTTGCTGCGGCCGGTGACCACGGGGGCGTCGGCGGACCGGGAGGCCCCCTGCCCGGCCCTGGCGGGGCGCGGGGCCGTGCGGTCGTGCGTCGCGTCCGCACCACCCTGGCCTGCGCCCTGGCCGCGGCCGCGTGTGGGCGCCCCGGGTGGGCGTGCGCCGGCGGGCCGCGTTCCGGCGGGGGGCTTGCCGCCGGCGGCGCCTCCTCGGCGGGGAGTGGAACCGGGCGGTGTGCGATGCGTGCTCATGCGCCACTCTATGGTCCCGCCAGGCGGTCTAGGGAACAGCGGCGATGGCGGCGCGGCACAGGCCGGATTGACAAGGGGGGCGCAACCGGAATAGGTCCGCGCCTCTGCGGAGGGGTGCCCGAGTGGCTAAAGGGGGCGGACTGTAAATCCGCTGGCGTACGCCTACGTTGGTTCGAATCCAACCCCCTCCACCAGACCCCGCGGCCCGGCGAGGCGCACGGTCCGCGGCTGCTGGCCGGAATGCTCCGCCTGCTTCGGGGACGGGGCGCATTCCGGCTCCGGACGGCGATCCAGCACCCAGCTCAGCGCCTCGTGCACGGATGCGAAGCGGCCCCTGTCACGGCCGGTGGCGCTGTTCCACACCACGATGCCGCCCGGGCGGCGCGACAATCCCCACGACGACCAGCAGCAGCCCGCGGCGTAGACCGCGGCGTAGTTGCCGACATCGGACGGGTCGCCGTCCTGCCGCTCGTGCACGGCGAGCCGCGTGCCGCCACGCGCCTGGGCGATCTCCGCCCAGCGGTCGAGGTCCAGCCTGTCGCGCAGGGTGAAGCGGTTCGCGGCGGCGGCGGAGGCGAGGTCGAGGACGAGGGCTGGGGGCATGGAAAGAGCGCCTTTCTGGACGGCCCGGGCCAAAGGCCGGCAACGCGACACCCCGGCGTCGTGTTTTTCACACAAATCCCGTGTATTTGCCACGGTCGTCGACTCGGCGGCCCGAGGTGTTGCACATCCGCCGCAGCGCGCCGGCTTCGTGGTGCGCGGGCGGGCCGGCGCGGGGTGCATCGGCCCTTCCGTCGAGGCGCGGTTGCGGGCTACACAGGAGGGGCGCGGGTGTAGCTCAATGGTAGAGTCCCAGCCTTCCAAGCTGGCTGTGCGGGTTCGATTCCCGTCACCCGCTCCACGACCTCGCGCGGGGGCGCGGACGGCGTTTGCCTTGACTTATCGTGGTCGGTTGCAGATATGCCGCCGTGAGGTGCTGCGCCCAGGACCGCAACGGCACTGTCGATCGGTGCCCCTTCCTGATGCGGCGTGCGACTCCGAACCTTTCCGCTGACCGGGACGAACTGTTGAACGACTCCACCACCGCTGCCGCGGCCGCTTCCGCGCCCGACCGCCCGCATGGCACTGGCCAGCAGGACTCCGCTCCCGTTCCGATCGAAACAGGCGCGACGCCCGCCGGCCCATCCGGGCAGGCGGCGACCAGCGACGACGCCGCCGTCCCAGACGCCGGCGAGACTCCTGCACCGGTGGCTCCGATGAATGACCTCGACGATGACGCGACGCCGGACGACGCGGCGGTGACGGTGGACGAGGCTCCGGCGGCCGGCGAGGGCGGGGCCGGGCCGGCCGAAGTGCTGTTCTCCGATCTCGGGCTGTCCGAGCCGATCGTGCGCGCGGTCGAGGAGATGGGGTATCGCTACCCCACCCCGATCCAGGCGCAGGCGATCCCGGTGGTGCTCGCCGGCCGCGACGTGCTCGGCGTGGCGCAGACCGGCACCGGCAAGACGGCGGGCTTCACCCTGCCGATGCTCCACATCCTGGCCGGGCGCCGCTCGCGGGCGCGCATGCCGCGCTCGCTGATCCTGGAGCCGACGCGCGAGCTGGCGCTGCAGGTCGCGGAGAACTTCGTCAAGTACGGCAAGTACCTGAAGCTGAACCACGCGCTGCTGATCGGCGGCGAGAGCCTCAACGACCAGAAAAGCGCCCTGATGAAGGGCGTGGACGTGCTGATCGCCACGCCGGGCCGG
>JBPBQS010000345.1:0-3105 GCA_050920955.1 Janthinobacterium lividum | reverse complement strand
CCCCTTCACGCACGAGCAGCTGTTCGACCTGGTCGCCGACGTCGGGCGCTACCCCGAGTTCCTGCCCTGGTGCGCCGGCGCCAAGGTCACGAGCCGCACCGACACCGAGGTGGTCGCCGACCTGACCATCGGCTTCGGCCCGTTCCGCGAGAGCTTCACCAGCCGCGTCAAGCTCGACCGCCCGCGCGAGGTCCGCGTGCACTACGAGCACGGGCCGTTCCGCTACCTCAACAACCAGTGGACCTTCACCGCCCACCCGCACGGCTGCCGCGTCGACTTCTTCGTCGACTTCGAGTTCCGCTCGCGCCTGCTGCAGTCCGCGATCGGCGTCGTCTTCAACCAGGCGGTCCAGCGCATGGTCAACGCCTTTCTCAAGCGCGCCCGCGACGTCTACGGCCTGCCCACGACGACGGCGGCGACCGCGCCGGCCTGAAGCACAGGCAAGGCCAGAGGCCCTGCCTCTGGACTCCGCCAAAGGCTGCGCCCTTGGAACGCATCCCCTAAGGAAGGCCAGTCCAGGGCGGCTCGCCCTGGCGGGTCCGGGCGTAGCCCGGCCTTGCTTACTTGGGCAACGGGGACACTGCCCCTGGCCGGCCGGCCGCGCTATACCGCCGGCCACCCTGCATCGTGTGGAACCGCATGGCCTACGCCCCAGCCCGCTTCGACGACGCCCTGATCCGGGTGAACCTGTTCTCCGACACCCAGACCCGCCCGTCGCGCGCCATGCGCGAGGTGATGCTCGACGCGCCGGTCGGCGACGAGCAGCACGGCGCCGATCCCAGCATCAACCTCCTGTGCGAGCGCACCGCCGAGTTGCTCGGCAAGGAGGCCGCGGTGTTCATGCCGACCGGGACCATGTGCAACCAGGCCGCCATGCTGACCTGGTGCCGCCCGGGCGACGAGATCCTCGCCCATGAGAGCGCCCACATCCTCACCAGCGAGGGCGGCGGCGTGGCCGCCCTGTCCGGCGCCCAGATCACCGGCCTGCGCGGCGAGCGCGGCCAGTTCGACGTGGCCACCCTGGAGGCCGGCTTCCGCGACCGCTCGCGCTACGAGCCGCCGCAGCGCCTGGTCGCGGTGGAGCAGACCGCGAACTTCGCCGGCGGCACCGTCTGGCCGGTCGAGGCGCTCGACGCGATCGCCGCCCGCGCCCACGAGCACGGGCTCGCCACCCACATGGACGGCGCGCGCATGATGAACGCCGTGGTCGCCTCCGGCACCCCCGCCGCCGCCATGGCCGCCGGCTGGGACAGCGTGTGGCTCGACTTCACCAAGGGCCTCGGCGCCCCGCTCGGCGCCGTGCTCGCCGGCCCGCAGGCGTTCATCGACGACGTGTGGCGCTGGAAGCAGCGCCTCGGCGGGGCGCTCCGCCAGGGCGGCATGTGCGCCGCCGGCTGCCTCTACGCGCTCGACAACAACATCGACCGCCTCGCCGAGGACCACGAGAACGCCCGCCTGCTCGCCCGCGGCCTCGCCGGCGTGGAAGGCATCGAGGTCGAGCTGCCCGAGACCAACCTCGTCTACTTCGACACCCGCGGCACCGGCATGGAGGCCGCCGCCCTCGCCGACGCGCTCGTCGGGCAGGGCATCGCGATCTCCGTGCTGGGCCGCTACCGCGGGCGCGCCTGCACCCACCTCGACGTCGACCGCGCCGGCGTCGCCCTGGCGGAGACCGCGTTCCACCGCGTCGTCGGCGCGGCGGCCAGCGCGCGGGCCTGAGGTCCGGCGTTCGGAGGCAAGGCCAGGGCTCTGCCCTGGACCCGCCAGGGGCGAGCCGCCCCTGGACCGGCGCTTGGAAGGGGCGCATCCGGGTCGCACGATGCGCGACAGAACGCCTCCCGGCGCTCTTCAAGGGGTTGATGAAGCTGCACGGGGTGCAATCCTGGCGGGTGTTGTCGGGGCAGAGGGCAATTTACAGGTGACAGGTTTGGTCGTGCGCGCCACGCTGCGTTGCCACCGTCCCGGCCCGCAGCGACGAGGAACGCCTATGCCCCAGACACCCGGATGCACGACCGCTGTGCCGGCCGATCCTTCCGCGCGAGCAAAGTCCCGGGTGCGTGCCCGCGGGTGGGCGGGTGCCGCCGTGCTCGCCTCGGCCGTGCTGCTCGCGCCCGTGCTGGCTGCGGCCCAGGGCGCCGCGCAGCCCGTGGCGCCCGCCGCCGCACCGGACACGTCCGCGATGACGCCGACCCGCATGCCGCGCGCCGGATCGAGCGGCTCGCTGGAGCGGGAAGGCACGGGTCATGCCGCCCGCAAGACCGCCCAGCAGCGCTTCGAGGACGCGAACACCAGCCACGACGGCCACCTGACCGAGGCGCAGGCGCAGGCGGCCCACATGCGCGGCGTGGCCACCCACTTCGCCGAGATCGACAGCCACCACCGCGGCTACATCACCTTCGACGAGATCCACAGCTGGCGCGCGGAGCGCCGCGCCGAGCACAAGGCCGCCCGCGAGAAGGCCGCGAAGTAGCCCTGCCTGCCCGCGGCCGAACGCACGAAAGCCCAGAGGTTCCGCCCCGGGCTTCGCACAAGGCTTGTCGCCGAAGCCGCCCCCGGCCCGCTGCCGCAGGCAGAAAGCGGATGCGGGTCCGGGGGCGCGGCCCCCGGCGGGTCCAGGGCAGCGCCCTGGCCTTCCTTCCCCGCGACGCCGGCTGCCAGGTTCAGGAGAAGTTGCCTGAGTTCAGCTGGGCGTAGTTCTGGAACACGATCTTCGTCTGGTCCGACAGGGTGACGGTGGTCGACCCGCCCGAGACCGTCGCCGCCTTGAGCACGTCGGCCGCGGTGTTCGCGGTGTATCCCGAGAGCGAGAGCTTGTCGGTGGCCTTGAAGTCGCTGATGACGTCGGTGGCGCCGCCGGTGGCCGAGGCCACGAAGTCGAACACGTTGGCGGCCCCGGTGCCGCCGGTGAGCGAGGTGGCACCCTTGCCGAGGACGAAGACGTCGGCGCCGGTGCCGCCCAGGACGGTGTTGGCCGCGCTGCCGCCGAAGAACACGTTGCTGCCGGTGGCCATGCCGGCGTCGACCCTGGCGCCGGTGCCCACGCCGACCAGGTTCGCGCCGCTGCCGCTCAGCGTCATGGTGCCGCCGTCGGCGCCGAACAGGGTG
>JBPBQS010000125.1:0-3108 GCA_050920955.1 Janthinobacterium lividum | reverse complement strand
GGGCCGCGGGTGGGGCGCGCAGCCGTAGCGGTTCAGGCCGGTGGCCGGGTCCAGCGCCAGGCGCTCGTCTCCGCCCTGCACGAGCAGGCTCTCGGCCGCGCGCGCCAGCTCCCAGCCCCGCGCCACGGCCTCCGCCGCCGCCGCATCGGGCGCCGCACCGCACAGCGCCAGCGCGCACCGCTCCACCATCCCGGGCGCCGGCAGGTCGCAGCACAGCGCCTCGAACGGCCACAGCGCCGGCGGCAGCGCGGCATCCAGCGGCAGGCCGCACGCCCCGGTCGTGGCCAGCGTCCCGGCGTTGCGCGCCGCCAGCAGCGCGGCCGCCGCCGCCGGCAGCAGGCACTGCTCCAGGCGCTGCCGCTCGTCGCGGAAACGCTCCACAACCCGCGCGGCACGGTCCGGCCCGGGAGCCTGCCCCCCGTCCGGCGCCTGAACCGGACCCGGGAGCCTGTCCATCGCCTGGAACCTTTCGCTCACGCGACAGCTTGTGCCCCGCCCGCCGGCGCTCTTGCAAGACGGCCCGCAGCGCCACCTGCCTGCGTGGAACGCGACCGTCCTGCAGCCGCGGAGACAGCCATTCTCCCCGCTCGGATGCGCGCCGAGGTCCGGCATGCGCGAAGTCTGCGCCATGGACCTTACCGCACGCTGAACGCCCCCACGAAGGCGCGGGGGGCAGGGCCCCTGGCGCCGGCCGCGCGCCATGCTATGCCGCTGCCACGCTGGCTCCGGACGGCAATCGCGCCGCGCCGCCGGCGGGAGGAATGCCCATGGATCGGTGCGCCGCGTGGCTGGCGGGTGGCCTGGTGCTGCTCGCGACGACCGCGTCCTTCGCGGCCGACGGGCCCGGGATGGCGATGCTCCCCGACGACGCCGCGGTGAACTGGGGCCCGCCCCCGGCCTCGCTGCCCCACAACACGCAGTTCAGCATCCTGTCCGGCGACCCGGCCAAGCCCGGCCCGTTCACGCTGCGCCTGCGCATGCCCGCCGGCACGGTGATCGCGCCCCACACCCACGCCACCGCCGAGAACCTCACGGTGCTGTCCGGCGCCATCATGCACGACATGGGCAACACCATCGACAAGGCGCGGGCAAAGCCCCTCAGGACCGGCGCCTTCGTCTTCCTGCCCGGAGACATGCCGCACTCGCTGTGGACCACCACCGAGGCCGCGGAGATCCAGGTCTCCGGCACCGGGCCGTTCGGCCTGCACTACATCAACCCGGCCGACGACCCCAGCCAGGCGAAGTAGCCCGAGGCAAGCAAGGTTGAGGCGCTGCCTCAAACTCCGCCAAAGGCTGCGCCCTTGGAACGCATCCCTTAAGTGAGGCCAGTCCAGGGCGGCTCGCCCTGGCGGGTTTGGGCAGAGCCCATGCTTCCTTGTTGCCCCGCTCAGGTCATCCGGTTCGTCAGCGTTCCGATGCCCTCGATCGCCACGCTGACCTCCATTCCCGCCCGCATCGGCAACACGCCCACCGAGGTGCCGCACGCGATCAGGTCCCCCGGCTCCAGCGTCATCTCGCGCGACAGCAGGCTGACGATGCGCGCCGGCGGCAGAATCATGTCCGACACCGGGTAGCCCTGCCGCTCGCGCCCGTTCAGCAGCACCCGGACCTGCAGCGCCATCGGGTCGAGCCCGGTGGCGATCCCCGGCCCGCACGGCCCGAACGTGTCGCACCCCTTTGCTCGGGCCCACTGCGGGAACGACGGGTCCGCGTCGAGCAGCCCCGTCGCGGTGACGTCGTTGACGCAAGTGTAGCCGAAGATCGCCGCCTCCGCCCCGGCCTCGTCCACGCCCGCACAGCGCCGCCCGACCACGACCCCCAGCTCGCCCTCGTATACCACGCGCCCATCATAGCCGGCAGGCGGGCGGATCGCCTCCCCGGTCGCCAGCAGGCTCGTCGTCGCCTTCAGGAAGTACAGCGGCACCTCGGGGATTGCCGCTCCCAGCTTGGCCGCGAGCGCGTGGAAATTGTTCCACAGCCCGATCACCTTGCCCGGCCGCACCGGAACCAGAAGCCGCACCTCGCCCGACGCCAGAACCTCGCCCGTCGGCTCCGGCCCGGCGAACATGTCCCCGGCGTGCACCGCGACGCGGTCGCCGTCGAGAACCCCGAACCCCTCGACGCCCGCATGCTCGAAACGAACCCAGAGTGCCATCAACCGTCCCCGCCCGCTGCCCGCGGCGCTATACCCCGCGCCGGCCCGCCCGGCCACCGCCGTGCCGGGGCGTTGCCCCCGCGCCGGGCCCGGGACTAGTGTGCGCGCCGCCCCGACCCCCGTTCCCCGGCCGCGCCCGGACCGCACCGCGCAGCCGGCCACAGGATACCCCTTCGCCATGAAGCTCACCGCCGAACGCCTCGACAAGGTCAGCCCGAGCCAGACCATCGCCATTGCCACCAAGGCGCGCGCGCTCAAGGCCGCCGGCCGCGACGTCATCAGCCTGTCCGCCGGCGAGCCCGACTTCGACACCCCCGACAACGTCAAGCAGGCCGCGATGCGCGCCATCGAGGCGGGGCAGACCAAGTACACCGATGTCGCCGGCACCCTCGCCCTGCGCCAGGCCATCGCCGCCAAGTTCGCCCGCGACTCCGGCCTGGACTACAAGCCGGAGGAGATCATCGTCTCCACCGGCGGCAAGCAGGTGATCTTCAACTGCATGCTCGCCACGCTCGACGCCGGCGACGAGGTCATCATCCCCAGCCCGTGCTGGGTGAGCTACCCCGACATCGTGGCGCTCGCCGACGGCACCCCCGTGACCGTGCCGTGCAGCCAGAACAGCGGCTTCAAGCTGCGCGCCGAGGACCTGGAAGCCGCGATCACCCCGCGCACCCGCTGGTTCATGCTGAACTCGCCCAACAACCCCACCGGCGCCGCCTACTCCGCCGAGGACCTGCGCCCGATCTGCGACGTCCTGCTGCGCCACCCCCACGTCTGGGTGTTCACCGACGACATCTACGAGAAGCTCGTCTACGACGGCTTCCGCCCCGCCACGATCGCCCAGGTCGAGCCCCGCCTGCGCGAGCGCACCGTGACCATGAACGGCGTCTCCAAGGCCTACGCCATGACCGGCTGGCGCATCGGCTACGCGGGCGCCCCGCTCGCCCTCATCA
>JBPBQS010000263.1:0-3120 GCA_050920955.1 Janthinobacterium lividum | reverse complement strand
GCCAACCCGGGCTACACCTACACGAACCCCGCCAACGGCGCGGTGCTGTCCGGCTACGTCGCCGCGAACCAGGCGACCACCGACATGGCGAACGCGGTCAATGCCGCGGGCATCGGCGGCACCCCGATCCTGGGCTGGAGCTCGGCCACCGGCGTGCCCGCCAGCGACACCACGACCCAGCTCGGCGCCCCCTACGTCAACATCAATCCCGGCGACGTGGCGCTGGCCGAGCCCGACTACGCCGCCTTCACCGCCGCCCAGGACGCAGGCCAGAGCCTGAGCCGCTCCAGCACCCAGTACGTCGTCACCAACGTCGGCGGCGCCAACGCGGGCTCGCTGCTCGACGCGGTGCTGGACGCCCAGTACGTCTACGGCTTCTACGGCGCGGCCGGCGGCGCCGTCACCGCGCCGGCCACCTACCTCGCCGCCGCCACGGGCGCCACGAACAGCCCGGCGGCGCTGTTCAACGCCGACGGCTCCCTGGCCGCCGCCGGCGCCGCCTACGCCAACCTGTCGGCGATCATCGCGGCCGGCAGCGGCGGCAGCGCCGCCGGCTCCTCCCTCTCCGTCGGCCTGGCGCCCGCGGAAACCGGCGTGCAGTACGCCCAGCAGCTGCTGGTGTTCGCGGGCCCCGGCGGCAGCGACAACATCGTGGTCTGGGGCGACACCGAGGGCCCCTCCGGCGGCGGCCACGGCCCCTCCGTGCTGAGCTTCGGCGCGGTGCAGAGCAGCGTCACCGTGTTCGACCCGACCCTGGGCACCGGCGCCGTCGCCACCTACGCCAACATCTCCGAGCTCGACATCGCCAACACCCCCGACGGCCCGCTGGTGGTGCAGGTCTCCGGCGTCACCGGCTCCGGCAGCGGTGCTGCCGCCACCTACGCCGGCGCCAACGGCGGCGTCTACGTGGTCGCCAACGCCTCGGGCGCGACCTACACGACCCCGATCAACGGCGCGGCCGTGGTGGACTCCTCCGGCACCGCCAACGACGTGATCAACAGCCGCGGCACCGACACCATCTCGACCGGCGGCGGCACCGACGTCGTCTACGCGTCCGGCGCGGCGGCCACCGTCACCGGCGGCTCCGGCACGCTGATCTTCGTGGCCGGCAACGGCAACTACAACGCGGGCGGCGGCTCCTCGACCGCGATCCTGTACGGCGGCGGCGGCGCCGACACCCTGACCGGGGCCACCGGCGCCGGCTCCATCCTGGTGGCGGGCACGGGCAACACGACGCTCTCCGGCGGCGGCGGCAATTCCGCCGTGATGTTCGGCGGCACCGGCGCCACGAGCTTCTTCGGCAGCGGCGGCGGCCACGACACCATGGTCGGCGGCACCGGCAACAACACCTTCACCACCACGAACGGCGACATCGTCTTCGGCGGCACCGCCAACGACAGCTTCAACCTCACCGGCGGCGAGATCGTCGTCGAGGGCGCGGGCGCGGACACCGTCACCCTGTACGCGGGCGCCTCCACCGTGTTCGGCGGCACCGGCGCCACCGGCTTCGTCGCCGCCACCGGCTCGGGCGTGAACGCCTCCCTGATCGGCTTCAGCGCCGCCGACCACCTCACCCTGGTGGGCGCCAGCGGCGCCGCCGTGTCCAACGCCGTCGCCGGGGCCACCACCGGCTCCTACGGCACCATGCTGAGCCTGGCCGACGGCACGCGCCTGACCCTGTTCGGCGTGGCCGCGCTGGACGCATCCCAGGTGTCCGCCGGCTAGTTTTCCTGGACCGCGACCCCCCTGCCGCGCTAGGCGCACTGCGCTGCACCGCAATATGCCGTGCTCCTCCCCAATGCGTCCGTCTCGCCATTCCGACCGACCCAAGCCGAACCAGAGGACCACGATGCACACGCGCTACAGGCTGATGACGGGCGCCGCGATCGCGGCCCTCGCCACCTCGTCCCTCGCCTCCTCGCGGGCGGCCGAGCTGCTCCCCCCGATCCCGCTGGCGACCGGCGGCCTCGTGGCGAACCCCTCGCCCGCGTCCGGCTGCACCCCGGCCGCCGAGGGCCACGTCGACGAGTTCCGCGCCGTCGTGCGCAACTCGCCGCGGCCCGACGTGGGCCCCTACACCGTCAAGCTGCCCGGCTACGCGTCCAACGCCGGCAGCGCGTCGGGCGACAGCTACCGCCCGTTCCTGATCCAGGCGAGCCCCGGTGACACCATCCGCTTCGACCTCGTCAACCAGCTCACCGCCGCCGACACGATCAACGGCGACGCGCTGATCTCGCCGGCCGAGTCCGTCGAGACCAACGTCCACTTCCACGGCCTGATCGTCTCGCCGCACTCCAACAGCGCCTCGGCCACGCCCTGCGCCCTGCCCGGCGACTACGTGTTCACCCAGACCGACCCGGGCGCCACCAGCTTGTACCGCGTGGACATCCCCGCGACGCTGCCCGGCCGCCTGCTCGGCGCCACCAACGCGCCCACCCCCTATCCGTCCGGCCTGACCTGGTTCCACGCCCACATCCACGGCAAGACCATGGACGACATCGCGTCCGGCCAGGCCGGCCTGGTGTCGATCGGCGACACCGTGGGCTCGCTGCTCGCCACCCCCGGCATCCCCGCCGCCGACCAGGCCGCGCTGAAGGCCACGGCGACCGAGTACCTGGCCCTGCGCGACATCCAGCTCGCAGCCCCCGGCGGCTCCGACCCCGCGACCGCCCCGCCCGGCACGCCGGCCATCTGGCTGCGCGGCGCCACCTCGGAATACGACTTCCAGGCCTGCCGCGAGGGCTCGTTCCCCGCGCCCGTGATGGCCGGGTCCACGAACGTCAGCCACGGCAACGGCTGGTGCGGCCACTCCGGCCTGCGCTTCATCAACGCCAGCCCCAACACGTCGCACAACACCGCCGCGATGAGCTACGACACGCGCTGGCTGTTCACCGTGAACGGCCAGGTGTTCCCCGACATCACGATCGCCCCCGGCGCCAACCACCTGTGGCGCGTCGCCAACCTCAGCGACACCCAGACCTACGTGCTGCAGCTCACCGAGGACTCCACCGGCCAGCGGCAGCCGATGCAGGTCGTCACCCTGGACGGCGTGGTCGCCGGCACCAGCGGCGACCCGAGCAGCAGCAACAAGCAGCTCGGCGTGAACCTCAAGCAGATCCT
>JBPBQS010000090.1:0-3128 GCA_050920955.1 Janthinobacterium lividum | reverse complement strand
CCGATCGCGTGCTGGCGGCGATGAACCGGAAGCACACGGCGGAGGACTACCTGCGGCTGGTGGACCGGCTGCGGGCGGCGCGGCCGGACCTCGCGCTGTCGTCGGACTTCATCGTGGGCCATCCCGGAGAGACCGACGAGGACCATGCGGCGAGCCTGCGGCTCATCGAGGCGGTGGGGTTCGCGCAGGCGTTCTCGTTCAAGTACTCGCCCAGGCCGGGGACGCCGGCGGCGGGTGCGCCGCAGCAGGTGAGCGAGGCGGTGCGCGACGAGCGGCTGCAGTCGCTGCAGGCGCTGCTGCGCGCGCAGCAGGCGGGGTTCAACGCGGCGTGCGCGGGGCGGACGATGCCGGTGCTGTTCACGGGGGCGGGGCGGCATCCGGGGCAGGTGTCGGGGCGTTCGCCGTACCTGCAGCCGGTGCACCTGGAGGGGCCGATGTCGCTCGTCGGGCAGGTGCGGGAGGTGCAGATCGCGGTCGGGCACCCCAACTCGTTGCTGGGACACCCGGTCGAGGCCGCGGGCCCGGCCGGGGCGAGCGTCGCTGCGTCCGTCATCGCCAACCAGGAGAGAGCCTGCGCTTGACCATCCAGACCGACGTCACCCCCACCCAGACCCCTCCGGGTCCGGGCGCGCCTCCCCTTCCCTCCCCCGCGGCGCTGCCCGTCGTCGTGGCGGTGCCGCTGCCGGACACGCCGGCGGCCGTGGTCCTGGGGCGGGCGGTGACGCTGCAGTTCGACGACAACGCGCTGCTGTCGCTGCTGCTGGGCGACCATGATAGGCACCTGGTGCGGCTGGAGCAGGGGCTCGGGGTAAGGCTGGCGTGCCGGGGCAACCGGGTGGCGATCTCGGGCGACGCGGACCGGGTCGAGCTGGCGCAGGCGGCGCTGGGCGGGCTGTACCGGCGGCTGGAGCGGGGCGAGAGCATCAGGCTCGGCGACGTCGATGCGGTGATCCGGCTCAGCGAGCCGTCCGGGGTCCCGGCGCTGCATGTCGTGGTGCCGCAGGCGGGCGGCGTGGGTGGCGTGGCGTTCGGCGAGGCGCTGCCGCAGGGCGGCATGGGGCGGCGGGGCATGGGGCAGGACGGCGCGGGACAGGCGGCACGGGGCGGGCGGGTGCGCCAGGCGTCGGGAGAGGTGGATCCGCGGCTGCCGCTGTCGGACCTGCCGGCGATCCGCACCAAGCGGGGCGCGGTCGGGCCGCGCTCGCCGGGGCAGACGTCGTACATGGAGATGCTGGCCAAACACGAGATGGTGTTCGCGCTCGGGCCGGCGGGCACGGGCAAGACGTATCTCGCGGTGGCGCAGGCGGTGGCGATGCTGCAGTCCAACCAAGTGGACAGGATCGTGCTGTCGCGGCCGGCGGTGGAGGCGGGCGAGCGGCTCGGCTTCCTGCCGGGCGACATGAAGGAGAAGGTCGATCCCTACCTAAGGCCGCTGTACGACGCGCTGCACGACATGATGCCGGGCGAGCAGGTGATCCGGCGCATGGGCACCGGCGAGATCGAGGTGGCGCCGCTCGCGTTCATGCGCGGGCGCACGCTGAGCCATGCGTTCGTCATCCTCGACGAGGCGCAGAACACCACGCCGGCGCAGATGAAGATGGTGCTCACCCGCATGGGCGAGGGCACGCGCATGGTCATCACCGGCGACCTGAGCCAGGTGGATCTGCCGAGCGGGATGCCGTCGGGGCTGCGCGACGCCATCGACACGCTGGAGGGCGTCGCCGGCATCGGGGTCACGCGGTTCACGTCGCGCGACGTGGTGCGCCATCCGCTGGTGGCGCGCATCGTGGACGCCTATGACCAGCGCACCGTGGCCGAGCGCGACAGCAGGGCCGCGAACGGGCCGGCGCGCGAGCACGGTTCGCGCGACCACGCGGGCGGGCGTCGCCCCAGAACGGACGAAGATGGAACCACGAAGTAGGTCCGCCCCCGCGTCGGCGGGGACGGGGAACGCGGCCGGGGCGGAAGGCCGCGGTGCGCGGGCCGGGTCGGGGGGCGAGCCGCTCGAACCCTGGTTGCGCGGGGGGGGCGTGCCCGAGGTGATCGTCGCGGACCGGCGCTGGCACGCGCTGGTGCGGGGGAACGGGCGGATCGTGGCGCGCGCCGCGCGTCTGGGCGGCGGCGCGGGCAGCGTGCTGCTGACCACGGACCGCGCGGTGCGCCGGCTCAACGCGCGGCATCGCGGGCAGGATCACGCCACCAACGTGCTGACCTTCGAGGCGGGGCCGGGCACGGCGGGCGACATCGTGCTGGCGCTCGGCGTGGTCAGGCGCGAGGCGGGTGCCGCGGGGCGGAGGCCGGGGCACCATCTCGCGCATCTCGTGCTGCACGGGGCGCTGCACCTGCGCGGGCACGACCACCACGGTGCGGGCGAGGCACGGCGCATGGAGATGCGCGAGGCCTGGCTGCTGCACAGGATGGGCGTGCCGAACCCTTGGCGCGTGGGCCGTGCCCTGGCGGGGTCGCGCGGGCCCGGCGGGGTGACGCGGTGAGCGCGACCACGCTCGCGTCGCGGGTCGCGGGGCTGCTCAGCCTCGGGAACCGGCGGCGCGGGGCGGAGCATGGCGTGCGCGAGTCGATCGCGGAGCTGGTGGCCGAGCCGGCGCCGATGCTCGACGGGTCGGAGCCGGTCGACGGGCTGCACGACCTCGACCGGCAGGAGCGCTCGCTGATCGCCAACGTGCTGCGGCTGCGCGGCATCACGGCGGACGACGTCATGGTGCCGCGCGCCGACATCGTCGCGATCCCGGTGGACGTGACGCTGGAGCAGGCGCTGGACCGGGTGCGGACGGAAGGGCACTCGCGCCTGCCGGTGTATCGCGAGCAGCTCGACGAGATCGTGGGCATGGTCCACATCAAGGACCTGTTCGGCTACGTCGGGCGGGCGGACGCGTTCCAGCTCGAGTCCATCGTGCGCTCGCCGCTGATGGTGGCGCCGCAGGTGCCGGTGCTCGACCTGCTGCTGCAGATGCGCATGGCGCGCATCCACCTGGCGCTGGTGGTCGACGAGTACGGCGGGATCGACGGGCTGGTCACCATCGAGGACCTGGTCGAGACCATCACCGGCGACATCGCCGACGAGCACGACGAGGTGCAGGGGCCGATGCTCACGGAGCGGCCGGACGGGA
>JBPBQS010000089.1:0-3176 GCA_050920955.1 Janthinobacterium lividum | reverse complement strand
CGCGGCTCGGGCGGGCGGCCGCCGATGCCGCGCGCGCGCATCACCAGCTCGCGCGAGTCGAAGCGCAGGCCGGCGAAGCGGAACACGCGGTTGCTCACCGGGCAGATGTCGTCAGGCCCGAACTCCAGGTAGCCGTCCGCCTCGGCCTCGGCCGGCGTAACGTAGTACACGCGCAGCTCGCGCCGGTGCAGGATGGTGATCGCGCCGTCGCCCAGGTGCGAGCGCGGCAGGCGGTACAGAAGGGCGTGCGCGGCCGACACCGCGCTGGTGGAGCCGCCGACGACGACGATGCGCGGCTCGGCCACGCCCTCCAGCGTGTCCGCGACGCGCGCCAGACCCTCGTGGGTGAGCACGTCGCCGGACTGCATCAGCGTGGCGTCGTAGCGCGGCGACAGCGGCTCGCCCGCGACGGGCTCCGTGGTCAGGCGCGCCGGGGGCTGGTGGCCGCCGGTGGCCAGCACGACGCTGCGCGCGTGGATCTCGCGCACCGGGCCCTCGGCCCCGCGCACCCGCACCGACCAGGTGCCGTCCGCGCGCTGCTGCACGGAGAGCGCCTCGTGGCCGGTGAGCACCTCGCCGCCGGCGTCGCGGATCAGGCCGGCGATCGCCTCGCCGATCAGGTCCATCAGCCCGCCGACCATGCGCAGCGGGATCGCGCTGCCGCGCATGCCCCTGATCTCGCTCACCAGCGGGTGGTCGCGCAGCGCCACGAGGCGGGCGTGGGAGTCGCCGTCGATGCAGCTGATGAAGGTCTCGGCCGCGCTGTCCGAGTTGATGGCGTAGCGCCCGATGGTGCCGGCGCCGACGCGCTCGCCCCGCTCGACGATGACCACGCCCAGCGCGGCCAGCGCGTCGAAGCGCCCCGACTGCAGCGCCGAGATCAGCGGCGAAAGCCCGCCAGGACCGCCGCCCACGAACACAGTGTTGTGCATCATCGCCCCGTTCCGTTGCTTCCAGCCGCATCAGCGGCCCTTGCCACAGCCGCGCCCGCGGCTCCTGCCATCCTGGCGCGCCCCCGTCCGGGCGGCGCGTCGTCGATCCGCATCATGATCCCCAGACTTTAACGCTTCACATAGGTCGTTGGGGCAGGATAACGCTCGGCGACGCCTGACGGACCGGCGACAGCCTGCGCCGGGGTCGGTGACGCCCAGACTTCCGACACCCGGATTCCAGACGCCCAGACCTCAAGGGAAGCGCTCCATGCCCGACCTGCCTGCCTCCGTGCCCGCGCGGCACCGCAGCCCGAACTCGCTCTACGACGCCCTGGCCGCGGACTATGACGCGTCCTACGCCGTTCCCGGCCACCGCAAGGCCTACGACGTGCTGGCCTGGGAGCGCGTGACCGCCTTCCTGCCGGCCGCCCCCGCCACGGTGATCGACGCCGGCTGCGGCACCGGGCGCTGGGTCGAGAAGTTCCTCGACCTTGGCCACTGCGTCGTCGGCATCGAGCAGGCGCCGGGCATGCGCGCGGTGATCGCGTCGCGCGAGCTGGGCGAGGGCTTCACCCTCGTGCCCGAGAGCATGGAGACCGCGCGCATCGAGCCCGCCAGCGCCGACCTGGTCGTCGCGATGGGCTCCACGCAGTTCACCTCGGACCCGGCCGCGACGATCCGCCGCTACGCCGAGTGGGTGCGCCCGGGCGGCCACGTCTGCGTCTACGTCGACAGCCGCCTGGCGCTGGTCCTGGAGCTGCTGCGCCTGGACCGGCGCGAGGAGGCGCTGCTGCGGCTGCGCACCGGGCGCGGCGTGTGGGCGGTCGACGGCACCGAGGCCGACGTCCACCTCTACGACCACGCCGAGCTGCGCCGCGACTTCCTGGCCGCAGGGCTGGAGGACGTCTCCGGCCACGGGCTGCTGGTCAGCGCGTCCACGATCGGCAGCGCGGGCTGCACGAAGGCGATGGAGGACGACGAGGCCGGCTTCATGGCGCTGGAGCGCACGCTGTCCGACGACGCGCTGATGGTGGACTGCGGCAAGCACCTGTTCATGTCGGGCAGGCGCCCCCTGGCCTGACCGGGCGGGCGCGCCGGCAACGGCGCGCCCGGCCTCGCGGACGCCGGGGCGCGCCCCGGCCACGCCTAGTCTCCCGCGCTGAACGCGGCGACGCCTGCGAGCATGTCGGCGGCGACCCAGGCCGGGGGTGCCGCCGGCACCAGCTCGCGCAGCAGCTCGCAGATCAACATGACGTGCTCGCAGGTCAGGGCGTCCGACATGGGCAGCGCGATGATGCGCGAGGCGACGCGCTCGGTGACGCGCAGGTCGCCCATCACGCAGGTGTCGCGGAAGTACGGCTGGTCGGCCAGGTGCGGCGAGAAGTACGTGGCCACCCCCACGCCCTGGTGGCGCAGCTCGTCGAGCAGGGCGTCGCGCGTGCCCTGGTAGGACGCCGGCAGCAGCATCGGCATGAACTGGTAGGCGTGGCGCACCCCGGTCATCTTCTGGAACGTCCAGCCCGGCAGGCCGCGCAGGTAGCGCTCGGCCAGCGCCACGCGGTGCGCGACGACGTCCGGGAACTCCGCGAGCTTGGCCAGCGCCTGCAGCGCCGTCACCTCGCACAGCTTGGAGTTCAGCCCCGGCAGGCGGGCCACGCGCGGCTCGGTGAAGCCGAAGTTGCCCATGGCGCGCATCGCGGCGAGCGCGTCGGGGTCGGCGTTGTAGATCACCCCGCCCTCCGCCACCGCGAAGGTCTTCGTCGCGTGCATCGAGAACACCACGGAGTGCCGCGCCCCGGTGCCGAACCCGCGCCCGAGCTCGTCCAGCGAGCCCAGCGACGAGGCGGCGTCCACCACGATGCCGACGCCGTGCTCGCGTGCGATGCGGTCGTAGCGGTCCATGTCGAGGCAGTTGCCGAAGGTGGCGTAGGGGACGATGGCGGCGACCTGTCCGGCGTAGCGGGCGAGGAGCGCGTCCTCGGCCTCGCGCGACGGCAGCCAGGTGTCGGGGTCGATGTCGCACAGCAGCGGCGTCAGGCCGCACCACAGGGCGGCGTGGGCGGTGGCGGCGAAGGTGAAGGAGGGCATGATGACGTAGCGGCGTCGCGCGGCCTCGTCCCTGCGCAGGCCGCGGCCTGCGGCGTCGACGGCGTGGCGCAGGGCGACCATGAGGCCGATGGTGGCGTTGCACACGGTGAGGCAGCCGCCGACGCCGCCGAACAGGAAGGCGGTGAGGGCCTGCTC
>JBPBQS010000197.1:0-3182 GCA_050920955.1 Janthinobacterium lividum | reverse complement strand
CGCTTCGTGCCCAGGCTCTCGCAAGAGGCGGATCGGGGGATCAGGGCGTTCTACGACGGGTACATGGGCGAGCGCAGCCTCTTCGACATGGTGGGGTCGGCGGGGTGCCGGAGCCTGGTGTTCCGGGCGGAGCGTTACTCGCTCGACGGGGTGGAGGAGTGGAAGCGGGGGCTGTTCGCGGCGTATTTCGCGGGGGTGGAGGCGGGGCTGGCGCGGATCGCGGCTCGTCCGGGCGTGCGGGTCTGCCGGGTGGATGCGGGCCACATGCTGAACCTGGAGCAGCCGGCGCTGCTGGTGCGCGGGATACGGGAGTTCCTGGCGTGAGCCTGTTCTTCCTCGAAATGGATTCTCAAGGCAGTCGCCTTGAGCGGAGTCCAGAGGCAGAGCCTCTGGCCTTGCCTTGCTTCCTTGGGGTGTCGCGATGCGCGTGAAGATCTGCGGGGTGAGGACGGCGGCGGCGCTGGAGGCTTCGGCGGGGGCGGACTGGGTGGGGTTCGTGTTCTTCGCGCGCTCGCCGCGGTGCGTGACGGGGGCGGAGGTGGCGGCGCTGGTGGGCGGGCGGGAGACGCCGCGCAGGGTCGGGCTGTTCGTGGAGCCGGGGGACGAAGAGGTGCGCGCGGTGCTGGGGCGGGTCGGGCTCGACGTGCTGCAGGTGTACGCGTCGGAGGCGCGGGTGGCGGAGCTGCGGGCGCTGAGCGGGCTGGAGGTGTGGCGGGCGGTGGGGGTGGCGGGGGTGGGGGATCTGCCCGCGGAGAGCGGGGCGGATGGGCTGGTGGTGGAGTCGCGGGCGCCGGCGGGGGCGGGGCGGCCGGGGGGGAACGGGGTGGCGGTGGACTGGGGGGTGCTGGCGGGGTGGGCGGCGCCGGTGCCGTGGATGCTGGCGGGGGGGCTGGACGCGGGCAACGTGGCGGAGGCGGTGGCGCGGTCGGGGGCCCGGGCGGTGGACGTGTCGTCGGGGGTGGAGAGCGCGCCGGGGGTGAAGGATGCCGGGATGATTCGGGCATTCATCGAGGCGGCGCGGGGTGCAGGGGCGGGGCGATAGGCTGGGCCTATGGGTGCGATAGGAAATCGGTAGTTTGATCGAGAGGTGGGCGGGCCTATCTAGGGTTGACGCGAAGGAGACTGTGCATGGCTGACCAGAAGTACATCACCACGACGGGCGGCAACCGGGTTGCCGACAACCAGAACAGCGAGACGGTGGGCAAGTTCGGGCCGATCGTCCTGCAGGACTACAAGCTGCTGGAGAAGCTGGCGCACCAGAACCGCGAGCGGATCCCGGAGCGGACCGTGCACGCGAAGGGTTCGGCGGCGTTCGGCACGCTGAAGATCACGCACGACATCACGAAGTACACGCGGGCCAAGGTGTTCACGCCGGGCAGCGAGACCGAGCTGCTGCTGCGTTTCTCGACGGTGGCGGGCGAGTCGGGCGCGGGCGATGCCGAGCGCGACGTGCGCGGGTTCGCGATCAAGTTCTACACCGAGGAAGGCAACTGGGACATGGTGGGGAACAACACCCCCGTGTTCTTCGTGCGCGACCCGATGAAGTTCCCGGACTTCATCCACACGCAGAAGCGTCACCCGCGCACGAACATGCGTTCTGCGACGGCGATGTGGGACTTCTGGTCGCAGTCGCCGGAGAGCCTGCACCAGCTGACGATCCTGTTCAGCGACCGCGGGCTGCCCAAGGGCTACCGCAACGTCAACGGGTACGGCAGCCACACGTTCTCGCTGTGGAACAACGAGGGCGAGCGCTACTGGGTGAAGTTCCACTTCAAGACCCAACAGGGCCACGAGTTCTGGACCAACGACGAGGGCAACGCGATCATCGGCACCGACCGTGAGAGCAGCCAGCGCGACCTCTACGAGTCCATCGAGAAGGGCGACTTCCCGAAGTGGAAGATGTTCGTCCAGATCATGCCGGAGATGGAGGCGGGCAAGCAGTCGTACAACCCGTTCGACCTCACCAAGGTGTGGCCGCACGGCGAGTATCCGCTGATCGAGGTCGGCGAGTTCGAGCTGAACCGGAACCCGCAGAACTACTTCGCCGAGGTCGAGCAGGCGTCGTTCTCGCCGAGCAACGTCGTGCCGGGCATCGGCTTCAGCCCCGACAAGATGCTGCAGGCGCGCGTGTTCGCGTATGCCGACGCGCACCGCTACCGCGTGGGCACGCACTACGAGATGCTGCCGGTGAACCGGCCGCGGGTGCAGGTGAACTCGTATCACCGCGACGGGTCGATGCGCTTCGACCAGCCGAACATCGGCGACGCGTACTACGAGCCGAACCGTTTCGGCGGGCCGGTCGAGGACAAGAGCGTGTCCGAGCCGCCGTTCCGTCTCGAGGAGGCCGTGGTCGCGCACTACGACCACCGCGCGGGGAACGACGACTACACGCAGCCGGGCGACCTGTTCCGCATGTTCGACGAAGGGCAGCGCCAGCGTCTGTTCAACAACATCGCGGCGGCGATGCAGGGCGTGCCGGCGAACATCGTCGTCGCCCAGATCGAGCATTTCCGGAAGTGCGACCCGGCGTACGGCGAGGGTGTCGCGGCAGCGATCGCCCGCGTGAGCACGCCGGCGAACAGCGATCCGGTGTCGGCGGGCGGAGAGCTGCGCGCCGCAGAGTGACCTGACGCGGTTCGGCAGGACCGGTCGGCAGGGGCCGGGGGGGCAGAATGCTCCCCCGGCTTTTTTTGTGTCTGGCGTTCGAGGAAGCAAGGTTGAGGCTCTGCCTCAAACTCCGCCAAGGGAAGCCCCTTGGATGGCTTCCCTAAGTGAGGCCAGTCCAGGGCGGCTCGCCCTGGCGGGTTTGGGCAGAGCCCATGCTTGCTTGATTGCCTGCGGCGCAGACAGAGTGCGCCCTCGGCATTGGGAGGGTTTTCGATGGAGTTCCGCTCGGCGCACGGGCACGGGTTCGTTCGCGTGGCCGCGTGCGTGCCGACGGTCGTGGTGGCAGATCCGGTGGCCAACCTGGCGGGGGTGCTGGCGCTGGCGGAGGCGTGCACGGCGGAAGGGGTGGCGCTGGCGGTGTTCCCGGAGCTGGCGCTGTCGGGGTACTCGGTCGAGGACCTGCTGCTGCAGGACGTGCTGCTGGACGCGGTGGAGCGGGCGGTGGCGGGGCTCGTGGAGGGGTCGCGCGGGTCGGGGGTCGTGCTCGTCGTGGGGGCGCCGCTGCGGTGGGGGGG
>JBPBQS010000262.1:0-3190 GCA_050920955.1 Janthinobacterium lividum | reverse complement strand
GGACAGGTCGCGTCGGTCTCCCCCCCGGGAACCGGCTCGGACCGCATCGAGCGCCTCGCGGCCCTCCTCGTCGACTCCGGCCAGTGCGACGCTCGCACGATCGACCGCGGCCGCCGCGTCGCCGCCGAGAGCGACGGCCGCCTCGACCAGGTCCTGCTCCAGCTCGGCCTGGTCAACGAGCGCGGCATGGCCGAGGCCTACGCAACCCTCCTCGCCCTCCCGCTCGCCACCGCCGCCGACTACGCCGACGCCGTCCCGCTGCACCCCGACCGCCTGCAGCCCCGCTTCCTGCGCGCTGCCCGCGCCCTTCCCGTCTCCGAGCACGACGGCGTGCTGACCGTCGCCGCCGCCGACCCGCTCGACCCGTTCGCGCCGGCCGCAATCGCCGCCGCCACCGGCCGCGGCGTCGCGCTGATGGTCGGCGTCCCCATCGAGCTGGAGGCTGCCTTCGACCGCCTCTACCCCTCCGGCGACGCGCCTTCCGACGCCCACGACCCCGACGGCGCCCCCCTGGAGGAGGACGCCGAGCGCCTGCGCGACCTCGCCAGCGAGGCCCCCGTGATCCGCCTCGTCAACCAGATCATCTCCCGCGCCGTGGAGACCCAGGCCAGCGACATCCACATCGAGCCGTTCGAGGACCGCCTGCGCGTCCGCTACCGCTACGACGGCACCCTGCACGAGGCCGACAGCCCCCCCGCCCGCCTGGTCGCCGCCATCACCTCGCGCATCAAGATCATGGCCCGCCTCGACATTGCCGAGCGCCGCCTGCCGCAGGACGGCCGCATCAAGCTCGCCGTGCGCGGCCAGGAGATCGACTTCCGCGTCTCCACCATCCCCTCGCTCCACGGCGAGACCGTCGTGCTCCGCGTCCTCGACCGCTCTGCCGTCGCCTTCGACTACGCCAAGCTCGGCCTCCCCGCCCCCGTCATCGCCCGCCTCGGCAAGTCGCTCGAGCTGCCCAACGGCATCGTCCTCGTCACCGGCCCCACCGGCTCGGGCAAGACCACGACCCTCTACACCGGCCTGCTCTCCCTGAACTCGGTGAGCCGCAAGGTCGTCACCGTCGAGGACCCGATCGAGTTCCAGCTCGCCGGCATCAACCAGATCCAGGTGAAGCCCGCGATCGGCCTGAACTTCGCGGCCCTCCTGCGCTCCATCCTGCGCCAGGACCCCGACGTCATCATGGTCGGCGAGATCCGCGACGTGGAGACCGCGCAGATCGCCGTGCAGGCCGCGCTCACCGGCCACCTCGTGCTCTCCACCGTCCACACCAACTCGGCGGCGTCCACGATCACCCGCCTGCGCGACATGGGCCTGGAGGACTACCTGATGGCCGCGGTCCTGCGCGGCATCCTCGCCCAGCGCCTGGTCCGCCGCCTGTGCACCGCCTGCCGACGCGCCGCCGAGGCCCCGCCCGAGCTGGTCGCCCGCTTCGCCCTCGACCGCCGCGCCGCCGAGCGCGCCTCCGCCGCCGGCGAGCAGGCTCCCGCCCGCATCGCGCTGTGGCACCCCGTCGGCTGCCCGGCCTGCCGCAACACCGGCTACCGCGGGCGCCTGGCCATCGCCGAGTTCCTGGAGCCCGACGAGCAGGTCGAGCGCCTGATCTTCGCCCGCGTCGACCACGCCGAGATCGAGCGCGCCGCCGTCGCCGCCGGCATGACCACCATGTTCCAGGCCGGCATCGACGCGGCGCTCGACGGCACCACCACGGTCGAGGACGTCGTCCGAAGCATCCGCGCCGACGGATGAGCGGCAGCAAGGCAAGGCCAGGGCCCTGCCCTGGACCCGCCAGGGCGAGCCGCCCTGGACCGGCACACACAAGATTCTCTTCCAAAAACGCCGGTCCAGGGGCGGCTCGCCCCTGGCGGGTCCGGGCAGAGCCCGGCCTTGCTTCCTTCCCCGGCGGCCCCGCCTGATGCCCAGCTTCCGCTACACCGCGATCCTCCCCACCGGCGAGCTGTCGCGCGGCCTGATGGACGCCGCCGACGAGGCCGCCGTGGTGCGCGCGCTGCAGAAGGCCGGCAGCCTCCCCGTCCGCACCGACCCCGCCGCCGGCGGCTTCGTGTCCGACCTCATGGCGATGGAGTTCGGCGCCAAGCGCGGCCTGCGCAAGCAGGAGGTCGCCGACCTCACCCGCGAGCTGTCCATCATGCTCGCTGCCGGCCAGGACCTCGACCGCGCGCTGCGCTTCCTCGCCGACACCGCCCCGAACAAGCGCGTCCGCGCCACGACCGAGCGCCTGCGCCAGTCCGTGCGCGACGGCGCCTCGCTCGCTGCCGCCCTGTCCGAGCACCCGCAGAGCTTCCCCCGCCTCTACGTCGGCCTGGTCCGCGCCGCCGAGGCCGGCAGCACCCTCGCCGCCACCCTGGACCGCCTCGGCACGCTGCTGGAGCGCGAGCGCGGCCTCGCGTCCACGATCACCTCCGCCCTGATCTACCCCGCCCTCCTCCTCGTCGCCGCCATCGGCTCCATCGGCCTCCTGCTCACCGAGGTCCTCCCCCAGTTCGTCCCCCTGTTCGAGCAGAACGGCGTGGCCCTCCCCCGCCCCACGCAGATCCTCATCGCGACCGGCACCCTCGCGCAGTCCTACGGCCTCTACGCCCTGCTCGCCCTGGCGCTGGCCGGCCTCGCCGCCCGCCAGGCCCTGCGCCGCCCCGCGACCCGCCTGGTCGCAGACCGCCTGATCCTGCGCCTGCCGATCGTCGGCGCCCTGGCCCGCGAGGTCATGGCCGCCCGCTTCACCCGCACGCTCGGCACGCTGGTGCTCAACGGCGTCCCCCTGATCGCAGCCCTGGGCATCGTGCGCGAAACCATCGGCAACCTCGCCGGCGTGGGTGCCGTGGACGCCGCAGCCGTCAGCGCCAAAGGCGGCGCCGGCCTCGCCAAGCCCCTCGCGCAGAGCGGCCTGTTCCCGGTCCGCACGATCTACCTCCTCGGCCTCGGCGAGGAGACCGCCCAGCTCGGCGCCATGGCCCTGCGCGCCGCCGAGATCCACGAGGAGAAGACCCGCGTCGGCGTCCAGCGCCTCGTCGCCCTCCTCGTCCCCGCGATCACCGTCGTGATGGGCGCCGCCATCGCCGGCATCGTGGCCTCGCTGCTGCTGGCCATGCTGAGCCTCAACGACCTCGCGCAGTGAGGCAGCCAGGAAGGCCAGGGCCCTGCCCTGGACCCGCCAGGGGCAGCGCCCCTG
>JBPBQS010000029.1:0-3202 GCA_050920955.1 Janthinobacterium lividum | reverse complement strand
CGCTGGGCGACGAGGCGGGGTGGCCGCGGCACGGCACGCTCGACTTCCTCGACAACGCGGTGGAGCGGTCGAGCGGCACCCTGCACGCGCGCGCCACCCTGGCGAACCCGGGGCTGCTGATCGCGCCGGGGCAGTTCGCGCGGCTGCGGGTGCCGGTGTCGGCGCCGCGGCCCGTGCTGCTGGTGCCGGACGCGGCGCTGGTCACGGACCAGTCGCGCAAGCTGCTGATGGTCGTGGGCGCGGACGGCACGGTGGCGCCGCGGCCGGTGCAGGTCGGCGCGCTCGGCGACGACGGGCTGCGCGAGGTGGAGAGCGGCGTCTCGGCCACCGACCAGGTCGTCATCAACGGGCTGATGCGCATGCGGCCGGGCATGAAGGTCTCGGCGCAGGCCGGGACGATCGCGGCGGCCGGCGGAAGCTAGCAAGGCCGGGCTCTGCCCGGACCCGCCAGGGGCGAGCCGCCCCTGGACCGGCGATACGAGAAGAAAGCCCCCTGCCCTTTCGTGTGCGGGTCCGGGGGCGCCTGCCCCCGGCGGGTCCAGGGCAGGGCCCTGGCCTTGCCTTTGAAACAGTTCTCCAGGACGTCCCTCCATGCGCCTGTCCCACGTCTTCATCGACCGGCCGGTGTTCGCGACCGTGCTGTCGCTGTTCATCACCATCGTCGGCGCGGTGGCGTATTTCACGCTGCCGATCACGCAGTACCCCGAGATCGCGCCGCCGATGGTGCAGGTCACGGCGATCTATCCCGGCGCCTCGGCGGAGGTGCTGAGCCAGACGGTGGCGACGCCGCTGGAGCAGCAGATCAACGGCGTGGAGGACATGCTGTACCTCAGCAGCCAGTCCACCGGCGACGGCAAGCTGATCATCTCGGTGACGTTCAAGCTGGGCACCAACCTGGATACCGCGCAGGTGCTGACGCAGAACCGCGTGTCGGTGGCGCTGCCGCGGCTGCCGGACGCGGTGCAGCGGCTGGGCGTCACGGTGAAGAAGAACTCGCCCGACATCCTGATGGTGATCCACCTGTCCTCGCCGGACGGGTCGCGCGACCAGCTCTACATGTCGAACTACGCGACGCTGCACGTGAAGGACTCGCTGGCCAGGCTCGACGGCGTGGGCGACGTGCAGATCTTCGGCGGGCGCGACTACTCGATGCGGGTGTGGCTCGACCCGGACAAGGTCGCCGCGCACGACATGACGGCGGGCGAGGTGGTCGCCGCCCTGCAGGCGCAGAACGTGCAGGTCTCGTCGGGCGTGCTGGGGCAGCCGCCGATGCCGCAGCCCGGCGCGTTCCAGCTCAACGTGCAGACGCAGGGGCGGCTCACCGAGCCCGCGCAGTTCGGCGACGTCGTGATCAAGTCCGACGCGGCGGGGCGGGTGACGCGGGTGCGCGACGTGGCGCGGGTGGAGCTGGGGGCGCAGGACTACGGCTCGAACGGGTACCTGAACACGCTGCCGGCGACCGCGCTGCTGGTGTTCCAGCAGCCCGGGTCGAACGCGCTGTCGACGGCCGAGCACATCCACGCGGAGATGGCGCGGCTGTCGGCGCAGTTCCCGCCGGGGCTGCGCTTCGACATCGCCTACGACACCACGCTGTTCATCGCGCAGTCGGTGCACGAGGTCGTGGTGACCATCGTCGAGGCGGTGGCGCTGGTGGTCGTCGTGGTGATCCTGTTCCTGCAGACCTGGCGGGCGTCGATCATCCCGATCATCGCGATCCCGGTGTCGCTGGTGGGGACGTTCGCGGTGCTCGCGGCGCTGGGGTTCTCGCTGAACAACCTGTCGCTGTTCGGGCTGGTGCTCGCGGTGGGCATCGTGGTCGACGACGCGATCGTCGTGGTCGAGAACGTGGAGCGCAACCTGCGGCTCGGGCTGTCGCCGCGCGAGGCGGCGCACCGCACCATGGACGAGGTCGGCGGGGCGCTGCTCGCGATCGCGCTCACGCTGTGCGCGGTGTTCATCCCCTCGGCGTTCATCTCCGGCATATCGGGGCAGTTCTTCCGGCAGTTCGCGGTGACGATCTCGGCGTCCACGGTGATCTCGTGCTTCGTCTCGCTCACGCTGAGCCCGGCGCTGTGCGCGCTGCTGTTCAAGCCGCATGACGCGCACGAGGCCGGCGCCGCGGGGCGCAGGCCTGTGCTGGCGGTGCTGTCGCGGCCGGTGGTGGTGTTCTTCGCGGGGTTCAACGCGGCGTTCGAGTGGCTGTCCGTGCGCTTCGGGCGGCTGACGGCGGGGCTGATCCGGCTGAGCGCCGCGGTGCTGCTGGCGTATGCGGGGCTGATCGGGCTGACGGCGTGGCAGTTCTCGCGCGCGCCCACCGGGTTCATCCCGGAGCTGGACCAGGGATACCTGATCACGGTGATGCAGCTGCCTCCCGGTGCGTCGCTCGCGCGCACCGACGCGGTGGTGCGCGAGGTCACGCGGATCATCCTGGACACGCCTGGCGTGCGCAACGCGGTGGTGTTCGCGGGGCTGGACGGGGCGAGCCTGACCAACGCGAGCAACGCCGGCACCATCTTCTCGGGCCTGCGGACGTTCGAGCAGCGCGAAGGCAGGCACCAGAGCGCGCCGGAGATCCTGGCCGATCTGCGCCAGCGGATGTCGGCGGTGCAGGACGCTTTCGTGTTCGTGCTGGCGCCGCCGCCGGTGAGCGGGATCGGCAACTCCGGCGGCTTCAAGATGATGGTGCAGGACCAGGGCGGCGCCGGGGCCAAGGCGCTGGCGGCCGCGGCGCAGGACTTGGCGGGGGCGGCGAACGGGCTGCCGGGTCTGGCGGGCGTGTTCACGCAGTTCAGCGACGGCACGCCCACGGTGTACGCCGACATCGACCGTGTCCGCGCGGAGAAGCTGGGGGTGGCGCCGGAGAAGGTGTTCGAGGCGATGCAGGTCTATCTCGGCTCGGCCTACGTCAACGACTTCAACTATCTCGGGCGGACCTACGAGGTGATGGCGCAGGCCGACGGGCGGTTCCGCGCGAGCACCGAGGACATCGCGCGGCTCAAGACGCGCAACGCGGCGGGGGCGATGGTGCCGATCGGCTCGGTGGCGCGGTTCCACGACGTGACCGGGCCGTATCGCGTGCCGCGCTACGACCTGTTCCCGGCGGCCGAGGTGCAGGGCGGCACGATGCCGGGGGTGTCGTCGGGCTATGCGCTGGCGGCGATGGAGAAGCTTGCGGCGGAGCGGCTGCCGGCGGGGATGGGGT
>JBPBQS010000196.1:0-3240 GCA_050920955.1 Janthinobacterium lividum | reverse complement strand
TGCGCGGCTCGCGCAGCGTCACGCCGGTGTGCAGGCTCTGGTAGCCGTTGGACTTCGGCGTGGAGATGTAGTCCTTGAAGCGCCCGGCGATCACCGGGTAGGCGGCGTGCACCGCGCCCAGCGCCGCATAGACGTCCTCGCGCGTGTCGACGACGAGGCGGAAGGCCATGATGTCGCTGAGCTGCTCGAAGGCGACATTGCGCCGCTGCATCTTCTCCCAGATCGAGTATGGCGACTTCTCGCGCCCGCTGACCTCGACGACCGTGATGCCCTGCTCGCGGCACACGCGGGTCAGCTCGGAACGGACCTCGTCGATCACGTCGGCGCCGAGGCCGCGCAGGTAGTTCAGGCGCGCCTGGATCGTGGAGTTCGCCTCGGGCTCCAGCTCGGCGAAGGAGCGCGACTGCAGCTCGGTCTTGACCGCGTCCATGCCGATGCGCTCGGCGAGCGGCGCGTAGATGTCCATGGTCTCGCGCGCGATGCGCTGCCGGCGGGCGTCGCTCTCGATCAGGCCGAGCGTGCGCATGTTGTGCAGCCGGTCGGCGAGCTTGACGATCAGCACGCGGATATCGCGGCTCATCGCGAGCACGAGCTTGCGGAAGTTCTCCGCCTGCTTGGTGCGGTCGGACTGCAGCTCCAGGCGCGTGAGCTTGGTCACGCCGTCGACCAGGCCGGCCACGGTGGAGCCGAAGCGCTTGGTGATCTCGGCCAGCTTGACCGGGGTGTCCTCGATCGTGTCGTGCAGGAGCGCGGTGACGATCGAGCCCTGGTCGAGGCGGTAGCCGGCGAGGATGTCGGCGACGGCGAGCGGGTGCGTGATATAGGGGTCGCCGTTGTCGCGCTTCTGCGGCGCGTGGGCGGCGGCGGCGACCTCGTAGGCCGCGCGGATCACGTCGGCGTCGGCCTTGGGGTCGTAGAGCAGGACGCGGCGCGACAGCTCGACACCCGGGTCCGGCGCGGGGCCGACGCCGTCGGGCGCGCGGGCGCGGTCGGGCAGGTTCGGGCGGTGGGTCAGCATCGGGCGTGTGCGGGCAGGCCGCGCCTGTCAGGTCGACAGGCGGGCTTCAGGGGGGCGACGGGCTCAGCGGCGCGAACGGCCGCCAAGCTCGGCCTCGATCGCGGCCTCCATGTCCTCGGGCGACAGCTCCTCGACGGGCAGGGTCTGCACCTCCTCGTCGGCGGCGACGTCCTGCAGGCCGAAGATGTTCTGGTCGGTCGGGATGAGGTCGAGCACCTCCTCGTCGGCCGGCTCGGGCTCGGGCGCGCGCGACAGCGACTTGACGAGGTCGCCGTGCAGCTTGCCGAGGTCGATGGTCTCGTCGGCGATCTCGCGCAGGGCGACGACGGGGTTCTTGTCGTCGTCGCGCTCGACCGTCAGCTCCTCGCCGCGGCTGATGTTGCGGGCGCGCTGCGCCGCGATCAGCACCAGCTCGAACCGGTTGGGAATCTTCTGGACGCAGTCCTCGACGGTCACGCGCGCCATGCGGTGGACCCCTTGCAGCTGTGATGACTCAAGTCGCGGGATGTAGAGGCTGGGTGGCGCAGGCGCAAGGGAAGAAAGCAAGGCCGGGCTCTGCCCGGACCCGCCAAAGGCCTGGAGGCCTTTGGAAACCCGTGACTCAAGTATAGGATTCCAAAGGCGAGCCTTTGGCGGAGTTTGAGGCGGAGCCTCAACCTTGCTTGTTTTCTCCGAGTCTGCGCACCCCCTGCGGCGCCAGCCCGGCGATCAGCTCCTCCACGCTCCGGCCCAGCACCGGGTGCCGCCATCCCGGCGCCACGTCGCGCAGCGGCTCCAGCACGAAGCCGCGCAGGTGCGCGCGCGGGTGCGGCACCACCGGGTCCGGCGCCTCGCGGACCAGGTCGCCCATGGCCACGACGTCGAGGTCGAGGGTGCGCGCGGCGTTGCGCTCGCCGCGGGTGCGGCCGTGCTCCTCCTCGATCGCGTGCAGCGCGGCGAGCAGGGCGGCGGGCTCGATGCGGCCGTCCAGGCGCACCACGCCGTTGACGTAGGGCGGCTGTCCCGACGGCGGCATGGGGTCGGTCTCGTACCAGGAGGAGACGGCGGCGACGCGCAGCCCGGGGATGGCGCGCAGGGCGTCGACGGCCTGCAGGCAGGTCTCCAGCGGGGTGATGCCGGCGCCGGCCGGGAGGTTGGCGCCCACCGCGACGAGGATCACCGCGCCTTCGCCCGGGGCGCGGGGCCGTGCCGCAATACTTTATCCACTTACCGTGTGCTCCTATGCTGGCCGCGGCGCGGCGCGGCCCGGGCCGGCCGCGCCGAGATCGAGGGGATCATGCCATGGCCTTCCTGCCGCAGGAACGCACCTGCCTGTTCATCGACGGGGCCAACCTGTACTCGGCGTCGCGCAACCTCGGGTTCGACGTCGACTACCGCAACCTGCTGGCCTTCTTCCGCAGGCAGACCAACGTGGTCCGCGCCTACTACTACTCGGCGCTGCTCGACACGGAGGAGTACTCGCCGCTCAAGCCGCTGACGGACTGGCTGGCGTACAACGGCTACACGCTGGTGACCAAGACCGCGCGCGAGTTCACCGACGCGGCGGGGCGGCGCCGGGTCAAGGGCAACATGGACGTCGAGCTGGCCGTGGACATGCTGGAGATGGCGCCGCGCATGGACCACGCGGTGCTGTTCAGCGGCGACTCCGACTTCCGCCGCCTCGTGGAGGCGGTGCAGCGCCAGGGCGTGCGGGTCACGGTGATCTCGTCGACGCGCACCACGCCGCCGATGGCCGCCGACGAGCTGCGCCGCCAGGCGGACGTGTTCCTCGAACTGGCCGAGATCGCGCCGGAGTTCACGCGCCGCCAGACCGAGCCGCGCCCCCGCCCTGCTCCACGCACCGCCGAACCGTTCACCGACCCCGGGGACGCGGGCTGAGATGGCCGACGCGATGACGACGCAGCCCGCCGCGGAGGACGCCGCGACCCCGCCGCGCGACTGCCCGCTGTGCCCGCGCCTGGTGGAGTACCGCGCGAGCAACCGTGCGGCGAACCCCGAGTGGTTCAACGGCGCGGTGCCGGGCTTCGGGCCGCGCACGGCGCCGTTCCTCGTGGTGGGCATGGCGCCCGGCGTGCGCGGGGCGAACCGCACCGGACGGCCGTTCACCGGCGACCACGCGGGCGTGCTGCTCTACACGACGCTGCTGCGGCACGGCTTCGCGCGCGGCGAGTACCGCGCGGACCCGGAGGACGGGATGGAGATGGTGGGCGCGCGCATCGTCA
>JBPBQS010000310.1:0-3251 GCA_050920955.1 Janthinobacterium lividum | reverse complement strand
CGGCGACAAGACGCGACAGCACGTCGCCGGTGCGCGCCGTCTCGAACCAGGCGGGAGAAAGCGTGGTGATGTGGTCGAACACGGCTCGACGCAGGTCGGCGCCGACGCGTTCGCCCAGCCAGGTGACTAGAGCGAAGCGGCAGGAGGTGGCGGCTGCAAGCGCCGCGATCACCGTGGCCACACCGAGCGCCGTGGCATCGAGCCGGGCCTGGCTGCCAGTCGCAAGGCCACCATCGACCAAGCGGCGCACTGCCTGGCCCAGCAGCAGCACGAGGCCAGACGCGGCCAGAAGGCAGAAGGCAGCGGCAAAACCCTGCCAAGTGTAGCGTCGCAGGAACGGCAGCAGAAGGCGTAATGCGGACGGAGCCGTGCCGGTCACCTGTCGCGAGTCTGACAAAAACGAAAGGCCGTCGACCACACGCAGGTTCGGATATTCACGGGTTGCTGCCGTGATCCGTAATCCCGGAACCGAGAAGTGGGTCGGAACTCCTGTCCTGACGCGGCCGGAAACCTGGCTTCCGGCCGCACCATCGAACGCACAGGCAGACCTAGTTGGAGGACTGGACCGCCGCAGCCAGGGCGGCAAGCTTCGCAGCGGGGTGCGCAGGATTGCGGAATCGCAGCTCCCCATCGGAAGCCCCGTCGGGCTGGCCAATGCCGAACAGCTCGACACGGGAGCTGCAGGTGACAGCCACCACCGGACGGGCCTCACGGTTGGTGAGGAACTGGCGCGCCTCTCCCTCCAGGTCGAGGCGTTCGCGCAGCAGGCGCCACTCCTTGCGGTCGGTGTCCTCGATGAACATGGCGAGGATGCCCGGGCGCGTGCCGGTCAGGCGGGCTGGGGCGATGGCCGCCATGCGGCGGCGCAACGCGACGGCGATCTCGTTCTCGCGTCCGGCGCGGGCGGCCATCACGAACACCGCGTTGCCGGCGGAGGTCACCGACAGGTGGGCCTCGGGGCCGAACTCCTGACGCAGGTGTGACGCGAGGCCACGCTCCTCCGCCTGGGCCGCGGCCAGCATGAGGGGATCAAGACGGAGCACGGCAGCCTCGTCGTGGTCGGCCCGGCGATGCTCGGACAGCAGGGTGCTGATGCGATGGTGCAGGGAGGCGAGGCTGGTGTCGTCCGGGCTGCGGTCGCTCCTGAGACCCTGGGGCAGCGTCATCTTGAGCAGGTAGCGCCCGGGGTGGGCGGCCAGCCAAGTCTGCAGCTCCGGGTCGACGCGGTCGCAAAGCCGGCACCAGGCGCCGCGATGCACGTCCCGTCCCTCCTCGGCGGACATGACGTCGCAGGCGATCTCCGCTTCCACGCCGTCGCGCTCGATCAGGAGGTCGAACACGTCGCCATGCTCGATGCCGGGAAACGCGACCTGGAAGCCGCGGGCACGCTGGAGAGCAGCGGTGCGCATGACATGGAAGAACGGCACCAGCGTCTGGCCGTCCTGCATGGCGCCGGCCAGGGTGTCGGCGAGACGCTGACGGGCCTCGGCCGGAACGCGGCGCGAAAGGGCAACGGTATCGGCCACCAGGGCTGCGATGCCGCGCTCTGCCGTGGTCGGCACGGCGTCCCTGCACCGGCGCAGGCGCTCGATCATCAGCTCGATGGCATGCCGCTGCAGGAGGGCACGGCCGGACCAGCCAGTCGCCGGAGGACCACCCAGGCTCGCCAGACGCGCTTTCCAACGTTCTCCGCCGACCAGCGCGACAAAGGCGTTGAGCGTCGAGAGAGGTGGCCGTGCGTTTGCGCTGGACATTTCAGCATCAATGTAGGGATTCGAGGCAAATCACTCATCACACCGGCGTGATGTCCGCATTTCCTGCCCTTAAAGCAGACGCTGCCTGAAGCGGGTTCTGGGCGCGGTGCCGGAGCAGGTGATCGGCCAGCACGCACGCGAGCATGGCCTCCCCCACAGGGACGGCGCGGAGGCCAACGCAGGGGTCGTGGCGGCCACGGGTGGCGACCTCGACCTCGCGGCCGTCGCGTGTCACGGAACGGCGCGGCGTCAGGATGGAACTGGTGGGCTTCACCGCGAACCGGGCGGTGACGGTCTGTCCGGTCGAGATGCCGCCCAGGATGCCGCCGGCGTGGTTGGAGCCGAACTGCAGCGCGCCATCGCCGATCGACATCTCATCGGCGTTGTCCTCGCCGCTGAGGCTGGCGGCGGCGAATCCGTCGCCGATCTCCACCCCTTTCACCGCGTTGATCGACATCAGCGCACCCGCAAGGTCGGCATCGAGCTTGCCGTAGATCGGCGCGCCCAACCCGGGCGGCACACCGTCGGCAGCCAGCCCGATCACCGCGCCGACCGACGAGCCGGCCTTGCGGACCGCCTCGAGCTGTCCGGCCCAGCGTTCCGCCGCAACGGGATCCGGGCAGAAGAACGGATTGCGCTCGACCTCGGCCCAGTCCCAGCGGTCATGGTCGATGCGATCGGCTCCGAGCTGGACGAGGGCGCCGCGGACCTGCACGGCGCTGCCCAGAACCAGGCGGGCGATGGCGCCGGCCGCGACCCGGCACGCCGTCTCGCGCGCGGAGGAGCGCCCACCGCCACGAGGATCGCGTATGCCGTATTTCAGCTCGTAGGTGAGGTCCGCATGACCGGGGCGGAAGCGCTCCGCGATGTCGCCGTAGTCGCGCGAGCGCTGGTCGGTGTTGTCGATCATCAGCGAGATCGGCGTACCCGTGGTCATCCCCTCGAACACGCCGGACAGGATTCGGACCTGGTCGGCTTCCTGGCGCTGCGTGGTGAAGCGCGACTGGCCGGGGCGGCGGCGGTCGAGCCACGGCTGGATGTCGGCTTCTGAGAGCGGCAGGCGAGGCGGGCAGCCGTCGACGACGCAGCCGATGGCCGGGCCGTGGCTCTCGCCCCAGGTGGTCACGCGGAACAGGTGGCCGAAGCTGTTGTGCGACATCAGGCGACGGGTCCGGAACAGGCGGTCATCGGACCATGCGCGGACTCAGTCCGTGACCACGGCGATGTCCGGGGCATTGGGGTTCTTCATGCCCACGACGTGGTAGCCGGCGTCGACGTGGTGGACCTCGCCGGTCACGCCGCCGGACAGGGTGGAGAGCAGGTACAGGCCGGCGCCACCGACCTCCTCGATGTTGGTGTTGCGCTCCAGCGGGGCGTTGAGCTGGTTCCAGCGCAGGATGTAGCGGAAGTCGCCGATGCCGCTGGCGGCCAGCGTCTTGATCGGCCCCGCGCTGATGGCGTTCACGCGTATGCCGGCGGGGCCCAGGTCGGCGGCGA
>JBPBQS010000124.1:0-3355 GCA_050920955.1 Janthinobacterium lividum | reverse complement strand
GGGCCCGGTTCCGACAATGCGGCGGCTGGAGCCGGCGCGGGGATCGCGGGCGCGCTGGCCGGGGCGGCCGGGGCTGCGGGAGAGGCGGCGGCGCGGGTGGTGCACGCGGTGACGGGGCTGGTGTCGGGCGGGACCGGCGAGGCGGAGGCGCTGCCGAAGCTGCGGGTGCTGCTGGCGGGGCCGCGCGGGTTCTGCGCCGGGGTGGACCGGGCGATCCGGGTCGTGGAGGAGGCGATCAAGACGTATGGCGCGCCGGTCTACGTGCGCCACGAGATCGTGCACAACCGCACCGTGGTTGAGCAGCTCGAGACGCAGGGCGCGGTGTTCGTCGAGGAGCTGGACGAGGTTCCGGCCAACGCGCACGTGGTGTTCTCCGCGCACGGGGTGCCGAAGTCGGTGCCGGCGGAGGCGCAGCGTCGCAACCTCGCGTACCTGGATGCGACCTGCCCGCTGGTGAGCAAGGTGCACCGCGAGGCGGAGCGGCATTTCGCGGGCGGCGGCGCGGAGCAGCGGCACATCCTGATGATCGGGCACGCGGGGCATCCCGAGGTCGTGGGCACGATGGGGCAGCTGCCGCCGGGTGCGGTGACGCTGGTGCAGGACGCGGGCGAGGCGCGCGTGGTGCAGCCGGCCGATCCGTCGATGCTGGCGTTCATCACGCAGACCACGCTGTCGGTGGACGACACGGCGGAGATCGTCGAGGTGCTGCGCACGCGCTTCCCGCTGATCGAGGGGCCGAAGCGCGAGGACATCTGCTACGCGACGACCAACCGGCAGCAGGCGGTCAAGGCGGTGGCGCCCGGCTGCGACCTGGTGATCGTGATCGGCTCGCCGAACTCGTCGAACTCGCAGCGGCTGCGCGAGGTTGCGGAGCGTGCTGGCGCGGGGCGGGCGGTGCTCGTGCCGCGGGTGCGCGAGATGGACTGGGCGATCCTGGACGGGGTGCGGACGCTGGGGATCACGGCGGGGGCGTCGGCGCCGGAGACGCTGGTGCAGGAGATGCTGGCCGCGCTGGCTGGACGCTGGACGCTGGAGATCGAGGAGCGGCGCGTGGTCGAGGAGCACGTCACGTTCCGGCTGCCCGCGCCGCTGGCCTGAGCGGGCGGCGCGGCGGGGCAAGGCGGTGGCGGTCTATACCGAGGTGTCGGATGCGGCGCTGACGCGGTTCCTCGGGGAGTACGCGATCGGCGGGCTGGTGGCGTTCCGGGGCATCGCGGAGGGAGTCGAGAACTCGAACTTTTCCCTGCGCACCACGGAGGGGGACTTCATCCTCACGCTCTACGAGAAGCGGGTGGAGCCGGCGGAGCTGCCCTGGTTCCTGGGGCTGATGGAGCATCTGGCGGAGCACGGCATCGCCTGCCCGCTGCCGGTGCGCGCGCGCGACGGCGTGGCGCTGCGCATGCTGTGCGGGCGGCACGCGGCGATCACGACGTTCCTGCCGGGAATCTGGCCGCGCGAGGTGGGGGTTGCGCATTGCGGGCCGCTGGGGGTGGCGCTGGCGGGGCTGCACAGGGCCGGGCGGGGGTATGGGGCCGCGCGGGCGAACGCGCTGGGGCCGGCGTCGTGGGGGCCGCTGCTGGAGCGGTGCCGGGCGCGGACGGACGAGGTGCAGCCCGGGCTGGCGGCGGAGCTGGACGCGGCGCTGGCGCGGATCCTGGCGGGGTGGCCGGAGGGGGACGGGGCGGCCGGGCTGGAGCGGGGGCAGATCCATGCCGACCTGTTCCCGGACAACGTGTTCTTCCTCGACGGCGCGGTCTCGGGGCTGATCGACTTCTATTTCGCGGCGACAGACCTGCTGGCCTACGACCTCGCGGTGTGCGTCAACGCCTGGTGCCTCGACGACGCGGGGCGGCTCGACGAGGCGTTGTCCGGGGCCCTGATGCGTGGCTACGAGTCGGTGCGGCCGCTGTCGGGCGCGGAGCGGGCAGCGATGCCGGTGCTGTGCCAGGGGGCAGCGTTGCGGTTCCTGCTCACGCGGCTGTACGACTGGCTGAACACGCCGGCCGGCGCGATGGTGGTGCGCAAGGACCCCCTGCCCTACCTGCGCCGGCTGCGCTTCCACCTGGGCGCCGACGCGTCCTGCTACGGGATGACCGCATGAGCCCTGCCCCGGCGAAGATCAGGCCGCGCGACCCGATGCTGGTGGCGCTGGAGCAGGCGGGTGCGCCCGTGGCGGTGGCAGCGCCGGCCGTGAAGGAGCCGGCGGGCGCGGCCGTGGCGGGCGGGGCGGCGGTGGAGATCTGGACGGACGGGGGGTGCAAGCCCAACCCGGGGCCGGGCGGCTGGGGCGCGGTGCTGGTGTCGGGCGGGCAGGAGAAGGAGCTGACCGGGGCGGAGGCGGCGACCACCAACAACCGCATGGAACTGACGGCGGCGGCGGCGGCGCTGGAGGCGTTGACGCGGCCCTGCCGGGTGGTGGTGCACACGGACAGCGAGTACGTGCGCAACGGGATCACGCGGTGGAGCACCGGGTGGGTGCGCAAGGGGTGGCGCACGTCCGGGGGTGATCCGGTGAAGAACATGGACCTGTGGCGCAGGCTGCTGGATGCGGCGGGCCGGCACCAGGTGGAGTGGCGCTGGGTGCGGGGGCATTCGGGGGACGTGATGAACGAGCGGGTCGACGTGCTCGCGACCGGGGCGCGGGTGCGGCTGGAGCAGGGACGTGTAAATAACACCATAAGCTGTCCACCCTGATACCATAAGCTGTTCAATCCTAAGTTATTTGCAGAAATCCGCCATTGATGTGAGCCGTAATTTTTGACGCCTTATGGTGTTAATGTGACTAAAGTAATTACATAGTATAATTACTTAAGAACCTGTTTATATGTGCATTATGTAAATTGTTCTCAAGTGTTAAGTTATAAGTGCTATCATCTTTGGCCATAAACGCATTGCTTAGCTGAAATTCTGAAAAACAGTATTTTTCGCTATCCTCCAATATTGGCCTCTTACAAGAAAACTATCGTTCACCGACGGATTGCGGCCTTGAAGGCGGCTTTGCGCTCATTTCAGACATTCACGGACTTTGCGCGAGTGCCTCAAAGCAGACGTTCATGCCATCGGTCTGGGTTAAAATCGCTGTTTTTGGCACGGTGCGGGGCACTCCACTGCTCGCCGCTACCGACGGCATGATTGCCCACCTGGCAGGCGAAGTCGGACGGCACCCACTGCCCGTCGGTGGCTCCCGGATTCCCTTGCCGTTTGGTTGTTGCGGCTCTGCCTTTCGAGATTGACCAGCCCCCATCGAGTGATCCGGGTGAAATCTTAGTTCATCAGCATGATGCCGAACGCCGCGGCTGATCCCGCCGGAGCTGGCGGAACTGCGGCTGGTGGCGTTCTCGACAGGACCACCTCG
>JBPBQS010000230.1:0-3359 GCA_050920955.1 Janthinobacterium lividum | reverse complement strand
CCCGATGGTCTACCTCACCTGGTCGCTGTGGTTCGGCAAGCGCGCGCCCGACAATCCCTGGGGCGCCAAGGGCCTGGAGTGGACGACCTCCTCGCCGCCGCCCAAGCACAACTTCCTCACGCCCCCCGTCGTCGACTTCGAGGCCTACGACTACCCCAACAAGGTCAACGAGCGTGACTAAGTCCGAGCACCAGGACGCCGGCGCGCTGGCCTATGCCGGCAATCCCGCCGTGGGCATCGAGCTGCACGAGCAGTTCACCTCCGTCGCCCAGCAGAAGCTCTCGTCGGAGCTGGGCATGTGGGCCTGGCTGATCACCGAGCTGCTGCTGTTCTCCGGCCTGCTCGTCACGGCGCTGGTGCTGCGCACGCTCCACCCGCACTCCGTCGAGGCGGCGGCGCAGCACCTCAAGCTGTGGATCGGCGGCGTCAACACCGTGATCCTCATCACCTCCTCGCTGGTGATGACCGGCGCCATCGAGATGTCCAAGCTCGGCCGCGCCCGCGACGTCTCGCGCTGCCTGTTCGTGACCGGCGCGCTCGGCCTCGGCTTCCTGCTGCTCAAGAGCTACGAGTACTACGTCGACTACGTCGAGCACATGACGCCCTTCCTCAAGCGGCCCTACGAGCTGGCCTCGGACGGCGCGTCGCAGCTGTTCGTCAACCTGTACTGGGTGACGACGATCCTGCACTTCGCCCACCTCACCATTGGCATCGGCATCGTCTGGGTGATGGCGTGGCTCGCGAGCCGCCCGAACTACCTCGCCCGCCACCAGAACCGCATCGAGATCACCGGGTTGTACTGGCACTTCATCGACCTGGTCTGGCTGATCGTCTACCCGAGCCTCTACCTGGTGAACCGCTGATGGCCTCGTTCTCCCTCGCCAACGTCGACCCGAAGGTCCGCGAGGTCATGCGCGGCCCGGTGATCACCACCGGCGTTCTGCTCTGCCTGCTGGCCGTCGAGGTCCTGCTGGCGATGACCACGCCGTTCCCCGCCTGCGGCTACGTCGAGCTGGGCATCGCCGCGGTCATGGTCGTCATCGTGCTGACCTTCTCGATGGAGCTGACCCACGCCCCGCCGCTGATCCGGCTGTTCTCCATCCTCGGCTTCTTCTGGCTCGCGATCCTGTTCGGCATCACCATGATCGACTACCTCACGCGCTGAGCGGCCGCGGCAGGAAGCAAGGTCGAGGCTCTGCCTCGAGCTCCGCCAAGGGCAGGGCCCTTGGATCGCCTTCTCTTAGGTAGCGGGTTTCCAAAGGCCTCCAGGCCTTTGGCGGGTCCGGGCAGAGCCCGGCCTTGCTTCCTCGCCTGCCACTCCCGCAACCGGCCACACGCGGGTCTTTCCGACCACAACCATTGCGTCCTTCTTGGAAGTCCGCTCAACTCCAAGCTGTGTACCTGGCGTGCCCTTCCTGCGTCGCGAGGGTCATCTCCTCGCCGCGTCGGTCAGGTCTGTACGCGGGACGACCCAGGAGAACCGGACCATGACCCACCGCAGCATTGCCTGCCGCCCCGGACTGGCCCTCACCGCACGCGCACTGGCGCTCGTCGTCGCGGCGGGCGCGACCCCGTCCCTTGCCGCACCGCCCGCGGAGCTGAGCGGGGCGGTGCTTCCTCCCGCGGTGCCGTCCGGCATCACGCTGGACCTGCAGGACTTCGCCACCCTGCCGCGCCACGCAGACGGCTCCGGGGCCCGGCCGCAGTTCCTGTGCGCCGCTCCCGGCTGGATGGGCGGCCTGTTCGCCACCGACATCGCCGGCATCATCTACCGCGTCAGCGCCGACGGCACGAAGGTCACGCCCTTCCTCGACCTGCGGGCACAGCCGATCTCGTTCATCGCGCCCACCAGCGAGGAGGGCCTCGTCGGCTTTGCGCTCCACCCGAACTTCGCGGGCTCGCCGTCGCTGCCGGGCTACGGCAAGTTCTACACCGCATACAGCGCCGACCGCACGAGCGGCACGCCCGACTTCCTCGCCGACGACGACGCCGACCACCACCAGGTGATCCGCGAGTGGACCGCCACGAACCCGATGGCCGCGACCTTCAGCGGCACCTCGCGCGAGGTGCTGCGCGTCGGCAAGTACGCGTCCAACCACAACGGCGGCGTGATCCGCTTCGACCAGAACGCGAAACCCGGCTTCCGCGACTACGGCAACCTCTACATCGGCTTCGGCGACGGCGGCGCCGGCAACGACCCGCGCGGCAACGGCCAGAACCTCGCCAGCCCGCTCGGCAAGATCCTGCGCATCGACCCGCTCGCCGGTCCTGGCGGCGCCAAGTACACGGTGCCCGCGGACAACCCGTTCCGCAGCCTCGGCGGCGCGGCGCCGTTGGTCTGGGCGTACGGCCTGCGCAACCCGCAGCAGTTCAGCTTCGAGACCGGCCGCCTGGACCGCATGTTCATCGACGACATCGGCCAGAACCAGGTCGAGGAGGTCAACCTCGGCGCGCGCGGCGCCAACTTCGGCTGGCAGCAGCGCGAGGGCACCTTCGCCACCGGCGCGGGCGTGGGCAGCGCCGGCGGCAAGGATGACTACGGCGTCTACCCGCTCGCCGGCAGCGACGTCGCCGCCGGCTTCACCGACCCGGTCGCCGAGTACGACCACAGCGACACGGCGCGCGACGGCGGCACTGTCTCGGCCGGCGTGGGCAGCGGCTTCGCCTACACGGGTTCGCGTCTGACCGCGCTGCGCGGGACCTACGTGTTCGCCGACTTCGTGCAGGGGCGCCTGTTCGCGATCCCGACCGCCACCCTGCCGGTACGGGCGCGGCAGATCTTCTCGGTCGCGCTCAGCTACCGCGGCATCAGCTACGACTCGCTGAGCGCGTCGCCGATCGGGGAGGGCGACCGCTCCGACCTGCGCCTCGGCGAGGACGCCGGCGGCGAGCTGTACGCCCTGCTCAAGGGGCCGGGCGCGATCTACCGGGTCGTTGCCCACCACTGAGCAGGCAAGGTTGAGGCTCTGCCTCAAGCTCCGCCAAAGGCTCGCCTTTGGAAACCTCTACTTAAGTGATGGGTTTCCAAAGGCCTCAGGCCTTTGGCGGGTCCGGGCAGAGCCCGGCCTTGCTCACTTCCTCGCCTGCCCGATCGCCGGCCCGTCCGTCATCCCCGCCAGCACCTCCGCGACGTGCCGCACCCGCACGTCGCTTCCCTCGCGCGACAGCCGCCCCGCGATGTTGAGCAGGCACCCCATGTCCCCGGCGAGCAGCGTGTCCGCGCCGCTCGCGACCACCTCGGCCGCCTTGTCGCCGACCATGCGCGTCGAGATCTCCGGGTACTTGACGCAGAACGTGCCCCCGAACCCGCAGCACACCTCGGCGCCCGGCAGCTCCACCATCGACAGCCCGTCCACGCC
>JBPBQS010000088.1:0-3400 GCA_050920955.1 Janthinobacterium lividum | reverse complement strand
GCGTCGCGCGCGGTGCTGCTGCTCGTGCCGCAGGCGGTCGGGCAGACCTGCGTCGACGACCTGCGCGAGCTGTCCGCCACGCGCGAGACGGTGGAGTTCAACACGCATGCGCGCGGCGTGCACAACCAGTCCATGGCGCGCGACGTGCTCGCGGCGGACTACGACACGGCGGCGCGGAGCTGCGGCGCGGACGCGGCGCGTGCCTGCGGGACGGGCACGAGGACGCCCACCCTGGCCAAGGCGTGCCAGGGCCTGCTGCCGCTGCCGCCGCCCTGACCTAGGTGGCGCGGGCGGCATGGGGATTGCAGGCAGGGCGGATCTGGTGATCCGGGGTGCGGCGGGCGCAGGATGCGCGCGTGCGGGCGCCGGGCCCAGAGGCCGTGAACGGCGCCGCTTGCGCCGCGCTGCCGTTTGGGTGAAACGACGGACCGTGAGGAACGGATGAGAGCAGTGGCAGCAAACCAGGGCTACCAGGGCTGGCAGCCCGACGAGTTCGGGATGGGCCGCGCGACGGCGGTGTCCCTGCTGCTCGTCGGCACCATGATCGGCGGGCTGGCGATGCTCGCCAACGGCCACGTGGAGACGCCGCCGCCGCCGCCGATGCAGGTGCAGATGATCCAGCTGCCGCCGGAGCAGCTCGCGCAGGCGCCGACGCCGCCCACCCCGCCGCCGCCGCAGCCCGATGTGGACACGCCGCCGCCGCCGCCGCTGGCGCTGGCGCCGCCCCCTGCCCTGCCGCCGAGCCGCATCGAGATCCCCAAGCCGCCGCCGCCCAAGCCGGTCGCCAAGCCGATCGCCAAGCCGCGCCCGACGCCGCCGCCGCCCGTGGCGCGCTCGGTGCCGACGACCGACGCCGCGCCGTCGGCGGTGACCTCGAACGCGCCGCCGGTGGCCAACGCGCCGCCCGCGGCCGCCCCGGTCGACGCCAGCTCCGGCATCGGGCCGTACCGTGCGGGCCTGCACAACCTGATCGAGAGCCACGTCGAGGTCGGTCCGCAGATCGCGGCGCTGGGCGTCAGCGGCACGGCGATCATCGAGGCGGTGATCGCGCCGGACGGGCACCTGATCTCCGCGCGCGTCGCGAGGAGCAGCGGCAACGGGCTGATCGACAAGGCGGCGCTGGCGGCGGTGCAGCGCGGCGGCTTCCGCCCGTTCGGCAACCACATGCCGGCGGCGCCGATCACCATCAGCGTGCCGATCGAGATCTCGCCGAGCGCCGGCGACTGATCCCGGACGGCGGGCCGGGCTTCGTGCCCGGCCCGCCACCTGGCCCGCGCTACGCCAGCTTGGCGCAGCCGTAGACGAGCGAGTACTTCTTGTCGGTCAGGATGCCGGCGGTGCCCTGGTCGTTCCAGGCGAAGGCGTCGTCGGCGTAGAGCACGCCCGCGCCGCCCTGCACCTCGGACAGGCGCCGCGGCTCGGCGTGGTAGAACGTCAGCACGACCTGGTGCGCGCGCGCATCGAAATACGCGTCGAAGCTCGGGCCGGGGCCGGGGTAGAAGTTGAAGGCGCGCGCGCTGGTGGGCAGCGCTTGGCTCGCCGGCTGGCAGGCGTAGGCGTTGCGGTTGGCGTTGCCGATGCCGAGCCCGCCGGGGCGGCCCTGGGTCGAGCAGCCGGCCAGCGACGCCGCCACCGCGATCGCGACGGCCGTGGTGGCGAGGATGCGGATGGTGTCGCGCATGGGCAGGTCCTTCGTCGTGGCGGTGCCCGTCGTCGGGCGTTGCGTGCGGCTCATGGCGCCGACCCGCCGAGCGGCGAGAGGCCCTGCAGGTGCGCGGGCCCGTTGACGGGGTATGACAGCGCGCCGGCGTAGGGGCCGTTGAGCCCGGGCGAGCTGCCGGGCGCGATCACCGTGGCGCCGCGGTGCGTCTCGCGGTCGTTCGCGCCCGGCGGCGGCGCCGCGCACCCGCAGGCCAGCACTGCTGCCGCCGCGGCGAGTCCCAGGCCGATCCCTGTTCGCATCCGATCCTCCTTCCGGCCGGCCCGCGGATCGGGGCGGCCGTGCGCGATATGACGTGGCCGGCGCCGCGCGCACCGTGCTGCCTGCGAAAGCGGCACATGCCGCAGTCGCGCCCTGTTGTGCAGCAGATATGCCGCGGCACCCCGCTTTCCAGCGCAGGACACGGTCCTGTTCCCGATCGTTGCATTATCGGAAGAGATTGCGTGTTCGCGGCGATCCCGGTTGGTGACGGTCGCGACCTCGTGCCGTGGCCTCCCGGTGACGCATGGCGTGATCGGCCACCGCTGGACCGCGCTGCCATCTGACCTGGCACCGCGGAGCACGGTCCGGGACGGTCTGGATCGTCGGGAGTCGGGCGGCATGATCGAACGTGTCCATCACGAGCTCTCCGTGGGATGCCGCGAGCAGGCCGGCCGGGTGGCAAGCCCGCCCATGGCCATCCTCGATGCCCAGGGTGCCAGGGGCGTCGCAGAAGGGGCGTTCGCTCGACTCACCCCGCATTCATGAAGGGAGGCGATGGCTGCGAGGGTCGGGCGAGTGAAGACGTGGCGTGAGTCAGCGCAGGGCAAGCCGCCGGTGGCGGAACGAAGAAAGCGAGTCAGCGGAAGCCGAGCATCCGGTGTTTACAGCTCCAGGTTGCAGAATCCACGGCGGCAAATGCAGAGACACGATCGACAGATTGAGGCAAGTGGCATGCGCCTGACACTTTGCAACCGGTTCTTCTGCTTAGTTACAGGGCAAATGTAAGCGCCGTGTAACAAAAAATTGTAAATTTGCCACGTATGGCGTCGTTTTACGCATTTGTCGGCCACAAAGGTTTCGTTCGGCGAGGCCTCCTCGTACGGTTCCTTAACAAAGCCGTGTGCCTCGCAAGACTCTGCGAGGAAACGGGTGCGGACCCACGATGCAGCACTGCTGCGAAAACGATACAGGATCAAGCCCGCCCATGCCGAAATCCCGCCGCCAGTCGCTCCTGATGTTCACGGCCTGCACCGTCGCGTGGGGCGCGAGCCCGACCGTCGCGGCGTTCGCCCAGACCGCCGCCACCACGCCGCCGACCGCCGCCGCCAACCCCTCCGCCTCGCTGGTCCCCGCCAACCAGCCGCCCAGGGCACGCGGGCGCGCGCGCAGCAAGGCGCAGGGCACCGTCGCGGCCAGGCAGGGCGCGGCTCCCGTCGGCCCCGACGCCGCGCGCTCCTCGACCGCCGCCGGCGCCGTCAGCGGCGGCACCACGCCCGCCGGCGTCAACCCCGGTGCCAACTTCGGCGCGACCCCGGGCGGCGCCACCTCGAGCGGCAACGCCCAGACCGACGCCATCCAGGCCGGCACCACCGTCAACATCGACACCGTCCAGAAGACCTACCGCGAGCTCCTCCTCAAGGAGAAGAACGTCGCATCCGCCGTCTCCGAGGTCGGGCAGGCCGAGATCCAGTCCACCGG
>JBPBQS010000309.1:0-3501 GCA_050920955.1 Janthinobacterium lividum | reverse complement strand
GCATCGGCACGGTCGCGGCCGGCGTGGCCAAGGCGCGCGCCGACGCGATCCTGATCTCCGGGCACTCCGGCGGCACGGGCGCCTCGCCGCAGACCTCGGTGAAGTACGCGGGCCTGCCCTGGGAGATGGGTCTCTCCGAGGCGCACCAGGTGCTGATGCTCAACCGGCTGCGCCACCGCGTGAAGCTGCGCACCGACGGCGGGCTCAAGACCGGGCGCGACGTGGTGATCGCGGCCATGCTTGGCGCCGAGGAGTTCGGCATCGGCACGGCGTCGCTCGTCGCCATGGGCTGCATCATGGTGCGGCAGTGCCACTCCAACACCTGCCCCGTCGGCGTGTGCACGCAGGACGAGACCCTGCGCGGCAAGTTCGAGGGCTCGCCGGAGAAGGTGATCAACCTGTTCTCCTTCATCGCCGAGGAGGTGCGCGAGATCCTGGCCTCGCTCGGCGCGCGCACCTTCGCCGAGGTGATCGGGCGCACCGACATGCTGCGCCAGGTCAGCCGCGGCTCCGAGCTGCTCGACGACCTCGACCTCAACCCGCTGCTCGCCCAGGCGGACCCCGGGCCGCACGCGCGCTACTGCACGCGCGAAGGGCGCAACGAGGTGCCCGAGACGCTCGACGCGCAGATGATCGCCGACGCCCAGCCGCTGTTCGCCCACGGCGAGAAGATGCAGCTCGAGTACGGCGTGCGGAACACCCACCGCGCGATCGGCACCAAGCTGTCGTCGAAGATCACGCGGCGCTTCGGGATGACCGGGCTCGCTCCGGGGCATGTCACGGTGCGCCTGCGCGGCTCGGCGGGGCAGTCGCTCGGCGCCTTCGCGGTGCAGGGGCTGCGGCTCGACGTGATCGGCGACGCCAACGACTACGTCGGCAAGGGGCTGTCGGGCGCGTCCATCGTGATCCGCACGGCCGTTTCCTCGCCGCTCGTCAGCCAGGACAACACCATCATCGGCAACACCTGCCTCTACGGTGCCACCGCCGGCGAGCTGTTCGCGGCGGGCCAGGCCGGCGAGCGTTTTGCGGTGCGCAACTCCGGCGCCACCACCGTGGTCGAGGGCGTGGGGTCCAACTGCTGCGAGTACATGACCGGCGGCACCGTCGTCGTCCTCGGCCGCACCGGCGACAACTTCGGCGCGGGCTTCACCGGCGGCATGGCCTTCGTCTACGACGTCGACGGGCAGTTCGAGCGCAGGATCAACCCCGACACCCTGCGCTGGGGCCGCGTCGCCACCCCGCACTGGGCCGAGGTCCTGCACGCCCTCGTCACCCGCCACACCGCGGCGACCCACAGCCGCTACGGCGCGATGCTCCTGCACGACTGGGACAAGCACGTCGGGCGCTTCTGGCAGGTCGTGCCGAAGGAGTACGTGAAGTACCTCGACCAGCCGCTCGAGGCCGAGGACGCGCTGCGGGCCTGAAGCAAGCAAGGCCGGGCTCTGCCCGGACCCGCCAGGGGCGAGCCGCCCCTGGACCGGCTTCACAAAGGAGTTCCAGGGGCATCCCGGACGGCGCGGCGTCGTTGGCGTCGGGTATCGTCCGGGAGCCCGCCATGATTTCCACCCGTCTGCACGGCGCGATCGACCTCGCGGTCGGCTCGCTTCTCGGCACGCTGGCCGCGGGGTCGCGCCTCTCGCGGCCCGTGCGCCGGGTGCTCGGCACGGCCAGCGCCATCCATCTCGGCTACGCGCCGCTCACCGACTACGAGGCCGGCGTGACGCCGGTGCTCACCATGCGCCAGCACCTCGCGCTCGACACGGCCGGCGGCCTCGCGCTGTGCCTCGCCGCCCTGACCATGCGCCGCGAGCCGGCCGGGAGCCGCCTCGTGCTGCTCGCCGCCGGGCTCGGCGAGCTGGCGGTGATCGCGGCCTCCAGCACCGCGCCGGAGAGCGGGCCCGGCCAGGACGGCGGCCCGGCGGCGCGGATGTTCGGCGGGCCGGGGCTCTCGCCGGCGGAGGCGGGGTATCCGCCGCTCGACACGCCCAAGGAGGTCGCGGACGGCGTGTTCGTGGTCGACAGCGTGATGACCATGCCGCCCGGCGTGCTGCTGCCCCTGCGCATGACGGTGGTGCGCCTGCCCGACGGCTCCGTGCTGCTGCACTCGCCGACGCGCTTCGACTTCGCCCTGCGCGACCGGATCGAGGCGATCGGGCCGATCCGCCACCTGGTCGCGCCCAACGTCGGGCACTGGATGTTCGTGCAGGACTGGCAGCGCCACGTGCCGGGGGTCGTCACCTGGGCGGCGCCGGGGCTGCGCGAGCGCAAGCCGGTGCAGCGGAGCGGCGTGCGGCTCGACCACGACCTGGGCGAAGAGGCGCCCGAGGCATGGGGCGGGGCGATCGAGACGGTCGTGGTGCCCGGCGGCGCCGGGTTCAGCGAGGTCGCGATGTTCCACGCGGCCTCGCGCACGCTGGTGCTGACGGACCTGGTGCTGAACCTGGAGCCGCGGAAGCTGCCGCTGGCGCTGCGGCCGGTGGTGCGGCTGTTCGGCTCCGTGCCGCCCGACGGGATGCCGCCGCCCTACCTCCGCTTCGTGGTCCGAATGCGGCGCGACGCGGCGCGCGCGGCGGCGGAGCGGCTGCTGGCGCTGGCGCCGGAGCGGGTCGTGTTCGCGCACGGGCCCTGGTTCGAGCGCGACGGCGCCGCCTCGCTGCGCCGCTCGCTGCGCTGGCTGCTGGGCTAGGCGCCGCCTGGCGGCGTGCGCGGGTTTCTACCTGCGCGTGCATCGGCTTGGCGTGTCCGTCTCATGGTGCGATAAGGCGGGCCATGCGCGTCCTGTACCATCTCCCGCTGTCCCCCTTCGCCCGCAAGGTCCGCCTTGCCCTGTCCGAGAAGCGCCTGCCGTTCGAGCTGCGCGTCGAGAAGGTCTGGGAGCGCAGGCCCGAGTACATGGAGATGAACCCCGCCGGAACCGTGCCCACGCTCACCGAGGAGAGCGGGCTCGTGGTGCCGGACTCCGGGGTGATCTGCGAGTACCTGGAGGAGGCTTACCCCGAGACTACGCTGCTCGGGCGCGGCGCCGCGGAGCGCGTCGAGGTGCGCCGCCTGGTGGCGTGGTTCGACGGCAAGTTCGCGTCCGAGGTCACCGCGAACCTGCTGGGCGAGAAGTTCATGAAGCGGCTGTGCGGGCGCGGCGAGCCGGACGCCTCCGCCCTGCGCGCGGGCTACGCGAACCTGCGCCACCACATGGCGTACCTGGGCTGGCTGGCGGAGACGCGCACCTGGCTCGCGGGCAACACCCTGTCGCTCGCGGACTTCGCGGCGGCGGCGCACCTGTCGTCGCTCGACTTCGTGTCCGACGTGGACTGGTCGCTGTCGCAGCCGGCGCGCGACTGGTACGCCCGGGTCAAGTCCAGGCCCAGCTTCCGGCCGCTGCTCTCGGACCGCGTCAGCGGCATCACCCCGCCGGCGCACTACGCGGACCTGGACTTCTGAGAAGGAAGCAAGGTTGAGGCTCCGCCTCAAACTCCGCCAAAGGCTGCGCCCTTGGAACGCATC
>JBPBQS010000229.1:0-3502 GCA_050920955.1 Janthinobacterium lividum | reverse complement strand
GAGATGAAGCTCGGCCGCTCGGCGATCGGCGTGAAGAACGTCACCATGAACGAGCCGTTCTTCCAGGGGCACTTCCCGGGCCATCCGGTGATGCCGGGCGTGCTCATCATCGAGGCCATGGCGCAGACGGCCGCCGTGCTCGTGGTCGAGACGATCGGGCCGGATGCGGCGGGCAAGGTCGTGTACTTCATGAGCATCGAGGGGGCGAAGTTCCGCCGCCCCGTGGTGCCCGGCGACCAGCTGCGCATCCACATCCTCAAGGAGCGTTCGCGCGGCAGCGTGTGGAAGTTCCACGCCATCGCCCGCGTCGACGGCGTGTCCGTGGCCGAGGCGACCTACGCCGCGATGATCATGGACCGCACCGCGCCCTAGACCGCCCGCCGGGCGCCTTCGTGTCCGGGGCGGTGGCGGGTTCCGACCGACGCCTGACCTGGAGCCTTCGCGCATGTCCCAGCCGACCAGCCTGTCTGCCGCCTCCGTGCGCGTCGCGGCCGGCGCGTCCGCCCCTCGGGCGGAGCAGGCGCGCGGGGTGTCGGCCGGGGCGACGGTGCATCCCACGGCGGTCGTCGAGGACGGGGCGAGCGTGGCGGACGGCGCCGTGATCGGGCCGTGGTGCCATGTCGGGCCGGACGTCGTGGTCGAGGCCGGCGCCCGGCTGATGTCGCACGTGGTCGTCGACGGCGTGACGCGGATCGGCGAGGCCGCCGTGCTGTTCCCGTTCTGCACCGTGGGCATGGCGCCGCAGGACCTGAAGTACCGCGGCGAGCCCACGCGCTGCGAGATCGGCGCGCGCACCCAGGTTCGCGAGCACTGCTCGATCCATCGCGGCACGGTCACCGGGACCGGGGTCACGCGGGTGGGGGCGGACTGCCTGCTGATGGCCGTGGTGCACGTCGCGCACGACTGCGCGCTCGGCGACGGCGTCATCGTGGCCAACAACGTGGTCATGGGCGGGCACGTCACCATCGGGGCGCGCGCGGTGATCGGCGGGGCCTCCGCGCTGCACCAGTTCGTGCGCGTCGGGCGCATGGCCATGGTCGGCGGCGTCACCGGGGTCGAGGCCGACGTCATCCCGTTCGGGCGGGTCATCGGCAACCGCGCGCACCTGGCGGGGCTGAACCTCGTCGGGCTGCAGCGCTCCGGCGTCGACAAGGCGGGGCAGCAGAGGCTGCTCGCCGCGTTCCGCGCGCTGTTCCCGCGCAGCCTGGACGGGGTGGCGGTCTACGCCGAGCGGCTGGAGCGGGTGCGGGCGGAGCAGGGGGGCGACCCGCTGGTCGCCGAGGTGCTCGCGTTCCTGGACGCGCCGAGCGGGCGGGGGGTCATCGGGGCTTCCACGCGGCGCGAGGAGGAGGCGTAGGAAGCAAGGCCAGAGGCTCTGCCTCTGGACTCCGCCAAGGGAAGCCCCTTGGATGGCTTCTCTTAAGTCAAGGGATCAAAGGGCGCCGGGCCCTTTGCGGGTTTGGGCGAAGCTGGCCGAAGGTTCCGACAGCCCCCTTCGGGCTGTTGGAAGGCCAGCGGAGGGGGAGCCCATGCTTGCCTCAGTTGATGAGGACCGAGATGGCGGCGACGCTGCGGGCGCGGTCCAGGCCGCTCTCGCGTTCGCAGACGCGCATCGCGTGGTGCAGCGCCTGCACGGTTTCGGGGAGGGCCAGCGATTCCGCTTCCTCGGAGAGCATGCGAAGGCAGCGGCTGATGCCGAGCGCGCTGTACTCGTGGCCGGTCTCGTTGTCGTCCATTGCGGCGGTTCCAGCTCGTCTGCCTGGCGCGTGGCGCGCCGAGAATGTAGAAGCGGACGGGCGATCATCCTGAACATACGGTTGTGTTTTTGTCAAGATTTTCGCTGAAAAGTAGCAGAAACGTCTCGGACGGGTCTTTCGCGTGACATGTCTCGGCATCCTGGCCGGCGGCGGGCCGCTGCCGGGGCAGGTGGCACGCGCGGCGGTTGCGTCGGGGCGCGACGTGTTCGTCGTGGGCTTCGAGGACTTCGCCGAGCCGGGGGTGATCGGGGCCTATCCGCACGCCTACGCGCGGGTGGGGGCGGCGGGGCGGATCCTGGCGCTGCTGCGCGAGGCGGGGTGCCGCGACCTGGTGCTGGTGGGGCCGGTGCGCAGGCCGTCGCTGCTCGACCTCAGGCCGGACCGGGAAGGGGCGAAGATCCTCGCGCGCATCGGGCGGGCGGCGTTCTCCGGCGATGACGGGCTGCTCGCGGCGCTGGTGCGGGTGTTCGGCGAGGAGGGTTTTTGCGTTGTTGGCGCGCACGAGGTGCTGACCGAGGCGCTGGGGCCGGCGGGGCGGCTCGGGCGGGTCGAGGCGGACGCGGAGGCGATGGCGGACTTGCGGCGGGGAGTGGCGGTGCTGCGGGCGCTGGGGGCGGCGGACGTGGGGCAGGCGTGCGTCGTGCAGCAGGGCATCGTGCTCGCGGTCGAGGCGATCGAGGGCACGGATGCGATGCTGGCGCGCGCGGGGGGGCTCGCGCGGCCGGGGCCGGGGGGCGTGCTCGTCAAGATGGCCAAGCCGGGGCAGGACCGGCGCGCGGACCTGCCCACGATCGGGCCCCGGACGCCAGGGGTCGCGGCGGCGGCGGGGCTGCGCGGCGTCGCGTTCGAGGCGGGGGGGACGCTGCTGATCGACCGCGCGGCGAGCGTGGCGGCGGCGGACGGGGCGGGGGTGTTCCTGCTCGGGTTCGATCCGGGCGAGGTGAAGTAAGGCCGGGCTCTGCCCGGACCCGCCAGGGGCGAGCCGCCCCTGGACCGGCGTGACAAGGGAACTGCGGCGGGTCGGGTGGGGTTGAGGCGCTGGCTTCGATGTGGGTTTCCAAAGGCGAGCCTTTGGCGGAGTCCAGAGGCGGAGCCTCTGGCCTTGCTTCCGCGCCGCCGCAACACGGGATTTTTCTGACATGGCCAAGAGCTATCTGCACACGATGATCCGGGTCCGCGACCTGGATGCGAGCATCGGCTTCTACGCGCTGCTGGGCATGCGCGAGCTGCGCCGGAGCGAGGTGCCGGCGGGCAAGTACACGCTGGCGTTCGTCGGTTACGACGACAACGCGCACGGGCAGGCGGAGATCGAGCTGACGCACAACTGGGAGCAGGAGGAGGCCTACGACGTGGGCAACGGCTTCGGGCACCTGGCCGTCGGCGTGCCGGACGTCGCCGCGGCGTGCGAGGCGGTGCGCGCGGGCGGCGGCAAGGTCACGCGCGAGGCCGGGCCGGTGAAGCACGGGACCACCGTGATCGCGTTCGTCGAGGACCCGGACGGCTACAAGATCGAGCTGATCGAGCGGAGCTGAGGCGCGGGGCGCGGCAGGGCGGGCGGTGCTCAATCCGTTCGACTACGTCCTGCCGCGCACGGTGCGCGTGGGGGTGACCGGGCTGGCGCGGGCGGGGAAGACGGTGTTCCTCACCTCGCTGGCGGCGAACCTGCTCGCGCACGGGGCGGGGCTGGAGGTGCTGCCGTCGCTGGTCGGGCGGGTCACGCGGGTCGCGCTGTCGCCGGCCGGGGT
>JBPBQS010000087.1:0-3510 GCA_050920955.1 Janthinobacterium lividum | reverse complement strand
ATCGCCCGCGCCGCCGCGACGTCCGTCGGCGCCAGGTGCTCGATCATGTCCAGATCGCCCGAGCGCAGGTTCGCGAGCCGCACCGCCGCGTCCGGCACCGGCAGGTACACGACGTGATCGAAATGATACGCCGCCGCGTTCCAGTATCCGGGGAAGCGGTCGAGCACGATGCGGTCCTGCGCCACGCGCTGCGCGAACGCGTACGGCCCGGAGCACACCGGATGCGCCGCGAAGTTCGCCCCCGCCGCGGCCTTGGGCGCCAGCATCATCCCCGCCCGGTCCGTGAGCTGCGCCAGCAGCGTCGCGTCGGCGTGCTTCAGGTGGAACACGACGGTGTGCGCGTCGACCACCTCCACGCTGTCCAGCGACGCCAGCTCGCTCTTGCGCAGCGAGTCCGGCAGCGTGACGTAGCGCTCCATGTTCGCCTTCACCGCCGCCGCGTCGAACGGCTCGCCGTCCTGGAACACGACCCCCTCGCGCAGCCGGAACGTCAGCGCCCGCCCGTCCTCCGACTGCGTCCACGACGTCGCGAGCTGCGGGATCACCGACAGGTCCGGCGCCGTGTCCACCAGCTTGTCGCACAGCGCGGTGAACACGATCCGCCCCGAGTAGCTCCTCGCCCGCGCCGGGTCGAGCATGTCCGGGTCGTCCTGCAGCCCGATGCGCAGCGTGCTCTCCGCGGCATGGGCCGGCCCGGCGAGCAGGCCCGCAAGGCAGAGGGCGGCAAGCAGTCTGGTCATCGGCAGGATCCTGGGGAAAGGAGAAGCAAGGCCAGGGCGCTGCCCTGGACCCGCCAGGGCGAGCCGCCCTGGACCGGCGTTACGAAGGAAGTCCGTCACGGGGCGGCCCGGCGCGCCTGCTGCGCCGCCTCGAACAGCGCCAGGCGCCGCGTCAGCGCTTCGCTCGGCGGCAGCACCGCGGCCGCCCCGGCGCCGGCGATCTCGCGCCAGTAGTGGCACGCCACGCGCCGCCCGTCCCCCGCCGCTTCCAGCGCCGGGACCCGCTCGCGGCACAGCGGCCGCGCATGCATGCAGCGCGTGTGGAAGTGGCACCCCGGCGGCGGCCGCAGCGGGCTCGGCATGTCGCCCTGCAGCAGCGTGCGCGCCCGCCGCGCGTGCGGGCTCGACGCCGGCGTCGCCGCCAGCAGCGCCTGCGTGTAAGGGTGCAGCGGCGCCTCGTACAGCGCATCGGTCGGCGCCACCTCCACGATGCGCCCGAGGTACATGACCGCCACCCGGTCGCTCATGTGCCGCACCACCGCCAGCCCGTGCGCCACGATCAGCAGCGTCAGCCCGAGGCGCTCCTTCAGCTCCTCCAGCAGGTTCACGATCTGCGCCTGCACCGACACGTCCAGCGCCGACACCGGCTCGTCCCCCAGGATCAGCCGCGGCTCGGACGCCAGCGCACGCGCGATGCCGATGCGCTGCCGCTGCCCGCCGCTGAACTCGTGCGGCCTGCGGTCCATCTGCGCCGGCGACAGCCCCACCGTGCGCAGCAGCTCCGCCACCCGCTCGCGCCGCTCCGACGGCGGCGCCAGGCGGTGCAGCCAGATCGGCTCGCCCACGATCCGCTCCACGCTCATGCGCGGGTTGAGCGAGGCGAACGGGTCCTGGAACACCACCTGCATCTCGCGCCGCAGCCCTGCCAGGGCGGCCGGCGCCAGCAGCCCGATGTTGCGCCCCTCGAACAGCACGTCGCCCGCGCTCGGCTCGATCAGCCGCAGCAGCAGCCGCCCCAGCGTGGACTTGCCCGACCCGCTCTCGCCCACCAGCGCCAGCGTCTCGCCCGGCTGCACCGACAGCGACACGTCGTCCACCGCACGCACCACGGCCGCGCGCCCGAACAGCCCGCCCCCGCCGCCGAAATGCCGGCTGAGACCGACCGCCTCCAGGATCGGCCGGCCGAACCGCGCGGGCGTCACGCCGAAGCCAAGGAAGAATGGGCTCTGCCCAAACCCGCCAAAGGCCAGGGGCCTTTGGAAACCCGTCCCTTAGGCAAGTGGATTCCAAAGGCGAGCCTTTGGCGGAGTCCAGAGGCGGAGCCTCTGGCCTTGCTTGCTTTCCTGCTCACGCCGCCCACGCCCCCTCGATCGGCGCCTTCCAGCACGCCGCCTCGTGCCCCGGCGCGCCCGCCACGACCGGCGGCGGCTCCGCGTGGCACCGCGCGTCCGAGAACGGGCACCGCGTGGCGAAGCGGCACCCCGGCGGCAGCGCCTCTGCGGCCGGCACGGCGCCGTCGATCGTGGCCAGCCGCGCCGCGCGCCGCCCCAGCGAGGGCCGCGACCCCATCAGCCCCACCGTGTACGGATGCAGCGGATCGTCGAACACCGCCGCGACCGGCCCCGACTCGACGATGCGCCCCGCGTACATCACCGCGACCCGGTCGGCGACCTCCGCCACGACGCCGAGGTCGTGCGTGATGAGCACCAGCGCGGTGCCCGACTGCGCCTGCAGCCCGGACACCAGGGCGAGGATCTGCGCCTGGATGGTGACGTCGAGCGCCGTGGTCGGCTCGTCGGCGATGAGCAGCGCGGGGTCGTTGGCCAGCGCCATGGCGATCATCGCGCGCTGCCGCAGCCCGCCGGAGAGCTGGTGCGGGAACGCCGACAGGCGCTGCTCCGGCGCGGGGATGCTGACCAGGCGCAGCATCTCCAGCGCGCGGGCGCGGGCGGCGGCGCGCGTGCCGCCCCGGTGGCGCAGCACCGCCTCGCCGATCTGCGCGCCGAGGCTGAGCACGGGGTTGAGCGCGGTCATCGGCTCCTGGAAGATCATCGCCATGGCGCCGCCGCGCAGGTCCGCGCGCGCCCGCTCCGGCATGGCGAGCACGTCGCGCCCGCCCACCATCACCCGCCCCGCGACGACCCGCGCCGCGCGCGGCAGCAGGCCCATGAGCGCCAGCGAGGTCAGGCTCTTGCCGCACCCGGACTCGCCGACGAGGCACAGCGTCTCGCCGCGCCCGACCGAGAAGCGCAGCCCCTGCACCGTGTCGACGGCCGCACCCTCGAAGCGGATCGACAACCCCTCGACCGAGAGCACGGGCGCGACGACGCCGGCCCCCGTCACGCGCGGCGCACGGCCGGGACCCGCGCAGCCAATCCCCGGCCGCGCGACCCCGCAACCGTGCGGAAGAGGCTCACGCCCACGACGATGGCGAACGACTGCGCGGCGGTGGCTTCATCGGGCATGCACGCTCCAGGCTGGCGGTGTCGTTCGTGGCGGCCACCCGACCCTTTGCAAGCCTCGCGCCATGCTCAGATCGGCAGCGGCGCATTGTCCACGACCTCCTTCATGACGAAGAACGTCCGCGTCTGCCGCACGCCTGGCAGCCCGATCAGCCTCTCCCCGTGCAGCCGGTTGAAGTCCGCCATGTCGCGCACCCGGATTTTGAGGAAGTAGTCGAAGTCCCCCGCCACGAGGTGGCAGTCCAGGATCACCGGCATCGCCCGCACCGCCGCCTCGAACGCGGCGAAGCTCTCCGGCGTCGAGCGGTCCAGCACGACGCCCACCATCA
>JBPBQS010000028.1:0-3536 GCA_050920955.1 Janthinobacterium lividum | reverse complement strand
CCGCACGGACCACCCGCAGCACGCCCTCGCCCAGGCGCAGATGTCCTCCGGCGGCACCCTGATCGCCTTCGAGCTGGCCGAGGGCAAGGACGCCGCCTTCCGCTTCATGGACGCCCTCCGCCTGATCGCCGTCTCCAACAACCTCGGCGACAGCAAGTCCATGGTCACCCACCCCGCCACCACCACGCACATGCGGATCGGCGAGGCGGAGCGCCAACGCCTGGGCATCTCCGACGGCGCCATCCGCCTGTCCGTGGGCCTGGAGGACGTCGAGGACCTGCGCGACGACCTGTCGCGCGGCTTTGCCGCCGCAGTCCGGCGCCTCGCGGCCGAATAGCGCCTGAGCCTTCGGCCGGGCACGAACCTCCATCGCGCAACAGGGCCTCACCCTGCCTGGGAAAACCATCAGGCACCCGGAAGGCTCCGTGTCGGAGCGGCCCGAGTGCCCGACGTCGGTCGCTAGCAGGACCAGCCGTCGCCGCACTCTCACGCCCTGAGCCTCATCCGCACGCGGAACACCCCATGCCGCTCGTTCCTGAACGGCCGGAAATGCCCTACACTGGCATCAGGAGAACCCCCGCGATGCCTGACGAGTACAGCCATACGACGCGCGACATCCGCGTCGCCGTCCGCTCCTTCTACCTCGACGACCAGTCCAAGCCGGAACAGGGCCGGTTCGTCTGGGCCTACCGCATCACCATCGAGAATCACGGCCGCGAAAGCGTGCAGCTCCTCCGGCGGAGCTGGCTGATCACCGACGCGCAGGGACGCACGGTGAAGGTCAACGGCGAAGGCGTGGTGGGCGAGAAGCCCGTGCTCGAGGCGGGCGAGGCGTTCGAGTACACCTCTGGCACCCCGCTCCACACGCCCTCGGGCTTCATGTCCGGCCGGTTCCACATGACCGTGACCACGACCGGCGAGCTGTTCGACGTCGAGGTCCCGGCCTTCAGCCTCGACAGCCCCCACCAGGACTCCCGCCTGCACTGACCTGGCGCACCGGGCCCTACTCCCCCGAACCGCCCCTGCGCCGCAACGGTCGGCACATCAGCTCCCCGCGCCCGACAAACCCCGTCGCCGCCAGGAAGCCGCCGCCCTGCTGCCCGGCGCCGGCCTCGAGAACATCGCACCCGGCCATGCGTGCCAGCTGCGACGCGGACTTCAGCAGCATCCTGCCGATCCCGCGCCCCCTGTCGTCCTCGTTCACCACCAGCACGTCGATGCGCGCCACCCCGGAGTCCCCCGTCAGCCCACGCGACCAGTGCAGCGCCACCACCCCGATCGCCGGCGCGAAACCCGTCGCGACCAGCACCGCACTGTCCCGCGACATGGACTCCAGCCGCGTCGCGACAGTCCGGGCAGACACCACCGGCCCCACCTGCCCGAGCAGCCCCGCGATGTCCGCGGCGTCGGAAGGCACCGCCGAGCGGACATCCACGCCCTGCAGACGCCGCCCCGTCACCGCGCCAGCACCGCCTACTGCGCCCCCCTGGGCCTCGGCCCGGCAATCACCTCGCCAAGACGCCGGCTCAGGAAGGCGGTCACCGCGATCTCCTCCGCACTCAGGCCATGGCCGTGGCCGTCCAGCACCGCATCCGCGCGCTGCTTGAGTCCCTCGGCCAGGCTGCCGTCCAGATACCCCTCGAAGATCGCCGGGTGGATGTAGCACTTGCGGCAGATCGCCGGCGTGTTGCCGAGCTGCATCGCGACATGCTCGACGGCCTTGACCACGTTCTTCTTCGCCGCGGCGGCAGTGTCGAACTGCTGCAGCTCGTGCAGCGCCAGCGCCGCCAGGTTCGTCGCCGCCCAGGTCCGGAAATCCTTCGCGGTGATCTCCTCCCCGGTGATCTCGTGCAGGTAGGCGTTCACGTCGTGGCTGTTGATGCCGTGGCGAACCCCGTCGTGGTCCTCGAACTGGAACAGCTCCTGCCCCGGCAGATCCTCCAGCCGCGCGATGATCCCGGCCAGTCGACGATCCTGCAGGTCGACATGCCACTCGATCCCGTGCTTGGCCCTGAAGTCGAGCACCACGTGGCTTCCCTTCACCCTGGCATGGCGATGCCGGAGAGTGGTCAGGCCGAAGCTCTTGTTGGTCCTGGCGTATTCCTCGTTGCCGATGCGCGCCAGCGTGCGTTCCAGCAACCGCACCACCACCGCCAGCACCTTCTGCCGCGGCAGTCCGTGCAGCGCGAGATCGTGCGCCACCCTCGCCCGGATGACCGGCAGCTTCTCCCCGAACACCAGCATCTTGCCGAACTTCGCCTCGTCGCGGATCTCGCGCCAGCGCGGATGGTAGCGGTACTGCTTGCGCCCCCTGGCGTCGCGCCCGACGGCCTGGAGATGCCCGCGAGGATCGGTGCAGATCCACACGTCGCGGTACGCCGGCGGAATGGCCAGGGCGCGTATGCGGGCGATCTCCGCCTCGTCCGTGACCTCTGCGCCGTCGGGCCCGACGTAAACCCACCCGTCCGCCACCGCCCTGCGCGCGATGCCGGCCTTCGCGTCACTGACGTAGTGCAGCCTGGCGGCCTTTGCCGCCGCACGCGGGTCAAGCGGGTCTTCCGCGCCGCGTGCCAGATCCCGCGCTGCCTCGCGCCTGGCCTCCGCCTCGTGGGCCGTAGCGGCAGGCGACCCCGCCAACGCGTCCTCCCGGCTCCCCGAAGCCGCGGACACCCTGTGCTTGCCGGTCGCAACCCGTCGTCCCGACGCAGCCTTTCCCGCCATCCTTCGCTCTCCCCGGTTTCGGAAACAACTGGCCCGGATCCGCCACCCGGCAACTCCCGGCGCAGCAATGCCTTGCCGCCTTCCTGGGAGGAAGGTAGAGACAGGAATGGGTCCAGCACGCAAAGGTTGAGCAGCACCCATGAGCATCGCCCGGGTGCGAAGCTTCGCGTTCTCCGGCATCGAGGCGGTTCCCGTCGAGGTGCAGGTGCAGATCGCCGGTGGCCTGCCAGCCTTCCTGATCGTCGGCCTGCCCGACAAGACCGTGGGCGAGGCGCGCGAACGGGTCCGCGCCGCACTGACCGCGATGGGTCTCGCCCTGCCCCCGAAACGCGTGCTCATCAACCTGGCGCCCGCGAGCCTCCTCAAGGAGGGCAGCCACTTCGACCTCCCGATCGCGCTCTGCCTCCTGGCCGCCATGGACGTCCTGCCGTGCGAGGAGATCGGCGGCTATGCGGCCCTCGGCGAGCTGTCCCTGGACGGCTCCCTCCTGCCCGTCCCCGGCGTGCTGCCCGCCGCGATCGGCGCCTCCCTGCTGGACCTCGGCCTGATCTGCCCGCGGTCCCAGGGTGGCGAGGCCGCCTGGGCCGGCCGCGTCGAGGTGCTCGCCTCCCCGGACCTGCTGGGCGTCCTCAACCACTTCCGCGGCCAGCAGGTGCTGGCGCCTCCCGAGCCGGCCGGCCTGCTGGAGAGCCCGCCCTCGCCCGACCTCTCAGACATACGCGGCCTGGAAACCGCGAGACGCGCCCTGGAGATCAGCGCCGCCGGCAGCCACAACCTCCTGCTGATCGGCCCTCCTGGCGCCGGCAAATCCATGC
>JBPBQS010000027.1:0-3621 GCA_050920955.1 Janthinobacterium lividum | reverse complement strand
CGACGTGGCGCCCAGCACCGACGCTCCGAGGTGCCCCGCGAGCACGTTGTCGACGACCTGCATGCCCATCGCCGAGAGCTGCCCGATGACCAGCGGCACGGCCAGGCGGACAAGGGAGCGGGCCTCCCCCACCGAGGCGGCGCGGGAGACGGTCGTGGCGGACATGGCGGGGCATCCTCGATCGGGCGCGCAAAAGGCCACGCCGGCCCGGCATGGGCAATGCACGAGACCGAAAGCAAGCATGGGCTCTGCCCAAACCCGCCAGGGGCGAGCCGCCCCTGGACCGGCATTTACTTAAGGGCGCGTTCCAAGGGCGCAGCCTTTGGCGGAGTTTGAGGCGGAGCCTCGACCTTGCTTCCTAGTCGTTGAGCGCCCGGAGGAACACCCGCAGCCGCGCGAGGAACGCGTCGGGGTGCGCGAGCCCGCTTTCCTGCCCCGCCGTCTCGTCGCGCCGCATCGCGGCCAGCCCGCGCTGCGCCAGCGCCTCCAGGCTCACGGCCAGCGCCGGCTCCGCCTCCACCGCCGCCGCCAGGTCGTCGCGCGACAGCCGGCAGGCGGCGAACGGCGTCAGCGCCGTGGCCGTCGCGGCGTTGGGCGAGCCGGTGACCAGCCCGGCCATGCCGAGGCTCTCGCCGGGGCTCATGCGGTAGACCACGCGCGGCCCCGCGGCCTCCTCGACGACGATCTCCAGCGTCTCGGCGGTGACGATGAACAGCGCCTCCGGCTTCTGGCCCTGCCGCACGAGCACCGTCCCGGCCGGGAGCTGCACCGCCACGAACCGCCGCGCCAGCAGGTCGCGCTGCCCTGCCTCCAGAACCCCGAACAGCTCCGAGCCCGCCAGCAGCTGCTCGCGCGTCGGCGTCTCCCCCGGCGCGAGCCCTGCCGCCCCCGTCACGGCGAGCGCGATCCCCGCGTGGTGCAGGTGGCGGTGCGCCTGGCTGAACAGCTCGCCGCGCGCCTTGGCCAGCTGCTCGCTGTCCCTGACCGAAAAGCTGACCGCGTAGGCGGCGCCGTCGCCCTGCAGGCCCGTGCACGCCACCTCCGGCCCCGGCGCGTCGAGCGGCACGCGGCAAGCCCGCACCGCCGCCGTCAGCACCGCGACGCACCGCTCCGGCGCCGCCTGGGCGTGCAGCACGAGGGTGACGGTCTCGCGCCGGCGCGGCGTGGGCGCGCTGTGGTTCACGAAGCGCGCCTTGGCCATGACGCTGTTGGGCACCACCGCGGTGTCGCCCTGCCCGGTGGCGATCTGCGTGGAGCGCCAGTTGACCTGGCTCACGTGGCCCTCTACGCCGCCCTCGACCGAGACCAGGTCGCCCACCTTGTACGACCGCTCCAGCCCCACCGCGATGCCCGAGAACACGTCCGACAGCGTGCTCTGCAGCGCGAGGCCGAGCACGATCGCGATCACCCCCGACGTCGCCAGCAGCCCGCGCACCGGCACCGAGAACGCGAACGCCACCAGCGCCAGCGCCGCGCCCACGTAGATCACGCCGCCCAGCAGGTCCGACAGCATGCGCGTCTCGCGCGGCCGGTGCTCCAGCACGATCAGCAGCCGCAGGAAGCTGACCGCGACCCGCGCGCCCAGCAGCCACCACCCCGCCTCGACCAGCTGCGCCGCGAACCCCGTGTCCTGCCCGAGCCGCGCGAACCGCGGCGCCAGCGGCGAGCCCAGCACCCGCACCACCACGACCGACGCGAGCGCGAACGCCGCCGTGCGCAGCGCCATCCGCGCCCACCCCGGCCAGCGCCGCGCCACCAGCCGCGGCCCCAGGAACCCCGCGAGCAGCAGCACCCCCGCCGCCAGCAGCGCCACCCCAGCCCGCGTCATCGCGCCGCCTCCACCACCCCGGCCACCCGCCAGGGCATCCCTCGCCCCCGCGCCGCGTTCCCGTCAGGCCGATACGCGCCCACGCCGGGCCCCCGACCCCCATGCCACCAGGAGGCCGCGATGACCACCCCCGCCGACCCCGCCCTCAGCGACGACGAGCTGCGCACCCTGGAGGCCATCCTGGCCCGCCTGTCCGGCCCCGGCGCGCTCCTGCCGCCGCCCCTGTTCCGCTTCGTCACCGAGGTCGCCGCCACCCCCAACGTCGACCTCCTGGTGCACGACGCGGCGAAAGGCGTGCTCCTCGCCTGGCGCGACGACCCGTTCGGGCAGGGCTGGCACGTCCCCGGCAGCATCATCCGCCACCGCGAGGAGATCGCCCACCGCCTCGCCGCCTGCGCCCGCGACGAGCTCGGCTGCGACGTCACCGCCACCGCAGGCCCCGTCGCCATCCTCCAGATCTTCGACGACCGCGGCCACTCCCTGTCCCTCTGCTTCGCCGCCACCCTCGCCGGCACGCCCGCCCGCGTCCTCGCCTCCGGCGCCACCCCCGAGCGCGGCGACCTCCGCTGGTTCGCCACCCCGCCCCCCGACCTCTACCCGAGCCACGCCGCCTACCGCGACCTGATCGCCTCCCTCGGCCGCGGCGACCCCATCCCCGTCCTCACCCAGCACACCGGCCACCGCGACGCCGCCCAGTCCACCCCGGACGGCGCCATCGCCCCCGACCCCGCGCACGGCCTCGCCGAGCCGCTGCCGTGAGAAAGCAAGCATGAGGCTCCGCCTCAAACTCCGCCAAAGGCTCGCCTTTGGAATCCTTCACTGAAGGGACGCGTTCCAAGGGCGCAGCCTTTGGCGGGTCCGGGCAGAGCCCGCGCTTGCTTGCTCCGCGCAACCCGCCCCCCCGCCACGACTTAAACCCCCCATGCCCCCACCCGCGCTCGCCTTCGTCGAGGACGCCCTGTCCGCCCTGGAACGCGCGCTGCACGAGCGCGGCGCCCCGCTGCGCAATGTCCAGCTCGCGACCGCCTCGCCCGCTGGCCCCCCCGGCCTGCGCACGCTGGTCCTGCGCGGCTTCTCCCGCACGCCCGCCACCGCCGAGATGCACACCGACGCCCGCGCCGCCAAGGCCCGCGAGATCGCCCGCGCGCCTGCCGCCAGCCTGCTCGCCTGGTCCTCCGCCGAGCAGCTCCAGCTCCGCTTCGAGGGCACCGCCCGCCTGCACCGCGACGACGACCTCGCCCGCGCCCGCTGGGACGCGCTCTCCGCCCGCGCCCGCGCGACCTACGGCCTGCGCGCCACGCCCGGCGCCCCGACAACCGACCCGGAGGACCGCGCGCACCTCCCCCCTGACGAGCAGTTCCTCCGCTTCGCCGTGATCCTTCTCGCGCTCGACACCGTCGACGTCCTGCGCCTCGGCCCGAACGGCGAGCAGACCCGCGCCCTCGCCCGCTTCACCCCCTCCGGCCTCGACGCCGGCTGGATCGGCGCCTGACCCCGCCGTGACAGGAGACGCGCCCATGACCGACCCCGCCGCGCCCAGGATCGCCCTTGTCACCGGCGCCGGCACCGGCATCGGCCAGGCCGCCGCCCTCGCGCTGCTCGCCGACGGCTGGTCCGTGGTCCTCGCCGGCCGCCGCGCCGCCGCCCTCGACGACACCGCACGCCTGGCCGGCGACGCCGCGCCGCGCACCCTGGCCCACCCCGCCGACGTCGCCGACCCCGCCGCCGTCGACGCCCTGTTCGAGGCCACCCGCCAGCGCTTCGGCCGCCTCGACCTGCTGTTCAACAACGCC
>JBPBQS010000026.1:0-3650 GCA_050920955.1 Janthinobacterium lividum | reverse complement strand
TCGGCGATGGTCTTGATCGCGACCGGCATGTCCTTCGGCCCGATGGCGACAAGGGCCACGACGCCGATCAGCGCGATCTCGGACCAGGCGAAGTCGAACATGCGCGAGGATCTCTCCGGGTGGCGGGCCGTCTGTCGGCACCGGCAGAAGCACATCGTGCCGGGACGCGCCAGCCGCAAGCGACGCGGCGCCTGCCCCGGCCAGGCACCCGCGCACGGCCCGCACCGCCTAGCACGCCGCGCCACGCCGGGGAACACGCGCTCACGGCGGCGCGCCCGACGCGTCCGGCCCCGGCGGCTCCACCACCAGGTCCTCGCGACGCGGCAGGTCGCGCAGGTCGCGCAGCCCGAACTGCGCCAGGAACGCCGGCGTCGTCGCCCACAGCGTCGGCCGCCCCGGCGCCTCGCGCCGCCCCGCCGGCCGGATCAGCCCGGACTCCAGCAGCGCGTCCAACGTCGCCTGCCCCAGGCTCGCCCCGCGCCGCTCCTCGATCTCGGCACGCGTCACCGGCTGGTGGTACGCGACCACCGCCAGCACCTCCATCGCCGCCCGCGGCAGCCGGCGCTTCCGCTCGACCACCCGCACCAGCAGCGGCGCCAGGTCCGCCGCCGTGCGGAACATCCAGCCGCCGTCCGCCTCCACCAGCTCCACGCCCCGACCGGCATACCGCGCCCGCACCGCCGCCAGCACCGCGAGGGCGTCCGCACCCTCGGGCAGCACCGCCGCCAGGGTCGCCGCGGTCACCGGGCCGGACTGGGCGAACAGCAGGGCCTCGGCGAGGCGCTCCGGGTCGGGGGTCATAAGCAAGCAAGGCCGGGCTCTGCCCGGACCCGCCAGGGGCGAGCCGCCCCTGGACCGGCCTCACTCAAGGGATGCGTTCCAAGGGCGCAGCCTTTGGCGGAGTCCAGAGGCAGCGCCTCTGGCCTTGCTCGCTTCCTCACTCCGCCGCCAGCGCCGCGGCGTCCGCCCGTCGCAGCAGGATCGGCCCGAACGCGTCGTCCTGCCGCAGCAGCACCGCCCCCTCGCGCGCCAGCTCCAGCCCCGCCAGCAGCGTGCTCGCGACCCCCGCCCTGCGCCGGAGCCCGGCATCCGCGTCCGCCGCCGCCTCGCCCGGCAGGAAATGGCGCAGCTCCGTCCACCCCGGCAGCCCGCCCAGCAGCCGCGACAGCCGCGCCAGCGCCTCGGCCAGCCCCGGCAGCGCGACCGGGCGGGGTCGGTAGGTCGCGCGCGCCCCGGCCCGGCGCACCCCGTCGAGGTAGGCGCGCACCAGCCCGGGCAGGTCGGCGGACAGCCGCGAGCGGTCCTCGCGCACCAGGCTCTCCGGCGCGCCGCGGCCGAACACGTCGATGCCGAGCTGCGGCCGCGCGCCCAGCCAGGCGGCCGCCGCGCGCAGCTGGTCGAGCCCCGCGATCCGCCCGGCGAGAAGCGCCGCCGCGTCCTGCGCCTCCTCCGCCGCCGCGTCGGCCGGCAGCAGCAGCCGCGACTTCAGCCACGCCAGCCACGCCGCCATCACCAGCCAGTCCGCCGCAAGCTCGAGCCGCAGCGCCCGAGCGCCCTCCACGGCGGCCAGGAACTGCTCCACCACCGCCAGGATCGAGATCTGCGCGAGGTCCACCCGCTGCGCCCGCGCCAGCTCCAGCAGCAGGTCGAGCGGCCCCTCGTAGGCGCCGAGCCGCAGAACCAGCGTCGTCTCGCCTTCCAGCGCCTCCTCAAACTGCTGAGCCTGCACGCTGGCGGACTTGCCGCCGCGCACGCCGGGGAGCAGGTCCGCCCGCTCAGGAGTCGGCATCGGAATACCCTGCAAGGCGCATCACCAGCATGAATGCCGGCTCCACGACGTGGCTCAGCAGCCCTCCAACCGGGTCGAACGCCACCCCCATCTGCTGCAACACGGTTGGCAGCAGGAACACCACGAACAGCACGAGCACGATTCCTACCCGTTCCAAGCGCGCCCAGACCAGCGCACCCGCTTCCGGCAGCAGCCCGACCGCAATGCGACCGCCATCCAGCGGCGGCACCGGCAGCAGATTGAACAGGCCAAGAACAAGATTGCACAGGATGAAGTTGCGCCAAGTCCTGCCGACGAGGTCGGCGGCCTCCGGCGGCAGGTCTGGAACGACATGGAACGACACCGCTGCCAGCCAAGCGAGCGCGAAATTCATGAGCGGGCCGGCGGCGGCGACCAGCATCATCAGTCGCCGGGCATTGCGGTACTTGCCGAGGTGGAGACGGAACGCGGCCACCGGCACCGGCTTGGCCCAGCCGAACATGAACGCTACCCGCCCGATCGTGGCGAGCTGGCCGAGCAGCAGCGCGCCCGGCAGCAGCAGCGTGCCCACCCGGTCGACGTGGCGCCACGGCTTGAGCGACAGCCGCCCCGCCGCGCGCGCCGTGTCGTCGCCCAGCGCCAGCGCCGCCCAGCCGTGCGCCAGCTCGTGCAGCAGGATCGCGCCCACCGCCGGCAGCGCCGCCAGCAGCACCTGCACCACGATGCCGTTCATGCGACACCGGCCAGCAGCCCGCGGCGCTCCTCGTCCAGCGCCCCCGCGTCCAGCGCCTGACGCGCCCCCTCCGCCAGCGCCCGCGCCGCCGCCATCCTCCCGCGCGCCCCCTCCGTCATCGGCGGGCACGCGCGCAGCACCGCCTCGGTGTCCGCGAGCAAGCCGGAGCAGTGCAGCGCCACGTCGCACCCCGCCGCAAGCGCCGCGCACGCCAGCGCGCCCGGCCCGACGCCGCCCGACGCCACCGCCCCCATCGCCAGGTCGTCCGTGACCAGCACGCCGCGCAGGCCCAGCCGCCCGCGCAGCACGCCGCCCACCACCGCCGCCGACAGCGTCGCGGGCAGCCGGTCCAGCGCGGCGTAGCGCACGTGCGCCGTCATCATCCACGCCATGTCCGCATTAACCGCGAACGGCACGAGGTCCTCGTCGCACACATCGTCCAGCTCCGGCAGCGCCAGGTGGCTGTCCGCCCCGGCGCGCCCATGCCCCGGCGCATGCTTGCCCACCGGCTGAACCCCGGCTGCCAGCAGCCCCTGCGCCATCGCCCGCCCCAGCGCCGCCACTCGCGACGGATCGGCGGAGAACGCCCGGTCGCCGATCACGTCGTGCGCGCCGGGCACGCGACGGTCCAGCACCGGCGCGCACGCCAGGTCGAGCCCCGCCGCCGCGCAGTCCAGCCCGATCAGCGCCCCGGTCAGCCACGCCGCCCGCTCCGCCATGCCCGCCGGCAGGGCACCGATCGCCCCGGCCGGGGGATGCGCGCGCCAGTGCGGCGGCCGCAGGCGCGCGACACGCCCGCCCTCCTGGTCCACCGCGAGCACGGCGCCCTCCGGCAGCACCGCGCGCAGCGAGTCCGCGAGCGCGCGCAGCTGCGCCGGGCTCTCGACGTTGCGGCCGAATAGGATCACCCCGGCCGGCGGGCACACGCGCAGCAGCGCGGCTTCCGCCCCGTCCAGCGCCCGGCCGGCGATGCCCACGATCGCCGGGATCATCCGCGCCGTCCCGCGATCAGAACGCCGCGATCGAGCACGCCGCCCCCTTCGCGCGCACCTGGGCGCAGAACTCCAGCGCCTGCGCCATGGTCGCGAAGCCGCCGGTGCGCAGGCGCCAGACCGGATGGCCGTCATGCTCGGCGCGCTGCACGTCGGG
>JBPBQS010000086.1:0-3662 GCA_050920955.1 Janthinobacterium lividum | reverse complement strand
TGCAGAAGTACCGCAAGATCATGCCGTGGGTGCCGATCGAGGGCTGGTATCCGGGCAACTGCACGTACGTCAGCGACGGGCCGAAGGGCATGAAGATCAGCCTGATCATCTGCGACGACGGCAACTATCCCGAGATCTGGCGCGACTGCGCGATGAAGGGCGCGGAGCTGATCGTGCGCTGCCAGGGCTACATGTACCCGGCCAAGGAGCAGCAGATCCTGATGGCCAAGGCGATGGCGTGGGCGAACAACTGCTACGTCGCGGTGGCCAATGCCACGGGGTGGGACGGGGTTTACACGTATTTCGGGCACTCCTCGATCGTGGGGTTCGACGGGCGCACGCTCGGCGAGTGCGGCACGGAGGAGTACGGCATCCAGTACGCGGCGCTGTCGACCTCGCTGATCCGCGACGCGCGCAGGACGATGCAGTCGGAGAACCATCTCTTCAAGCTGCTGCACCGCGGGTACACCGGGCTGATCAACTCGGGCGAGGGCGACAAGGGCGTGGCCGCCTGCCCGTTCGAGTTCTACGGCAAGTGGGTCAACGACCCGGAGGCCGCGCGCGAGATGGTCGAGAGCTTCACGCGGCCCACCGTGGGCACGGAGGAGTGCCCGATCGAGGGGCTGCCGAACGAGAGCACGCTGCACCGCTGAGGCAAGGAAGGAAGCAGTTCTTTCCTGAAAGAAAGAACCAAAGAACCTTGCCCATGAGGACCGTGCCAGCCGGGCTGGCACGGGTTCTTGTGGGCAGAGTCTTTTTGCTTCTTTTTCTTCAGAAAAAGAAGGCCTTGCTTCAGCGCGTGGCGGTGCGCAGGCGTGCGGGCGCGGGGGAGAACAGGCGGTCTGCGAGGGCGCCGAAGAGGAGGCCGAGGGTGGCCCACATGGTGAACTGCATGGCGATCGTGGCGATGCGGAAGCGCCAGAGGAGGACGGCGTCGAAGCCGTCGGGGACTTCCTGCACGGCGGGCAGGAGCAGCATCGCGGCGGTGACGCACGCCGCGTAGAAGGCGGCGGCGAGCAAGGCGGCGGGCCAGGGGCCGCGGGCGTGGAGCAGGCGCTGGCGCAGGGCGGTGGCGGCGGCGAGGGCGGCCACGGAGCAGGCCATCATGGCGAAGTAGAGCGCGGTGCGCAGGCCGATCGTGTCCGCCTCGCCGACGGAGGGCGGGTTGGAGGGGTACTTGAGGTCGGGGACGAGGAAGACGGCGAGGAAGCCTCCGGCTGCGAGGAGCAGGGCGAGGGCGCGGGGGTCGGCGGGGCCGGCGCGGCCGCGGGCGTAGGCGAAGCAGAGGGCGAACAGGCCGCCGAAGGCCGCGCCGTAAACCACGGTGCCGGTGAGCAGGCCGAGGCCGGCCTGGTTGGCGCGGCTGACCAGCTCCGGCTCGGGGAGGGCCGGGGCGTGGCCGGCGGCGGCGTCGGCCCGGGCGCGGGCGTCGTCGGCGGCGGCCTCGTAGGCGATGGCGCGCTCGACCTGGGGCTCGCCGAGGGTGCGGCCCACGGCGAACAGCAGGAGGCCGGCGACCAGGCCCGCGATCATGCCGCGGATCAGGAGGCTTCTGGTCACGGACCGGGGCTCAGTGGCAGGGGAAGCCGAGGAGGTGGCGGCTGTCGTGCACCCACTCGTGGACGACCATGCCGTGGACGAGGGAGGTGGCGCCTTCCTCGACGCCGACGAAGTAGATCGCGAGCAGGGAGAGGGCGCCGAACACCAGCCAGGGCAGGATCTCGCGCACCGGGATCGGGGCGGCGAGCACGCCGGGGGAGGTGCGGGCGGTGTCGGACATGGTGTCTCCTTGCGGGCGTGGCGGTGCGGGCCGGGAGGGCCTGCCGGATGGCGGCAGCATGGGGCATCCGCGGGCGTGGCGCCACCGGGCTTGCGGCGGCGGGCGGGTTTCATCGGGCGGGGCGGCTCCCAATCTGGGGGTGGTCCCCCTGCCGCCGGAGAGTCCGATGACCGTCCAGTTCCCGTTCGACAACAGCTATGCGCGCCTGGCCGGGCCGTTCTCGACGCGGCAGGTGCTGGCGCCGGTGGCGCAGCCGCGGCTGGTGCGGCTCAACGAGGCGCTGGCGGGGGAGCTGGGGCTGGACGCGGCGGCGCTGCGCAGCGAGGAGGGGGTCGCGATCATGGCCGGCAACCGCGTCGCGGAGGGGTCGGAGCCGGTCGCGCTCGCGTACGCGGGGCACCAGTTCGGGCACTTCGTGCCCAGCCTGGGCGACGGGCGGGCGGTGCTGCTGGGCGAGGTGGTCGATCGGCACGGGGCGCGGCGCGACATCGCGCTGAAGGGGTCGGGGCGGACGGCGTTCTCGCGGGGAGGGGACGGGCGCGCGGCGCTGGGGCCGGTGCTGCGCGAGTACCTGGTGAGCGAGGCGATGGCGGCGATGGGGATCCCCACGACGCGGGCGCTCGCGGCGGTCGCGACCGGGGAGGCGGTGGTGCGCGAGACGGCGCTGCCGGGCGCGGTGCTGGTGCGCGTCGCGGCCAGCCACATCCGCGTGGGGACGTTCGAGTATCTCGCGGCGCGCGGGGATGCGGAGGGGCTGCGGGTGCTCGCGGACCACGTGATCGCGCGCCACCATCCGGGGGCGGCGGGGGCGGCGCATCCGTATCGCGCGCTGCTCGAGGGCGTGGTGGTGCGGCAGGCGGAGCTGGTGGCGCGCTGGCTGCTCGTGGGGTTCGTGCACGGGGTGATGAACACGGACAACACGTCGGTGTCGGGCGAGACCATCGACTACGGGCCCTGCGCGTTCCTCGACGCCTACGATCCGGCGGCGGTGTTCAGCTCGATCGACCAGAACGCGCGCTACGCCTACGCCAGCCAGCCGCACGCGATGCTGTGGAACCTGTCGCGGCTGGCGGAGGCGATGATGCCGCTGCTCGGCGAGGACGAGGCGGAGGGGCGCGAGGCGGCGCACGCGGCGCTGTCGCGGTTCGGGGCGGTGTTCAATGCGGCGTACCTGGGCGGGCTGCGCGCGAAGCTCGGGCTGGTGCGCGAGGAGGAGGGGGACGCGGCGCTCGCCGAGGACCTGCTGACGCTGATGGCGCGGGGGGGCGCGGATTTCACGGTGACGTTCCGCAGGCTGTGCGACGTGGCGGGCGGGGCGGAGGCAGGGGTCGCGCGGGCGATGTTCGCGGACGGCGAGGGATTCGACGCCTGGGCCGCGCGGTGGGCGGAGCGGGGCGCGCGCGAGGGGGTGGCGGCGGCGGAGCGGGCGGCGGCGATGCGCGCGGTCAGCCCGGCGGTGATCCCGCGCAACGCGCTCGTCGAGGCGGCGCTGGAGGCGGCGGTCGGGCGCGGGGACATGGGGCCGTTCGAGGCGATGCTCGCGTCGGTGCTGCGGCCCTGGGAGGATCGGCCGGGAGATGTGCACCAGGCGGCGGCGGGGCGGCCGGAGGTGCCGTACCGGACGTTCTGCGGGACGTGAAGGAAGGTTGAGGCGCTGCCTCAAACTCCGCCAAAGGCTCGCCTTTGGAAACCGGTACTGGGGGCGTGCTTGACCGGGGGAGTAGGGCGGGGCACGACCCGGGGCATGACAGGTTCGGCCGACGACATCACGCCAGAGTTCCAGCGCGGCTGGGATGCCGCCCTGCTGGCCGTGCGGCAGTGGCACGAGTCGCAGGCGAAGAAGACGCTGATCCAGGCGGGGCGCTCGCGGTTTCCCAAGAAC
>JBPBQS010000195.1:0-3745 GCA_050920955.1 Janthinobacterium lividum | reverse complement strand
TAGTTGCCGTCGTCGCAGATGATCAGGCTGATCTTCATGCCCTTCGGCCCGTCGCTGACGTACGTGCAGTTGCCCGGATACCAGCCCTCGATCGGCACCCACGGCATGATCTTGCGGTACTTCTGCACGATCTCGCCCTGGTCGTTCATCAGGATGAGCGTGTTGTAGGGCGCCTTGTGCGGATGCTCCTCGTGGCGCTCGCCGGTCAGCGAGAACACCCCCCAAACCTTCGCGCTGCGGCACGCCTCGGCGAAGATCTCCGTCTCCTCGCCTGGCACCGAGGACGCCGTCTCGTACATCTCGGCGGAGTCATACATGATGCCGTGCGTCGAGTACTCGGGGAAGATCACCAGGTCCATGCCCGGCAGCCCCGACTTCATCCCCACCACCATCGCCGCGATCGCGCGCGCGTTCTCCAGCACCTCGGCGCGCGTGTGCAGCCGAGGCATCTTGTAGTTCACCACGGCCACGCCGACCGTGTCCTTGCTGCTGCTGATGTCGCCGTGAAGCATCCCGCAATGTCCTTGCCCGGTGTGTCGCCGCACCCGCCTGTGCAAAAATCCGGCCGAAGGCGGGAAGCAAGGTCGAGGCTCCGCCTCGAACTCCGCCAAGGGAAGCCCCTTGGATGGCTTCCCTCAGGTCAAGGGATCAAAGGGTCCTCGGACCCTTTGCGGGTCCAGGGCAGGGCCCTGGCCTTCCTCACGCCCCCGCCGCCGCTCCCGCCTGGGTCCCGCAGGCGTGGCAGAACCGTGCGAAGGCGCTCCTGCGGGTGGCGCAGTGCCCGCAGCGGCCGAACACGCCGATGCCGCAATGCGGGCAGAAGTCGTTCGCCGCGTCCTTCAGGTCGATCGGCCGCTCGCACCCGGGGCACACCGCCTTGGCCAGCCGCGCCAGCGCCGTGTCGTAGTCCAGCTCGTCGCGCCGCACGCGGTCCGGCATCTGCTCGGCCGCCTTCTGCCGGGCCAGGTAGCGGTTGAGCGAGACGATCGTATACCGGCCGACGAGCACGGTGAGGAGCAGGCCGACCCCGTAGTGCACGTAGCCGCCGTAGCTCGGCAGGTAGGGCACCAGCTCGACGAAGAAGGTGAACAGCGCGAACAGGATGAACCCCCACACGAACGGCCACCACGTCGACCCCCGCGCCCGTGCGAACAGCCACCCCGCGACCGCCAGCAGCGGCAGCGTCAGCGCGAGCCGGTAGCCGAACACGCGCAGCTCCGCGCGGCTGTTCGCCTCCGCGAGCCGGCCGCCGGCGTCGCTCTCCAGGGCATCGAGCCGGCCCTGGGCCTCGCTGCGCGCCTGCTGGGCATCCAGGACGGCCTGGTTCCCGGCGTCGACGGCGTGCTGCGCCTCGACCCGCGCCGCGTTCAGGGCGTCCAGCCCCTGCGTCCGGGCGACCAGGTCCTTGTCCTGCCCGGGGAGGCTGGTCGCCTTGCGCGTCTCCAGCCAGTTGCCGAACGCGTCCTTGGCGCTCGCGTAGGCCTGCTGCGCCGCCTGGAGCCTGAGCGCGGCCTGCTCGCCGGCGGCGGTGGCATCGTCCTCGGCCTGCGCGGCCCGGCCGACCGCCACCCGGTAGGGCTGCGCCGCGGCGGCGTCGAGGAAGTCGTCGCGCTGCGCCTGGCGCTCCACGCGGGGCAGGTCGTCGACCACGATGCTGCCGAGCCCGACGAGGCAGAAGGCGAACAGCAGCGCCACGAGCCACAGCCCCCTGTGGAACCACCGCTCGGAAAGGCGAAGCGACCTGCGCATGATGAAGCCCCCGTGAATGCGACGGGCACGTTGCAGAACCCCCGCCCCCGAGTCTCGCCCCTTCGCCCCCGAAACAACGCCACCCCCGCCTGCCTCCTTCGGAAAGGGTTTCCAAAGGGCCCGGCCCTTTGGCGGAGCTCGAGGCGGAGCCTCGACCTTGCTTCCTACCGCGCCAGCCGCGCGCACACCTCCGCGAGCCTTTGCGGCAGCCGCCCGATCGCCGGCACCGCGACCCACCGCCCCGCCCCGAACACGCCGTCGCCCGCCCGCCCGCCGTCCGCCCCGAGCACGACCCCGAACACGTCCACGCCGCCGCGCCGCAGCCCCGCCGCCGCCCTGCGCGCGTCCTCCATCAGCTCCGCCGCGTCCGTGTCCACGTCGGACGGCACCCCGTCGGTGAGCACCAGCAGCAGCCGCCTGTGCTCGCCCCGCCCGCGCAGCCCCGCGCCCGCGTGCCGCAGCGCCGCCCCCAGCCGCGTCGACAGCCCCGGCACGACCCCGCCGAGCCGTGCCCGCGCCGCCGCATCCCACGCCGCGCCCGCCGCCTGCACGCGCACCACGCGCACGTCCTCGCGCCCGCACGACGCGAACGCCTGCACCGCGCACGCGACCCCCGCGCCCGCGAGCGCCTCGGCCAGCACTGCCGCCGCCTGCACCTGCGCGTCCAGCACCGTGCCCCCGGCCACGACCCCCCGCGTGCTCTCCGACGCATCCAGCAGCAGCCCCACCGCCAGGTCCCCCCGCCGCCGCGCCACCCGCGAATGCACCCGCCCGTCCGGCACCACGCCGCGCCGCAGGTCCACCGCCGCCTCCACCGCCGCCGCAAGATCGAGCGCGTCGCCGTCCTCCTGCCGCCGCAGCCGCTCGCGCCCGCCGACCGCCACCGCGCGCAGCAGCCGCGCCACCCGCCCCCGCACCAGCGGCGCCGCCCCCAGCATCGCCTCCACCCGCGCCCCCGCCGCGGCCCCGCCCGCCTCGCCCGGCGTCGCGTCGCGCACCGTCGCCCACCCCGCCCGCTCGACCCCCGCCGCCGCGTCCCACTCCGGATACCGCGCCAGCACCACCCCTCGCCCCGCCGCCGCCCGCTCCACGACGCCCCCCCGCGCCTCGCGCCCCCCGTCCGCCCCATCCCCCCCCGGTGGCGCCTCCCCCAGCATCTCCGCGACCTCCGCATCCCCCCCCGCCGCCGCGTCGAACCGCCACAGCCCCACCCCGTCGTCGCGGTACGCCGGCTCCACCACATGCTCCCGCGCGTCGAACTGCAGCCGCTGCTGCCCGAGATCGTTGCCCAGCAGCCCCCCGATCCGCCGGCTCGCCCCCGGATCGAGCGGGTCCGCCCCCGCCACCATCCCCCGCGCCCGCGCCACGAACCCGTCCCCGTCCTCCCACGCCGGGTCGAACAGCCCCCGCGCCACCCGCGCCAGCAGCCCCGGCACCGTGGCCACGCCCCCCGCCGCCGCGACGTGCCACGGCGCCCACAACCCCCGCAGCCCCGGGAACCGCCGCATCAGCAGCGCCTCCACCCGCGCGTCCTCCACCAGCGTGACCAGCACCACCTGCAGCGGCCGAAGCGTCCCCGCCGCGAACCGCGCCCCCCCGAACGCCAGGTGCGCCGCCGCATGCGCCGCCGCCGCCTGGAACAGCCCCCCCGCCGCCCCCGCCGGCACCCCCGCGAACACCTCCGGCATCCCCACCCCGCCCTCGCCCAGCCGCACCCGCCGCGCCCCCGCGACCCCCGCGACCGCCACCCCCCGCCCCCCCAGCGCCGCGAGGTACGGCCGCACCCACCCCGCCACCGCCTCGAACCCCACCCCCCCGCCCAGCCGCTCCAGCGCCCGCCGCCCCTCCTCGCTCTCCCCCGCCAGGAACCGCCGCCGCCGCCCCGCATCCCGCCCCGCCGCCCTCACCCCCGTCGCCAGAAACGCCTCCGCCCCCGCGAGCCCCGCCGGCCGCAGCAGCGCCCCCGCCCGCCCGGCCACCACCCCCACGCACTCCG
>JBPBQS010000085.1:0-3760 GCA_050920955.1 Janthinobacterium lividum | reverse complement strand
TCGGACAGCGCGGGGTGGCCGGGGACGCCGCAGAGCACGCCGGCGGCGCGGGCCCGGGCGGCGAGGGCGGGGCTCGCGGTGAGGCAGAGCAGCACGCCGTCGAAGGAGGGGGCGCCTTCGCCCTGTGCCAGGCGGGCGTGCGCGTCGCCGGGGTGCAGGCCGGCGTCGTGCAGGGTGACGTGGGCGCCGGCGCGCAGGGCGAGCCGCGCCAGCGCCGGCGCGGCGTCGCCGGCGTCGGCGACCAGGACGCGGCGGCCTTCGAGGCGCAGGCTGAACTCCGGGGCGGCTTCTGCCATCGTGGCGGCGTCTCTGGCTGGGGGCGGGGCGACGCGGCGGGGGCGGGCGGCTTCCCTGCTGGTGCGTCGCAGCATAGATGTACCGCCGGCACGGGCAACAATGCCGCCCGCGCGCTTCGTGATGCGGCGGCGTGGCGCGTGCGCCGCGCCCCTGTCGAGCGCCGCCCCTGCGGCTGGAGGCCTGCCGGATGGCTGAGGACCTGGAGATCACGTTCCGCCACCCCGGCAACAGCCCCGACTTCCAGGGCGCGGGCTGGTCGACGCACGAGCCCGACGGCGTGTGGATGGTGGACGACGAGAGCACGCTGCTGGTGCCGCGGCCGGAGCGTGCCGGCGACTACTTGCTGGAGCTGGAGCTGGGCAGCCTGCGGGTGCCGGAGCGTCCGTTCCAGCGGCTGTCGGTGCGGGTCAACGGCGCCGTCGTGGGCAGCCAGGTCCTGCGCGGCGACGCCGTGGCGCAGTTCTGGGTGCCGTGGCCGCTGCTGGCCGGCCCGCCGGTGAGCGTGGTCACGCTGGTCCACCCCGACGGCTGGTCGCCCTCCGAGGCGTGGGGCGACGACCGGCGCGTGCTCTCGCTGCACGCCCGGGTCGCGCGTCTGTCGCTGCTGACGGACCGGCCGTCGGACCCGCCGCCGCCGCCGCCCGCGCCGCCGACGGTGGCCCTCGCCGAGCCGGGGATGCACGCGCTGCTGCTGGACTTCGAGAGCCTGGGGCCGGGGCGCGCGCTGGGCCTGGTGCAGCGCCACCACGGCGCGGAGCCGCTCGGCCTGTTCCGCTTCGGCCACACGCCGCTCGACGGGCTGCTCGCGGTGCTGGACGGGGCCCTCGACGCCGACGGGTTCGGCGAGCACGCCTCGCTCGTGCTCGACCCGGAGGCGCGCGCCTACGTCCTGGTGGACCGCGCGCACGGCTTCGAGTGGTACACCGGGCTGCACGAGGGCCAGGCCGACCCCGCCGCCCTGGAGCGCCAGGCGCGCGCGCGCCTGCCCTGGCTGGCGCGGTGCTTCGCCGAGGTCCTGGCGAGCGGCGAGAAGCTCCTCGTGCTGTGCGACGAGGGCGCGCCGTCGGACCCCGCGAAGGTCGCGCAGCTCCTCTCGGCGCTGCGCCGGCGCGGGGCCGCGACCCTGCTCTGGGTCGGGGCCGCGGGCGGCGGGCACGCGCCGGGCGACGTCGAGCGCGCGGGCGAGGGGCTGCTGCGCGGCTGGGTCGACGGGTCGACGGCGGCGTGGGAGACGGTCTGCCGGCAGGCGCACCGGCTCTGGTAAAGGAAGGTCGGGCTCTGCCCGAACCCGCCAGGGCGAGGCGCCCTGGACTGGCCTCACTTAAGGGATGCGTTCCAAGGGCGCAGCCTTTGGCGGAGTTTGAGGCAGCGCCTCAACCTTGCTTCGCCGGCATCTCGAAGCGGAACGAGCGGACGAGCCGGTGCATCAGCACGTCGTCGAACGGGTTGTCGAACGACAGCGGGTGCATCTTCGACGTGGGCGTGAAGCGCATGACCAGCCGCCCCTCGGCCTCGTGGACCGCCTGCATGCCGAAGCTCAGGCCGCCGGCGGCGGGCTCCGTGACCAGCACGGCGAGGAGGTCGGCGTGGGGCGCGATCTCGCGCAGGGCGCCGCCGAGGCTCTCGATCTCGGCCAGGGCGTCGGGCCGGTCGCGGGCGGCGAGGACGCACAGCGTGGGCTCGCCGCCGCGGAGCACGCCGCGCAGGCGCCCGGCGCAGCGGCTGAGGTAGCCGTAGTCGGCGTCGGTGGTGACGTCGTGGTGGTTGAACATGCGCGGCACGCCGTAGCTGTCGCGGTAGAAGGCGTTCTCGCTCAGCTCGAAGCCGGCGGCACCCGGGCGCTCGGGCAGCGCCTCGAGGAGGCTGCGGTCGAGCAGGGTGGCGAAGTCGTCGCGCAGGCAGTGCTCGACCATGGCGGGGGTGGAGAACACCCAGTCGAAGGGCGCGGAGAAGCGCTTGAGCCCCTGTCCCTTGAGCATCTGGCTGACGTAGCAGTTCGAGCCGAGGCTGACGGCGTGGCGGTAGGGCGCCCGGTCCGGCCAGTGCGGCGCCGGCGGGTCGGACAGGAAGCCGGTGACGTTGACGCGCGTGCGGAACTCCTCGGAGGCGACGAAGCTCTCCACGAAGCCGCCGAGGGACTGCGCCACGCCGTGGCTGTCAAGCCACTCGCTGCTGGCCTGCAGGGCCTGCGGCTCGGGCGCGCGGCCGAGGATGCCGCGGTAGAGGGCGTCGACGATGACGGTGGTCAGCTCGGACATGAGGCTTCCTTTCCGTGCGGGCACGGGGCCGGCAAGAGGCTCCCCTATACACCACAAAGGCGACCCAGGTGTTGACGCGGCCGGCAGGCAAGCATGGGCCCTGCCCAAACCCGCCAGGGGCGAGCCGCCCCTGGACCGGCGCCTGCTTAAGTGATGCGTTCCAAGGGCGCAGCCTTTGGCGGAGCTCGAGGCGGAGCCTCGACCTTGCTCGGCTGTGCCCTCAGGGCTGTGCGCCGGTCGCCGTGCCCGTCTTGCGGCCCGGCTTGTCGGCGCGGACGTCGCGCCGCAGGCTGTTCGCGCCGAGCAGCAGCAGGATCGGCGCCGCGATGAAGATCGAGCTCGACGTGCCGACCACGATGCCGAACAGCATCACCCACGCGAAGCCCGACAGCGTCGCCCCCCCGAACAGCGCCAGCGGCAGGGCCGCCAGGAACACCGTCGACGAGGTCGCCAGCGTGCGGTTCAGCGTCTCGTTGATCGACAGGTCGATCAGCTCGCGCAGCCCCATGGTCCGGTACTTGCGCAGGTTCTCGCGCATCCGGTCGTAGACCACGACCTTGTCGTTGGTGGAGTAGCCGATCACCGTCAGGATCGCGGCCACCATCACCAGGTCGAACTCGATGCGCGTGACCGCCAGGAAGCCGATCGTCTTGGTCACGTCGAGCAGCAGCGTCACCACCGCGCCCACGGCGAACTGCCACTCGAAGCGGATCCAGATGTAGGCCATGATCATCAGCAGGCTGATGCCCAGCGCCAGCAGCCCGTTGCGGAACAGCTCGTCCGACACCGACGCGCCCACCGCGTCCGCGCGCAGCACCGTCGTCCCCGGCGCCGCCTGCTCCAGCGCCGCCCGCACCTTCGCCGTCTCCGCCTGGTTGGCCGCATCCGTCGGCTGCGCGTCCAGCCGCAGCAGCACGTCGTCCTCCGCGCCGAAGCGCTGCAGCCCCGCCGCCGGCACGCCCTGCGCGGCCAGCGCGGCGCGGAGCTTCGTGAAGTCGGCGGGCCCAGGCGTGCGCGCCTCGATCACCACACCGCCCTTGAAGTCGATGCCCAGGTTCAGCCCCGGGTAGAAGAACAGGCCGACCGAGGCCAGCGACAGCACCGCCGACGTCGCCAGGCCCAGGAAGCGGCCGCGCATGAACTTGATCGTCGTGCCGTCGCGGACGAAGCGGAACAGGGGGCGGGTGAACATCGCGGCGGGCACT
>JBPBQS010000149.1:0-3772 GCA_050920955.1 Janthinobacterium lividum | reverse complement strand
TGGCCGTGGCCGGCGTCGTGGCGGTGCCGATCGTGCTGAAGTTCGTGGGCTTCGGCGCCTGGTCGGACATGCTGCTCAGCCTGGCGCGCTGGCCGCTGCTGCTGCTGGTGATCGGCCTGTTCCTGGCGATGGTGTACCGCTACGGGCCGTGCCGGCCGCGCGTGGGCTGGCGCTGGGTCACGCCCGGCAGTGCGTTCGCGGCGATCACCTGGGCGGCCGCCTCGGTCGGATTCTCGTACTACGTCGCCCATTTCGGCAGCTACAACAAGACGTACGGCTCGCTCGGCGCCGTGATCGGCTTCATGACCTGGATCTGGATCTCGACCATGGTGGTGCTGGTCGGCGCCGAGCTGGACGCCGAGATCGAGCAGCAGGCCGAGCACGGCGACGCCGCCCCCACCGACAAGGGCATCGCCGGGGTCGCCGCCTAGCCGCCCCGCCCCCCTTCCCGTGCGCGGGTCCGGGGGCGCCTGCCCCCGGCGGGTCCAGGGCGGCGCCCTGGCCTTCCTTCCCAGCCCGCCCCGCTGGAAAACACCCCGCCGTGCCACACCTGCTGCACCATCAGTCGCAGCAGAAGGCTCCTCCCATGTCCCAGTCCTCCTCCTCTCCCGGCGTCGTCGCGATCACCGGCGGCTCGTCGGGCATCGGGCGCGCGGCGGCGCAGCTGTTCGCCCGCCGCGGCTGGCGCGTCGGCCTGATCGCGCGCGGCGCCCCGGCGCTGGAGGCCGCGCGCGCGGAGCTGGCCGCACGGCGCGCCCACGTCAGCACCCACGTCGCCGACGTCGCGGACTGCGACGCCCTGCGCGCAGCCGCCGCCGCCATCGCCGCCGAGCACGGCCCGATCACCGCCTGGATCAACAACGCCGGCGTCAGCGTGTTCGCGCCCTTCCCCGAGGTCACGGACGCCGAGTTCCGCCGCGTCACCGAGGTGACCTACCTCGGCGCGGTGAACGGCACCCGCGTGGCGCTGGAGCACATGCGGCCGCGCAACCACGGCACGATCGTCCAGGTGTGCTCGGCGATCGGCCTGCGCGGCGTGCCGCTGCAGTCGGCATACTCGGGCGCCAAATACGCGATGCGCGGCTTCTCCGAGGCGGTGCGCGCCGAGCTGATCCACGAGCGCAGCCAGGTCCACCTCACCGTGGTCTACCCGCCGAGCGTGAACACGCCGTTCTACAGCCACGCCACCGCGCGCATCGACGACCTGCCCCGCCCGCCGCCGCCGATCTACCAGCCCGAGATCGTCGCCGACGCCATCCACTTCGCGGCCACCCACCGCCGACGCGACGTGCTGGTCGGCGCGCAGACGGTGCAGACCGCACTGCTCAACGCCTGGGCGCCCTCGCTCGCCGATCTCCTGCTGGGCAGGCTGGCCCCATGGCTGCAGAACTCGCACAACCAGGGCATCGCGGCCGCGCGCGACGAGAACCTGTTCGAGGCCAGCAGCCTGCCCTCGCCCACGCACGGGCCGTTCGACGTCGAGTCCTTGTCCACCAGCCTGCAGTTCTGGGCGACCAAGAACCGCGGCACGGTGGGCGCCGGGCTGGCGCTGGGCGCCGCCGTGCTGGCGCTCGCGGGGCGCCGCCGCCGTTGAGTCGCCGCCGGGCACGCGCGGGACGGCGGCGGTGAGCCTCGCCCTCGTGCTGGGCGGCGGCAACGCCGTGGCCGCCTACGACGCCGGCGCCTACGAGGCGCTGGAGCAGGCCGGCCACGTGCCGGACCACCTGGCCGGCGCGTCGGCCGGCGCGATCACCGCCGTTCTGATCGCCGGCAACCCGCCCGGCCGGCGCGTCGCCGCCCTGCGCGCGTTCTGGGACAGCGTGGCCGCCCCGCAGCCGGCGTGGCCCAACCCCTGGGCGCGCGCCTCCCAGCTCGCCGACGGGATCCAGGCCCGGCTGCTCGGCCGCCCCGGGATGTTCCGCCCGCGCCTCTCCGCCCTGGCCAACCCCGACGCCCCGCCCGGCCTCTACGACTTGGCGCCGCTGCGCGCCACGCTGGCCAGGCTCGTCGACCTCGGCCGGCTCAACGGCGGCGACATCCGCGTCTCGGTGATCGCCGTCGACCTGTGCACCGGCGAGGACGTGGTGTTCGACACCGCGAGCGCCCCGGTCACGCTGGACCACGTCCTCGCCAGCGCGGCGCTGCTGCCCAACTTCCCGCCCGTGGCGGTGGACGGCCGGCTGCTGGTCGACGGCGGGCTCGCGGCGAACACCCCGGCGCACCTCGTGCTCGCCCCCCCGCGCGACGGGCTGACCTGCTTCGTCGTGGACCCGTTCCCGCTCGCCGCCGCGCCCCCCGCCAGCCTGCTCGACGCGCAGGAGCGCCAGTCCGACCTGATCTTCGCGACCCAGACCCGCCGCGCCCTGCACGCCCAGCGGCATCTCTGGTCGCTGGAAGCGCGCCTCTCGCCCGAGGCCCCGCCGCGCGGCACGGTCTGGCGCCTCGAGTACAGCGCCGGCGAGGACGAGACCGCGATCAAGGGCTTCGACTTCGGCGCCGCCGTGCTCCGGCGCCGCTGGGACGCCGGCGCGGACGACATGCGCACGGCGCTCGCGGCGTGGGGTGCACGCTCGCCCACGGCACCGGGCCTCACCCTGCTCGGCGCCGTCTGACAGCGCGAGGCGGAAGGAGGAAGGCCAGAGGCTCTGCCTCTGGACTCCGCTCAAGGCTCGCCTTGAGAATCCATCCCTGAAAGGCTTCGAATTGCCGAGCCGAGAGCGCCGCCAACACGCGGTTGCGCTTCCGAAACCAGCCAGCGGACACCATCAGCGTACGACCGAGCGCCTCATGACATCCGGCGCCTCATGGAAAGCGGTAGCACGCTCCCGGGTGGTAGAAGCACCAGGCCCGGCGGCGCTGGGATCCGTATCCCCCGTAGCCCGGGAAACCTCGCCCATACCCGTAGTGGGGACGATAGAACCCGCGCCCGCCATAGCCGCCACGAAAGCGCCCGCCCGGAAAGCCGCCGCCCCGGGGCCCGCCCCCGCGGAAGCCGCCCCCACGAAAGCCCCCCCCGTGGTACCCGCCGCCACCACCGCCACGGAACTGCACCGTCTCGATCCCGGCCGCTGCCGCCGCTGGCGCCGCCCACGACACGGGTCCCATGGCCACGAGAACGCCAAGCGCCACCGCAAGCCGCAGTCGCTGTTTCAGGCCGTCTGTTCTGGAAATTTGCACGCCCCTGGAGCGCATCACGCCCACCGTGGTTTCCCGCCGGAGGTGCATCCCCGCACCGGAACCCGCCGTCCTTCCTTCAAATCGGCGTTTCCAAAGGCGAGCCTTTGGCGGAGCTCGAGGCAGAGCCTCGACCTTGCCTCAGTCCCTCCGACGCAGTCGCGTGGCGCTGAGCCCCGCCGCCAGGAACGCGGTGGCCGAGGCGAGCACGAGGCACACCAGGGTCGCGCCCTGCTGCACGAAGCCGAGCGTCAGCGCCACGAGCATCGCGCCCACGGTCTGCCCGAGCAGGCGCGCGACCGAGATCATCCCCGAGGCGCTGCCCACGCGCGAGGCCGGCGCGGTCACCAGCATCGCGCGGTTGTTCGGCGGCTGGAACAGCCCGAAGCCTGCTCCAGCCAGCGCGATGCGCCACACGATGTCGAGGTTGCTGGGGTCCGCCGGCATCAGCCGCAGCGCCAGGAAGCCCAGCCCGGTGATGCAAAGGCCCAGCGAGGACAGCACCGCCGCCGGGACGCGGTCGGCGATGCGGCCGACGAAGGGCGCCACGGCGACGATCGCGAGCGGCCACGGCGTGATCAGCAGCCCGGTCTGCACC
>JBPBQS010000123.1:0-3776 GCA_050920955.1 Janthinobacterium lividum | reverse complement strand
CCACCCAAAGAACCCAACCACCAAACCCGGAAGAGCCGAGAAAAGTAGCAGACCAGAAGGAAGAAGCAAGAAGTTTCTTCGCCGCCGGTGAAAAGGGATTTAGGCCGAGATCGAGGAACGGTCAACCACCTTTCTGCATCCCCCCACGAAATTCCGTGAACCACGCCACGAACCGCCCCACCCCCTCCTCCAGCGACACCCGCGGCACGTACCCCGTCAGCGCCTCGATCGCCGCAACCGACGCCCACGTCTCGCGCACGTCCGCCGCCGGCCGCTCCCGCCACTCGACCACCGCGCGCCGCCCCAGCGCCGCCTCCAGCAACGCCACCAGCTTCGACACCTCCTCGCGCCGGCTGTTGCCGATGTTGAGCAGCCGCGGCATCGCCCCCTCCGGCGGCCGGTCCAGCACACCCAGAACGCCGGCCACGATGTCGTCGATGTAGGTGAAGTCGCGCTGCAGCCGCCCGCCCTCGTAGAGCGTCACCGGCCGCCCCTCCACGATCGCCCGCGCGAACATGAAGACCGCCATGTCCGGCCGCCCCCACGGCCCGTAGACCGTGAAGAACCGCAGCCCGGTCTGCCGTATCCCCCACAGATGCCCGTAGGCGTGGCTGATCAGCTCGTCCGCCCGCTTTGTCGCCGCGTACAGCGACGTCGGCGTGTCCGCCCGCGCCCCCTCCGAGAACGGCATCTCCCCCTCGAGCCCGTACACCGACGACGACGACGCGAACACGAAGTGCCGCAGCGCCGGCAGCCGCCGCACCGCCTCCAGCATCACGACATGTCCCATCACGTTCGCCGTGACGTACGCATACGGGTCGACCATCGAATGCCGCACCCCCGCCTGCGCCGCGAGATGCACCACCCGGTCCACCGCAGGCTCCGAATCCACCAGCGCAGCCATCGCCGCGCGATCCGAAACATCCGCCTCCACGAACCGGAAATCGCCCCCCAGCAGCCCCAGCCGCGCCCGCTTCAGCCCCACGTCATAGTAGTCGTTGAGGTTGTCGACCCCGACCACGCGCTCGCCCCGCGCCAGCAGCGCGCGCGACACCGCCGCCCCGATGAACCCCGCCGCCCCCGTCACCAGAACCGTCACGCCCCGCGCCCCTACCGCGCCGCCCACCCCCCGTCGATCGACAGCGGCGCCCCCGTCACCGTCTCCGCCGCCTCCGAGCACAGGAACACCGCCATCCCCCCGATCTGCGCCGGCGTCGTGAACCGCGACATCGGCTGCTTCTCGCCGAGCATGTCGCGCTCCACCTCGGCGACCGAGCGCCCCTCCGCCGCCGCCCGCGCCTCGATCTGGCGCTCCACCAGCGGCGTCTTCACCCACCCCGGGCAGATCGCGTTCACCGTCACGCCCGCGTCCGCCAGCTCGATCGCCGCCGCCTTCGTCAGCCCCAGCAGCCCGTGCTTGGCCGCGACGTACGCGCTCTTCCCCGCACTCCCCACCAGGGCGTGCGCCGACGCCACGTTGATGATCCGCCCCCACCCCCGCGCCCGCATCCCCGGGATCGCCGCCTGCATCGCGTGGAACGCCGAGGACAGGTTGATCGCGATCACCGCGTCCCACCGCTCCACGGGAAACTCCTCCACCGGCGCGACGTGCTGGATCCCCGCGTTGTTCACGAGCACGTCCACCGCCCCGAACGCCCGCTCCGCCGCCGCCACCATCGCCGCGATCTCTGCGGGCCTGGTCATGTCCGCCCCGTGGTACAGCACCCGCACCCCGTGCTCGCGCTCGATCCCCTCGCGGATCTCCTCCACCTGCGCCGCCTCGCCGAACCCGTTGAGCACCACGGACGCCCCCTGCCCGGCCAGCGCCCGCGCGATGCCCAGCCCGATGCCGCTCGTCGAGCCCGTCACCAGCGCCACCCGTCCCGCAAGGACCATCGGAAACCTCCCTCGTTGCGCGCCCGGAGCTTAGCCGCCCGGCACGGCAGACAAGCAAGGTTGAGGCTCCGCCTCAAACTCCGCCAAAGGCTACGCCCTTGGAACGCGCCCCTTAAGTCAAGGGATCAAAGGGCCTCGGGCCCTTTGCGGGTTCGGGCAGGGCCCGACCTTTCTTCCTGCCCATCGCCCCCGCCGCCGACTCGGCCCATATGACGCCCACAACAAGACGCGGGCCCCGGCCGGCAGCCCGCACGGGGCATGCCGCCGCGGGCCCGCCCAGGACCGACGGACCCGCCGCCCATGAACGCCATGCCGCCGCCCCCCGCCCCCCACGCCGCCAAGGTCGCGCTCGTCCTGCAGGGCGGCGGCGCCCTCGGCGCCTACCAGGCCGGCGTCTACCAGGCGCTCCACGAGGCCGGCCTCGACCCCGAGTGGATCGCCGGCGTCTCCATCGGCGGCATCAACGCCGCCATCATCGCCGGCAACCCCCGCGAGCGCCGCCTCGAACGCCTGCGACAGTTCTGGGAATGCGTGACCTCGCCAGCGATCGCCGGCCCCGCCCCGGACGGCGACTTCGCGCGCCGCCTCTACAACACCTGGTCCTCGATGGTGACCACCGCCTTCGGCCAGACCGGCTTCTTCACCCCCCACCGGCCCGGCCCCTGGTTCTCCGGCCGCGGCGCCACCGGCGCCACCAGCTTCTACGACAGCGCGCCGCTGCGTCAGACGCTGTCCGAGGTCGTGGACTTCGACCTGCTCAACTCCGGCGCCATCCGCTTCGCCGTGGGCGCGGTCAACGTCGCCACCGGCAACTTCGCCTACTTCGACAGCGCCGACACCCGCATCGAGCCCGTCCACATCGAGGCAAGCGGCGCGCTCCCCCCTGCCCTGCCCATGCAGCAGATCGGCGACGACTGGTTCTGGGACGGCGGCCTCGTCTCCAACACGCCCCTGCAGCACCTGCTCGACCACGCTGGCGACGACAGCATGCTCGTCTTCCAGGTCGACCTGTTCAGCGCGCGCGGCGCCATCCCGCGCGACATCGACGAGGTCCTCGCCCGCCAGAAGGACATCATGTACTCGAGCCGCACCCGCCTGGTCACCGAGTACTACCGCGAGCAGCACCGCCGGAAGATCCAGCTCCGCCGCCTGCTCGGCCGCCTCCCCGCCGCCGACCTCACCGACGAGGAACGCGCCCTGCGCGCCGAGCTGGAGCACCTGCCCGGCTTCACCATCCTGCACCTGATCTACCAGGGCGCCGCCCACGAGGGGCAGATGAAGGACTTCGACTTCAGCGCCGCCTCCATGCGCGACCACTGGGACGCCGGCCTGCGCGACACCCGCCGCACCCTGGAGCAGAGCCACTGGCTCCACGTCCCGAGCGGCGACGAGGGCATCGTCGTCCACGACATCCACCGCCCCCGGAGCTGAAGCAAGGCCAAAGGCTCCGCCTCTGGACTCGGCCAAGGGAAGCCCCTTGGATGGCTTCCCTAAGTGAGGCCAGTCCAGGGCGGCTCGCCCTGGCGGGTTCGGGCAGCGCCCGACCTTGCTTCCTGACGATCCCGTGCCCGAGGCAACGTCCCCGCCGCCCCCGCGTTGGTCCCCCCGAACACGCACAGGAGCCTTCCCATGGCCGCTTCCGACCCCTCGCAGCTCAAGTCGCAGAGCACCGACGGCACCCACATGCACCAGACCCGCAACGCCACGAAGTCGAACGCGAAGGCCGCGTCGATCGAGTGCCTGAGCGCCCGCCTCGCCGACGGCATCGACCTGTCGCTGATCACCAAGCAGGCGCACTGGAACCTCAAGGGCCCGCAGTTCATCGGCGTCCACCTCATGCTGGACGGCTTCCGCACCGACCAGGACGAGTGGAACGACAT
>JBPBQS010000228.1:0-3835 GCA_050920955.1 Janthinobacterium lividum | reverse complement strand
CGCCTGCCTGTCCCGCCCGAGCCCCTGCACGAACGACCGGTCGATCTTGATCTTGTCGAACGGGAAGCGCTGCAGGTAGCTGAGGCTGGAGTAGCCGGTGCCGAAGTCGTCGAGCGAGATGCGCACGCCCCCCGCCTTGATCTCCGACAGGATGCTCAGCGCACGGTGCGGGTTGTCGATCAGCAGGCCCTCCGTCACCTCGATCTCCAGACGCGCCGGCGCCAGGCCCGAGGCCGCCAGGATCCCGGCCACCTGCCGCGACAGTTCCTGGTGGTGGAACTGCGCCGGCGACACGTTCACGGCGACACGCAGCGGCAGCGCCCAGCCCGCCGCCTCCCGACACGCGGTCTCCAGCACCCACAGGCCCAGCGGCACGATCAGGCCGCACTCCTCCGCCAGCGGGATGAAGTCGCCCGGCGCGATGCGGCCGCGCCCCGGGTGGTTCCAGCGCACCAGCGCCTCGAAGCCCAGCACCACGCCGTCCGCGCAGCCCACGATCGGCTGGTAGTGCACCTCCAGCTCGCCGGCCGCGATCGCGCGGCGCAGGTCGGCCTCGAGCGTGCGCCGGTCGCGCAGCTGCTCGTCCATGGCCGCCTCGAACATGCGGAAGGCGCCGCGCCCTTCCTCCTTGGCCCGGTACATCGCGATGTCGGCCAGGCGCAGCAGCGTCACCCCGTCCGTGCCGTCGCGCGGCGACAGCGCGACCCCCACCGACCCGCCCACGCTCGCCTGCCGCCCCTCCATGTCGAAGGGCCGCGACAGCGCGTCCACGATGCGCTGCGCGAGCCGGGCGCCTGCCTCCGGCCCGTCGCACACGGCGAGCACCACGGCGAACTCGTCACCCCCCAGCCGCGCCAGCGTGTCCTCCGCGCCCAGCATCGCCGAAAGCCGCGCCGCCACCTCGACCAGCAGCCGGTCGCCGGCGGCGTGGCCCAGCAGGTCGTTGACCGGTTTGAAGCGGTCGAGGTCGAGGTAGAGCACCGCGACGCCGTGGCCTCGGTGGCGCGCTTCCGCCAGTGCCTCCGACAGCCGCTCGTCGAGCATCAGCCGGTTCGGCAGCCCGGTCAGCGCGTCGTGGTGGGCGAGGTGGCGCATGCGCGCCTCGCCCGCCCGCCGCTCGCTCAGGTCGCGCAGGGCGACCGCGCGCGCCGGCCTGCCGTGGTAGTCGATCAGCCGGACCCGGAGCTCCATCGACAGCGTCCCGCGCTCCGTCAGGACCACGATCTCGGGCGAGGCCTCCAGGTCGGGCGGCAGCCGCATCGACTTCTCGAGCACCTCGACCGAGGCGGGCGCGACCAGGTCGACCAGCCGCAGGCCGATCAGCGACGCGGCGTCGCGGCCGACGTGCTCGCACAGCCGCTGGTTGACGTCGAGGATGACGCCGTCGCGGTGGATCACCAGCCCCTCGAACGACACGCCGACGAACTGGCGCATCCTGTAGAGCTCGCGCTCCGCACCCTCCGCGAGCCGCTGGGTCGCCAGCGTGGCGACCAGGCTCACGATCAGCAGCGCCAGCGTGCCGGCGGCCACGGTGATCGCGAGCATCGCCGAGCCGACGATGGCCCCGCTCCCCGCCGCCGCCGCGCCGGGATGGAACCGCAGCGCGGCCATGCCCGAGAAATGCACCAGGCAGATCGCCGCCGAGAGCCACGCCGTGACCTCCAGCCGCCGTCGGAGTCGGCAGCCCGGCGCGAGGCGCGCCAGCCCGGCCGCGCACAGCACGGCGCTCGCGAGCAGGGTCGCGGGCAGGAACGGCTCCTCCACCACCATCCCGCCGGGAAGGCGCATCGAGGCTATCCCGGCCTGGTGCATGCCGGCGACCGCGACCGCGAGCAGCGCGCCGCCGCAGGGCCAGCCGCGCCAGCGCGGTCCCGGCAACAGGCAGGCCGCGAAGCCCGCCAGGCCGCCGGCCATCGCGAACACGACCGACGACAGCGTCTGGCGCAGGTCGTAGGCGACCGGGATCGCGGGGGCGTAGGCCAGCATCGCCACGAAGTGCAGCGACCACACGCCGACGCCGAACTCGACGGCCGCCAGCGCCACCCACAGGCACCGCTGCCGCCCGGTGCGTCGCTGCGCGTTGCCGAACAGGGTCGCCGTGGTGAAGCACGAGAGCAGGCAGATGAGCGCCGCCAGCGCGGCAAGGCGCAGGTCGTGCTCGGTCGTGACGCACGTGAAAATGGCCAGCACAGCCGGCACCCCCGACACCTGGACGGGATTGAACCACCCCGGTGGTGAAGCCTTGATGAAGACCGCCCCGCTGTCGAGCGGAAACCGCAACGATCTCCCGCGCGCGGGGGACGCGGCGGCGCCGGATCCGGGTGCTACCGCCTAGCGTCCAGCGCGAACACCGCCACCGTCTCGACCCGCGAGGACCACAGGAACTGGTCGATTACCGCGACCGACAGCAGCCGGTAGCCCGCCGCCTTGAGCGCGATGGCGTCGCGCCCCAGCACCACCGGGTTGCAGCTCACGTAGATCACCCTCGGCACCTTGGCGGCGACCAGCGGGGCCATCGTCGCTCCGGCGCCGGTCCACGGCGGATCGAGCACCACGCAGGCGGCGCCGCCCAGCTCGCGCAGCTGCGGCGGCTGGCGCTGCAGGTCGCGGCGGATCACCTCGATGCGGCCCGCGGAGGCGCGGCGCAGGGCCAGGCACGCGGCCTCGTCGCCCTCGTAGGCCACGACGCGCCCGTGCGCCGCCAGCGGCAGCGACAGCGTGCCGTAGCCCGCGAACAGCTCCACGATGCGCGCCTTCGGCTTTAGCTTCGGCGGCAGGCCGGCGAGCACGGCGGCGATGATCGCGGCCTCGCCCTCGACGGAGGCCTGGAGGAAGGCGCCTGGCGCGGGCATCACCGCGGTGCCGGACAGCACGGTCTGCGCCGGGCGCAGCGAGCACGCGGTCTCCGGCGCGTCGTCGCCCTGCGCCCAGCAGATCCGCGCCAGCCCGTGCTCCTGCGCGAAGGCGGCGAGCAGGGTGCGGTCGTTGGTCTCCAGCGGCGCGTCGGAGCGCAGCAGCAGGTCCGGCCCGGTGTCGAGCAGGTTGACCACCGCCGAGGCCTCGCGCCGGAAGCAGCGCAGCCGGCCCATCAGCACGCGCAGCGGCGCCACCAGCGCGAACAGCGCGGGGTGCAGTACCAGGCAGGTGTGCAGGTCCACAACCTCGCCCGAGCGGGGACGGTGCAGGCCCACGAGGACGCCGGCGCCGGGCGCGCGCCGGATCGCCAGGTCCATGCGGCGGCGTGCCAGCGGCGGCGTGCGCGACACGGCGCCGGGCTCGCACTCGAACCCCGCGCGACGCAGCGCCTGCGCCACGAGGCCGGCCTTCCAGGCGGCGTAGGGCGCGTCGGCCCAGTGCTGCACGGTGCAGCCGCCGCACGCCGGGAAGTGGGGGCAGGGGGGCTCGACGCGGTCGGGGCTGGCCTCGACCAGCTCGAAGGGGCCGGTGAGGCCGGTGCCGCGACGCGCGTTGGGCACGGCGCGCACGCTCTCGCCGGGCAGCGTGACCGGGAGGTAGAGCGTGGTGCCGTCTGCCAGCGTGGCGACGCCGTCGCCGTCGAGCCCCACCGCGGACACGGTGCAGGGCACCGGCTCCGCCGCCACAGGGGGCGGCGGCGTGCGGGCGTTCACTCGGGCGCGGTCTCGTCCGGCGTCGCCGCCGGGTCGTCCAGCAGCTCCACCTTGCCACCGAGCAGACGGCGCGAGCGCCTCGCCGGCACCGCCGGGCTGTGCGCGGCGCGCTTGACCGCGGGGTCGCGGGCGGGGCGGTAGGTGCGGATCGCCACGGCGTCGGGGTCGGGCGCGGCCTCGACCACGGGGGCCGCCGCCGCCTTGCG
>JBPBQS010000344.1:0-3923 GCA_050920955.1 Janthinobacterium lividum | reverse complement strand
CCATCGCCCGCATCCGCGCGGTGTCGGCCTGCAGGTCGCGCACCATCCCCGCGATGGCGGCGAGTGCCAGCGCCAGGGCGTCGGCCGCGTCGAACACGCCTTCCTTGTCCTCCTGCGTGTCCTTGGCGTAGGCGAGCGGCAGCCCCTTCATCACCGTGAGCAGCCCGACCAGGCTCCCCACGATCCGCCCGGTCTTCGCACGCGCCAGCTCGGCGGCGTCCGGGTTGCGCTTCTGCGGCATGATCGACGAGCCCGTCGTGAACGCGTCGCTGAGCCGCACGAACCCGAACGCCGGCGAGCACCACATCACGATCTCCTCGGCGAGCCGCGACAGGTGCACCGCGCAGATCGACGCCGCCGCCAGGAACTCCAGCGCAAAGTCGCGGTCCGACACCGCGTCCAGCGAGTTCGCCGTCGGCCGGTCGAACCCGAGCGCCTCGGCCGTCATCGCCCGGTCGATCGGGAACGACGTCCCCGCCAGCGCCGCCGACCCCAGCGGGCACTCGTTCAGCCGCCGCCGCGCGTCCGCGAACCGCCCCCGGTCCCGCGCCAGCATCTCGACGTACGCCAGCAGATGGTGCCCGAACGTGACCGGCTGCGCGGTCTGCAGGTGCGTGAACCCCGGCATCGGGTCCGCCGCGTGCTCCGCCGCCCGCTGCGCCAGCGCCGCCATCGCGTCGGCAATCTGCGCGTCGATCCCGTCGATGGCGTCGCGCACCCACAGCCGAAAGTCCGTCGCCACCTGGTCGTTGCGGCTGCGCGCCGTGTGCAGCCGCTTCCCCGCGTCCCCCACGCGCTCGGAGAGCCGCGCCTCGATGTTCATGTGCACATCCTCGAGTGCCGACTGCCAGTCGAACCGCCCCGCCTCGATCTCCGCCCCGATCGCGCCCAGCCCGTCGCGGATCGCCGCCTCGTCCTCGGCCCCGATGATGCCGACGTGCGCCAGCATCGCCGCGTGCGCCAGCGACCCGCGTATGTCCTGCCGCCACAGCGCCTGGTCGAAGCCCACGGACGCGTTGATCTCCGCCATCACCGCCGACGGCCCGCCCGCGAAGCGCCCGCCCCACTGCGCGTTGGCGCCCCCCTGGACATCGGCCGAAGCCTGCCGACACTCTTGCGCAGCCTCCCGACTCTCGGGCACGGCGGCCTGGCCGGGGTCGCGCGGCGCTGCGCCCGCGGCGCGCTCGGCATCACTTGGGGACATTCTCACCATGGCTCGGATCATGCGCCGCACCGTCCTGGCGGCCGGCGGGACGGTACTCGGCGTGCTCGCCGGGCGCAAACTGGCGCAGCTCCGCGTCGCCCCCGCCGCCGCCCAGTCCCAGATCTCCGGCACCGGCGGCGCCACGGACGCCCCCGGCCTGCGCGGCATGGCGGCGATGTCGCGCCTGGACCCCCCCGCCCCGCTCCCCCCCTTCGCCTTCACCGACGCCGGCGGCAAGCCGCTCCACGTCGCCGACTACACCGGCGCCAACGGCCGCGGCATCGTCCTGAACTTCTGGGCCACCTGGTGCGCCCCCTGCGTCGCCGAGATGCCCTCCCTCGCCCTGCTGTCGCGCGCCCTCGAAGGCGACCGCATCGCCGTCCTCCCCGTCTCCGCCGACCGCGGCGGCGCGGGCGTGGTCACGCCGTTCTTCCACAGCCACGGCATCGAGGGCCTGCCGATCCTCCTCGACCCCGGCAGCGAGGCGGTCCACGCCCTGCGCCTCGGCGGCCTGCCCACCACGGTGCTCGTCGGCCCCGACGGCCTGGAGCGCGCCCGCCTCGAAGGCTCCGCCGACTGGGGCAGCCCGGAGGCCGCGAAAATGGTCCGCGAGATCCTGGCCTGAAGGCGAAGCAAGGTTGAGGCTCCGCCTCAAACTCCGCCAAAGGCTGCGCCCTTGGAACGCATCCCTTAAGTGAGGCCAGTCCAGGGCGGCTCGCCCTGGCGGGTTTGGGCAGAGCCCATGCTTGCTTCCCCGGCCCCGCTCGATGTCCGAAAGCGCACATTATAGGGCGCCCGCCGTCCTGCCGCGCAGGACAAAGCCCCGAAAAACCCTCGGTCTGTCCTGCCGCGCAGGACAGAACAGGGCTGTTTTGTCCTGCGCGGCAGGACGAAAAGGGCCATCCCGTCCTGCGCCGCAGGACGAACGGGGCCTAGAAGCGCGGCGCCTGGACCATGGCCATCAGTTCCTGCCGCGTGGAGCGGTTCTCGCGGAAGATGCCGAGCATGCGGCTGGTGACCATGCTGACCCCGGTCTTGTGGACGCCGCGGCAGCTCATGCACTCGTGCACGGCCTCGATGATCACGGCGGTGCCGTGCGGGTGCAGCACGGCCTGGATGGTGTCGGCGATCTGCGCGGTGAGCTTCTCCTGGATCTGCAGCCGGTGCGCGTAGGCGTCCACCAGCCGCGCCAGCTTGCTGATGCCGACCACGCGCTTGTCCGGCATGTAGGCGACGTGCGCGCGGCCCACGATCGGCACCATGTGGTGCTCGCAGTGGCTCTCCAGCCGGATGTCGCGGAGCAGCACGATCTCGTCGTAGCCCTCGACCTCGGAGAAGGTGCGCTCCAGCAGGGCGACGGGGTCCTGGCCGTAGCCCTGGTAGAACTCCTCGTAGGAGCGCGCGACCCGGGCGGGCGTGTCGAGCAGCCCCTCGCGCAGGGGGTCGTCGCCGGCCCAGCGGATCAGGGTGCGCACGGCGGCCTCGGCCTCCTCGCGGCTCGGTCGTGCGGGAGCGTCGGTCACGGCAGGGTCCTCCGGTCGTTCGGCAGGCGGGCGGCACGGGACGGGCGCAGTCTCCGTGCCGCCTCGGCCGCAGGGGGCGGGATATGCCGGCCCCCGCCCGCCGGTTCAAGCCGCGCGAGTCAGTCCGCGCCCAGCTCGCGCAGCCGGATCGCGCCGAAGGCGATGCTCATCGGCCGCGCGTCGTCGTTCATCCCCAGGTCGCGCGGCGACATGGTCAGCGGATGGCGGAACGCGAAGCGCAGCCGCTCGCCCGTCAGGCACGCGTCCGGCAGCACGCAGGCGTACTCGCCGTTGCGCCGCACCGCGAAGGTGCGCACCTCGACGCCGTTGACGCTGACCGCGAGCGGCCGCGACATCAGGTGCGGCGCGAGCACGACCGTCGACAGGTCCAGCTCCAGGCGCACCGCCCTGCCGGTGTCCGGCCGGGGCAGGGTGAGCGTGCTGGCGGCGCCGCTGGTCCAGACGTGGTCCGGCTCGGGGTCGCTCCAGCCCGCCTCGCCCTCGGTGAGCAGCGGCGGCGCGAGCGTGAACCGGTGCTCGAACAGCAGCCGCCCCGCCTTGGCCGCGCCCGCCGCCGGCGCGGCATCCTCGTCCCCCCCCGCCGCGCCCGCCGCGGCGCGACGGGCCGCGACCGCCGGGCGCAGCGACGCGTCGATCTCAGCGAGGAACTCCTCGGCCGTGCGCACGGGGTCGCGCAGCACGAAGCAGTGGTCGAACCCGGGGCTCGGCGGCCCGGGCAGCATGTCGCCCTCCGGGAACAGCGTCAGGCTGCGCCCGTCGTTGGCCTGGTCGAGCAGCCGCTGGTTGCTCAGCATGGTGGCACCGAACGACAGCGTCAGCATGTCGCGCCCGGGCGCGAAGATCGCGGCGTGCATCGCCGAGCCCGCCCATCCCGTGAGCATCGCCGTGTCGCGGAACAGCCGCACCTGCTCGGGGAAGTCCAGCGTCTCGGGATAGACGATCTCCACCCCGCCCGCCGCCAGCCGGTCGCAGAACTCCGCCTCGTTGGCCAGCCGCGCGACGCCGCCGCGCATCCGCGCCTTGGACAGGAACACCGGCGCCTCGCGCGGCGCGGGCGGCAGGTGGGCGGTGAGCAACTCGCCGATGCGGTTGCACAGGCGCGCGAACACGCGGTGCGAGAAGTTGTGCTCCTCGATCGCCGGCGAGGGCACCACCAGGCGGGCGAAGCGCACCGG
>JBPBQS010000308.1:0-3927 GCA_050920955.1 Janthinobacterium lividum | reverse complement strand
ACCGACAGCCCGTCCTCGCTCTACCTGACCGGCACCGTCGAGAACTTCGACGCCGGCGGCTGGAACGGCGACGTCTACTACCAGCTCGCCGGCAACTCGCAGCTGAACTACCCGTTCGCCGACGTCGGCAACTTCTACTCGACCTCCAAGGTCGTCTACCTCTCGCCGCAGTTCATGGGCTTCGACTTCGGCGCCTCGTGGGAGCCGAACACCAACAACTCCAACATCGACGACGGCAACTGCGGCTCGGCCAACACCGCCAACACCTCGACGCAGACCACGAGCACCGGCTCGACGGTCTCCGTCCCGCTGGCCAACGGCGCGGTCTACGGCACCGACGCCGGCGTCGGCTGCGCGCGCACCTCGTCGACCAACATGGCCGGCGAGACCTCGCGCCGCACCAACACCACCGACGTCCTGCTGCGCTACCGCGGCACCTTCGGCCCCGTCGGCCTGGCCGCGACCGGCTCCTACATCCACTCCGGCAACGTCAAGTACAACGGCCAGGCGGCGCTCACCGCGGCGCAGCGCTTCTCCGGCCTCGACATGTTCGACACCGGCGTGGCCGTGACCTACGCGGGCTTCTCGCTGCAGGGCAACTTCCAGCGCGGCCGCTACACCGGCCAGTTCGCCCTCGACACCCAGGGCGGCGCGGTCGGCTCCGCGTGGGTCGCGGGCGCCACCTACACCGTCGGCCCGCTGATCTTCGGCGGCTCGTGGATCGACTACACCTACCAGGGCAACCTGGCGCAGACCGGCATCAGCCAGGCGCGCGACCAGGGCGCGGCCGCCGGCGCCACCTACGCGCTGGCCCCCGGCGTGTCGCTGTTCCTCTCCTACATCTGGGACCAGCGCAAGCAGGGCGGCGTGAACATCGCCACCAACACCGTCTCGCCCACCGGCAACAAGCTGCGGGCCCAGGCCCTGGCCCTCGGCACCGGCCTGAGCTGGTAGCCTCCCCGCCGGCCGGGGACACCCCCGGCCTGTGCGGCGCGTTCCTTGCGGGGCGGCGGAGCGATCCGCCGCCCCGCCTGCGTTCTACCCCCTGCGCCATCGTTCCGGCCGCCCCGTCCCCGCGCGCCTCCCGATACCGTCGTGCGCCGCGCCCCGTCCACGCGATCGCGCCACCGCCGCGCCGGGGCGACCGGCGGCGTCTCTCGCGTCGCATCCCCCGCTTGGCGCACCGCCGCGCGCGGTCTAGACATCGCGCCTACACGGGGGCGTGTGGTGCCCCGCGACAAAGGGCCGTCATGACCTCTCCGCCGCTCCGCTCCGCCCTGCTGCTCGCTCTCCTCGCGCTGGGCGCGTGCGGCAGCAACGCCCCCACCGTCCGGCCCGTCGCCGACAACGAGTACAACGACGCCCGCTTCAAGGACCAGGCGCAGGGCAAGCTGTTCGGCACCAACGGCCTGACCTTCGGCAACGCCAAGACCGGCCGCCCCGACGCCGAGCAGGGCAGCGGCATCGGCGTCAACGCCTACCTCTGGCGCGGCGCGCTCGACACGCTCGGCTTCATGCCGCTCGCCTCCGCGGACCCGTTCGGCGGCGTCATCATCACCGACTGGTACTCCCCGCCCACCACCACCGGCGAGCGCTTCAAGGCCACCGCCTACATCCTCGGCCGCCAGCTCCGCGCCGACGGCGTCCGCGTCTCGCTGTTCCGCCAGGTCCAGGACAACGGCCGCTGGGTCGACGCCGCCGTCAGCCCGACCACCACCGGCGAGATCGAGAACCGCGTCCTCGCCCGCGCACGCGAGCTGCGCGCGGACGCGACCGGGCACGCCACGTAGCAGGCAAGGCCGGGCTCTGCCCGGACCCGCCAGGGCGAGCCGCCCTGGACCGGCCTCACTTAAGGGAGGCGTTCCAAGGGCGCAGCCTTTGGCGGAGTCCAGAGGCAGCGCCTCTGGCCTTGCTTGCTGCCGTTCGTGGCCTTCGTGCCCACCCTGCCGTTCTTCTCGCGCCGTATTCCGCGAATCGTCACGCGGCCCCTTGCTCCCGCGGCGGGCCCGTGGCTATAAGCCGCCACCCCACGGGGAAGGGGCCATAGCTCAGTTGGTAGAGCGCCTGAATGGCATTCAGGAGGTCAGCGGTTCGACCCCGCTTGGCTCCACCACCCCCTCCCGGTAGACCTCCACTCCCAGACCGCCGACGCCGCGCGACCCCTCTCCGGGGGCCCGGCCCAGGGAGTGACTCATGCAGCTGACCGGCCTCCACCACCTCACCGCGATCACCGCGCACGCCTCGGACAACCACGCCTTCTACACGGGCGTGCTGGGCATGCGCCTGGTCAAGCGCACCGTGAACCAGGACGACGTCTCGGCGTACCACCTGTTCTACGCCGACGGCCTCGCCGCGCCCGGCAGCGACGTGACCTTCTTCGACTGGCCCGCGGCCCCCGAGCGGCGCGGCACCAACGCCATCAGCCGCACCGCCCTGCGCGTGGCCGGCGCCGGCGCCCTGGCGTGGTGGCACGGCCACCTCGGGTACCACGGCGTCGCGCACGAGGCGCCCGCCGAGCGCGACGGCCGCCTGACGCTCGACTTCGCCGACCCAGAGGGACAGCGCCTCAGCCTGGTCGACGACGGCGGCCAGGGCGACGCGCACCCCTGGGAGCGCAGCCCGGTGCCGGCCGCGCACCAGATCCGCGGCCTCGGGCCGATCACGCTGAGCGTGGCCACGCTGGCGCCCACGGCGGCGGTGCTGACCGAGGTGATGGGGATGCGCGCCGAGCGTCGCTACCGCCACGACGAGGCCGAGGTCCACGTGTTCGCCATGGGCGAGGGCGGCGCGGCGGCGGAGCTGCACGTCGCCGTGGAGCCGCACCTGCCGCAGGCGCAGCAGGGCGCGGGCGGGGTGCACCACGTCGCGTTCCGCACGCCGGACCTCGACCAGTACCGCGCCTGGAACGAGCGGCTGCGGACGCTGCGGGTGCCGTCGAGCGGGCCGGTGGACCGCCACTACTTCCGGAGCCTCTACTTCCGCGAGCCGGCGGGCATCCTGTTCGAGATCGCGACGGACGGGCCGGGCTTCGACACGGACGAGCCGATGGAGAGCCTGGGCGAGCGCCTGGCCCTGCCCCCCTTCCTGGAGGGCCGCCGCCGCGAGATCGAGGCCGGCCTGAAGCCGATCTGACCCCTCCCCTTCCATGACGCCGGTCCAGGGGCGGCTCGCCCCTGGCGGGTCCGGGCAGAGCCCGGTCTTGCTGCCTCTGTCCCGCAGACCGGAACAAGAGCCACCTGGCGGCACACCGAATCTGCATCGCGGCGCACGGTTTGTCCTGCCGCGCAGGACGGGAGGCTGGCTTCCTGTCCTGCCGCGCAGGACAAACGCCTGTTTCGACCCCCCTCCCGTCCTGCCGCGCAGGACAAAACAGGGTCGTTTTGTCCTGCGCGGCAGGACGGATTTGCGAGTCCTCTTGATCGGCGCGGCCAGTGCGCGGATGACGGGGGCGGGCCGGCGTTGCCGTGCGCCCGCCTTCCACCGCGCGCGAGGTCGCATGCATTTCTCCGAGATCAAGGCTCCGGTGCCGTCGCGCGAGTCGCTGGCCGCCGAGTACGCCGCCCTGGACGCGCGGCTCGACGCGGGCGACCTGGCGGGCACGCTGTCGGCCTGGGACGCGGCACGGCGGGGCTTCGACAGCTGGACGGCGCTGGTCCACCTCCGCTTCGCGCAGGACACCACCGACGCCGCGCGACGCGCGGACCGCGAGCTGGCCGACGCGCTGCAGCCGGAGGCGACGGGCCTGGACACGGCGCTGCGCCTGCGCCTGCTGTCGGGGGACCGCGCGGCGCTGGAGCGGCTGGCGGGCGCGCACGCGGTGCGGCTGTGGGAATGCGACGTGACGACCTTCCGCCCGGAGATCGCCGCCGACCTGGAGGAGGAGGCGCGCCTGTCCGCGCGCTACACCGAGCTGCTCGCCGGCGCGAA
>JBPBQS010000084.1:0-3931 GCA_050920955.1 Janthinobacterium lividum | reverse complement strand
GTCACCTGGCTGGGCGAACGCGTCGGCGCCGACCTGCGTCGAGCCGTGTTCGACCACATCACCACGCTTTCTCCCGCCTGGTTCGAGACGGCGCGCACCGGCGACGTGCTGTCGCGTCTTGTCGCCGATACCGCAGTGCTGCAGGCGCTGGCCGGCTCGGCTCTCAGCCAGTGGCTGCGCAGCGCCGTGCTGCTGGTCGGCGCCTTCGCGATGCTGGTCGCCACCAGCCCGGCGCTGTCCCTGGTGGTCGTGGCCGTCGTGCCGTTCGTCGTGGTGCCCCTGGTGGTGTTCTCCCGCCGCGAACGGGCGCTGTCGCGCGTGGCGCAGGAACGCGTCGCCGACCTCGCGGCGCTGGCGGAGGAGACGGTGTCCGCGCTGCGCACCGTGCAGGCCTTCACCCACGAGCCGCAGGCCCGCGCGCGTTTCGGGCGTGCCACCGAGAGCGCGGTGGCCGCGGCGCGTGCGCGCATCCGCTCGCGCGCCCTGGTGATCGCGGGCGTCATCCTGCTCGGGTTCGGGGCGATCACGCTGTCGCTGTGGGTCGGCGGGCGCGAGGTGCTCGCGGGCAGGATGACGGCGGGCGCGCTCTCGGCCTTCGTGTTCTATGCGGTGATCGTCGCGACCTCGGGCGCCGGCCTGAGCGAGTTGTGGGGGGAGATGCAGCGCGCGGCCGGCGCTGCGGACCGCCTCGCCGAGCTGCTGTCGGTGCGACCCACGATCACGGTGCCGGCCTCGCCGCGCGCCCTGCCGTTCCCGCCCGAAGGCCGGATTGCCTTCGAGGCGGTGGAGTTCGCCTATCCCGCACGTCCCGGACAGCCGGCGCTGCGCGACTTCTCGCTCGCGGTGGCGCCTGGCGAGACGGTGGCCCTCGTCGGCCCATCCGGCGCGGGGAAGACCACGGTGTTCCAGCTCCTGCTGCGCTTCCAGGACCCCCTGTCCGGCACGGTGCGGCTGGACGGCATCGACCTGCGCGACGCGGAACCGTCGGCGGTGCGCACGCGCCTCGGACTGGTGGCCCAGGAACCGGTGGTGTTCGGCGCTGATGTCTGGACCAACCTGCGCCTCGGCCGCCCCGATGCCAGCGACGCCGCGGTGCGCGACGCTGCCGCGGCGGCATCGTGCGATTTCCTGGACGCGCTGCCGCAGGGCTACGACACCTTCCTGGGCGAGCGCGGCGTGCGTCTGTCTGGCGGGCAGCGCCAGCGCCTGGCCATCGCGCGCGCCATCCTGCGCGACGCACCCATCCTGCTGCTGGACGAAGCCACCAGCGCGCTCGACGCGGAGAGCGAGGCCGCCGTGCAGCACGCCCTGGCCAGGCTCGCCTCGCGCACCACGCTGGTGATCGCTCACCGGCTCGCGACGGTGCGCAGGGCGGACCGCATCGTGGTGATGGAGGCCGGGCGCATCGTGGCCACCGGAACCCACGACACGCTGGTGCGCCAGGGCGGTCTCTACGCCCGTCTCGCCGCCCTGCAGTTCGACACGTCGCTGCCCTGAGCCTTTGCCCTCGCGCTTCAGGCGACCGCCGGCTTTCCTGGCGGCGGCTCGCGACCTGTGCTCAGCCGACCACGTAGTCCTTCTGCTTGCGCAGCTTCCCGATGGTGGCGTCGTCGAGGTTGAGGTGCTGCTTGATCAGCTCGACGGGCGTGAGCGCCATCCACTGGTTCAGCGACACGTCGGCGTAGTGGTCGGAGCGGAACATCTCCAGGAAGCGCAGCGTCGTGGTGCCGGTGTTCTCGATGAAATGCCCCATCGAGCGCGGCACGTAGCCCACGTCGCCCGCCTGGTAGTCGAAGGTGCGGGCGCGGGACTCGGCGCCGAACACCGTCATGCGGCCCTGGCCCTCGATGTAGTACTGCCACTCGTCGGCGTTGGGGTGCCAGTGCATCTCGCGCATCGCCCCGGGGTTCACCTCGACCAGCGCCGCCGCGATGGTCTTCGAGGCCTTGAAGTTGCGGCTGTCGACGACGCGCACGGTTCCCCCGCTGGCCTGGGTGGGCGCCTGCGCCATCAGCCGGTAGGTGAAGGGGTTGGGCACCTCGCCCTGCGGGTCGGGCACCGCACTTGTCGCGATCGGTCCGGGCACAGGCGCCTCGAAGATGTACAGCTCCTTCGGTGGGATCTGCGCGAAAGCCACCTCGGCCACGCCGAAGTTCTTCGCGAGTACCTCCTTCGGCGTATGCGCGAACCAGTCCGTGATGAGGAATGTGCTGTCCTCGGAGAAGGCGCCGTCATCGAACACAAGCAGGAACTCGCACCCGTCCTGCAGTGCCTGGATCGAGTGCGGCAATCCGGACGGGAAGTACCAGAGGTCACCCTCGCCGATGTCGGCGATGGTGCTTCGGCCGTCCGTGTCGATCGCGGTGATGCGGGCACTGCCCTTGAGCATGATCTGCCACTCGGCCTCCTTGTGCCAGTGCATCTCGCGGATCGCGCCCGGCTTGAGGCGCATGTCCACCCCGGCCATCGACTTCGACACGGGAAGCTCGCGCACCGTGGTCTGCCGTGCCCAGCCGCCCTTCTCGAGACGCATGTGGCTGTCCGCGAACGACCACTTCAGGTTCGGGCTGTCGCCGTGATCGGTGGCGGGCGGGTGCTGAAGGTCGGGGTTCTCGCCGGCTACCGGAAGGTTGAGAGTGCCAAGCACGGTGGCGCCTTCGTCCCCACGGATCGGCTGCGCGGCGTCGGCGGACCCATCCGTCCGTGCGATCGCGGCGTTGGTGCCAAGCGCAAGCCCGCCTGCAGTGGCAGCGAGGATGGTACGACGCGAGATCGGGTCCATGGCAGACGGACTTCCTTGGATGTGTCACGGCGGAGGGGCCCGCGATTTCCTCGCACGCCGCAACAGGCGGCGGAAAGGCCCTGGGCGACCCCATGCATCACTGCGCGCCATGCAAGGCAAACCGAACAAGGGCATTGCCGCGTCACAAACCGGAGAGACACCGGGCGGACCAGCACAAAACGGATCCGCCACGCACGACCAGGCGATCTAGCGCGGCTTCTCCGCTGCCAGCAGGAACTCGACGTTGCCCTCCGGTCCGCGGACTGGGCTTTCCGTCACGCCCAGCACCGTCCAGCCCGACACCGTGCCCAGCCACGAGACGACCTGCTCGCACACCGCCCGATGCACCTCCGGATCGCGCACCACGCCCTTCGCGCCGACCTGCCCCGGCCCCGCCTCGAACTGCGGCTTGACCAGCATCACGGCCCAGCTTCCCGGCCGGCAGAGCTGCAGCGGCAGCGGCAGCAGCGTGCGCAGCCCGATGAAGCTCGCGTCGCACACCAGCGCGTCCACCTCCTCGCCCAGCATGTCCCGGGTCAGATGCCGCGCGTTCGTCTTCTCGTGCACGACCACCCTAGGGTCCTGCCGCAGCGACCACGCGAGCTGGCCATGCCCGACGTCGACCGCGTGCACCCTCTGCGCCCCGTGATGCAGCAGCACGTCGGTGAACCCGCCCGTCGACGCGCCGACATCGAGGCAGACCCGGCCTGCGGGAGAAAGCCCGAACTCCGCCAGCGCGTGATCGAGCTTCAGGCCGCCGCGCGACACCCACGGATGGTCCTGGCCCCTGACATGGAGCGGCGCGTCCTCGCGAAGGAAGTCGCCGGCCTTCTCGACCCGTGCCTCGCCGCTGAACACCTTGCCAGCCAGGATCAATGCCTGGCCGCGGGCACGGCTTTCCACCAGCCCCCGGTCCAGCAGCATCTGGTCCGCCCGTCGCCGTGCCATCGAGCCGCCTCCTCAGGCGCGCGCGGCGCTCTCCAGCTCGCCCGGACGCGCCGCGTCACGGCCCAGTGCTGTCATGACAGTTGCGACGATGTCTTTGTGGCCGAGGCGTGCGTCGGAGATCTGTGCGGGGTGGGCGTTGTGCTCGATGAGGCGGTCGGGCAGGGTCATGGGGCGGAACTTGAGGCCGCCGGTGGCGCCGTC
>JBPBQS010000343.1:0-3932 GCA_050920955.1 Janthinobacterium lividum | reverse complement strand
CTGTGGCAAGAGCTGGATGCCTCGCTGTGCGAGCGGTTGCAGACGATGACGCTCGACGACCTGCTGCGGCGCGCCGAGGCGGCCGGGTTGCGCCGGCCGTTGGCGGAACCGATCAGCTTCTCTATATGATCGCCAAACCACGGTCGCAAGGCGTGGTTGTCCCAATACGCTGACGCCCCATGTGGAGTTCCTGCCGTCGCGGCGGGGTGCCCGTTGGCGCCGGCCGGCAGCACAAGGCGTTGCATGACCATCCAGCTGGGCCAGATCGCGCCGGACTTCGAGCAGGACAGCACGCAGGGGCGCATCCGGTTCCACGACTGGCTCGGCGGGGCGTGGGCGGTGCTGTTCAGCCATCCCGGCGACTTCACCCCCGTGTGCGCGACGGAGCTGGGCGTGGTGGCGCGCATGGGCCCGGAGTGGGCGCGGCGCGGCGTCAAGGTGATCGGGATGTCGCTCGCGCCGTCGGACCGCCAGGCGGCGTGGGAGGCGGACGTCGCCGAGACGCAGGGGGCGGCGGTCAACTTCACGACGATCGACGACCGCGACGGCCGCGTGGCCGCGCTCTACGGCATGGCGAGCCCGCACGTGCAGCCGGCGTCGGCGACGCGTTCGCTGTTCGTGATCGACCCGCAGCGGCGGGTGCGCCTGGTGATGTGCTACCCGCTCAGCGCGGGACGGAACTTCGACGAGGTGCTGCGGGTCATCGACAGCCTGCAGCTCACCGACGCGCACAGGGTGCTCACGCCGGGCAACTGGGTGCCGGGGGAGCGCGTGATCATCACGCCCGCCGTGTCGGACGAGGACGCGGCGGCGCGGTTTCCCAAGGGGTGGGTCACGCTGAAGCCGTACCTGCGGATGGTCGAGCAGCCGGGGGCTTCCGGCGAGGCTTGAAGGAAGGCCAGGGCTCTGCCCTGGACCCGCCAGGGCGAGCCGCCCTGGACTGGCCTTACTAGGGATGGGGATCCAAGGACCCCTGGTCCTTGGCGGGTTTGGGCAGGGCCCATGCTTGCTTGCTGATGGACACGAACGGATGGAGGCGGCGATGGCCGATGCGGTGAAGCTTTCCGCGGTTGAGCACGTGAAGCTGGCGAGCCAGGGCCTGCGCGGGCGGCTGGCGGAGGAGCTGGCGGAGGGCGGCATCCAGGTCAGCGAGGATGCCTACAACCTGCTCAAGTTCCACGGCAGCTACGAGCAGTTCGACCGCGACACGGCGACGGCGCGCAAGCAGGCGGGCGTGGAGAAGGAGTACCAGTTCATGCTGCGCGTCCGGATGCCGGGCGGGCAGATGACGGCGGCGCAGTACCTCGGGCTGGACCGGCTCGCCGACGACCGCGCGAACTCGACGCTGCGCATCACGACGCGCCAGGGCATCCAGTTCCACGGCATCGTCAAGGGCGACCTCAAGCCTGCGGTCGCGGCGATCAACCACACGATGCTGAGCACGATGAACGCGTGCGGCGACGTCAGCCGCAACGTCATGGCCACGCCGGCGCCGCGGCGCGACGCGCAGCACACGCGGCTGCACGCGGACGCGATGATGCTGGCCGACGCGCTGCGGCCGAAGTCGCGGGCGTACTACCAGATCTTCATGGACGAGCTGCCGGACCCACGGGTCGACGAGACCGAGGTGCTGTACGGCGAGACCTACCTGCCGCGGAAGTTCAAGATCGGGCTCGTGGTGCCGTCGGACAACACCGTGGACGTGTTGAGCAACGACCTCGGTCTGGTCGCGGTGTTCGCGGACGAGGGGCGGGGCGACGCGCTGCTGGGCTACAACTTCATGCTCGGCGGCGGGCAGGGCATGACGCACAACAACGCGCGGACGTTCCCCAGGCTGGGGACGCCGGTGGCGTTCGTGCCGGCGGGCGAGCTGCTGCGCGGCGTGGAGGCGGTGATACGGCTGCAGCGCGACCACGGGGACCGGACGAACCGGCGGCGGGCGCGGCTCAAGTATGTCGTCGAGGACCAGGGGCCGGAGTGGGTGGCGCGCACGCTCGCCGAGTACTACGGCGGCGAGATGGAGCCGGTGCGGGCGGTGGCGCCGCTGCGGGTGCCGGAGCTGCTCGGGTGGCACGAGCAGGGCGACGGGCTGTGGTGGCTCGGCGTGCCGGTGCCCTCGGGGCGCATCGCGGACCACGAGGGCGGGGTCGCGATGCGCACCGCGCTGCGCGAGGCGGTCGAGCGTTTCGGGTGCGATCCGGTCATGACGCCGCAGCAGGACGTGCTGCTCACGAACCTGCGGGTGGAGGATCGGGAGGCGCTCGACGCGCTGCTGCGCGGGCACGGGGTCGTGCCGGCGGAGGCGATGAGCAGCTTCGCGCGATTCGCGCTGGCGTGCCCTGCCCTGCCGACGTGCGGGCTCGCGCTGACGGAGGCCGAGCGCGTGCAGCCGGAGTTCGTGGCGGGGATCGACGCGGTGCTGGCGCGGCACGGGCTGTCGGACAGGCAGATCAGCCTGCGGATCACGGGGTGCCCGAACGGGTGCTGCCGGTCGTACTCGGGCGACATCGGCATGGTCGGGCGGATGCCGGGGTTCTACGCGCTCTACGTCGGCGGGGACTTCGAGGGGACGCGGCTGTCGTTCAAGCTGCTGGAGAAGGTCGCGGCGGGGGAGGTCGTGGGGACGCTCGCGCCGCTGCTGGCCGCGTGGGCGGAGCAGGGCGCCGGCGGCGAGGGGTTCGGGGACTTCTGCTCCCGGGTCGGGCTGGAGGGGCTGCTGGCGATGCTGCCGGGGGCGGAGTCGGCGGCGGCGTGACGGAGGAAGGCCAGAGGCGCTGCCTCTGGACTCCGCCAAAGGCTGCGCCCTTGGAACGCGCCACCTAAGTAAGCGCCGGTCCAGGGGCGGCTCGCCCCTGGCGGGTTCGGGCAGGGCCCGAGCTTACTTCACGACGGGCGAGGGCTTGCCGGAGGTGTAGGCCTCGCCGACCGGGGTCACGACCACGGTGAGGTGCAGCAGGCTGTCGACCTTGGCGGTGCGCAGGCGGACGATGAAGCTGTCGCTGCCGACGAAGCCCCTGGCCGGGGTGTAGTCGATCTCGGTCTTGTTGCCGACGGTGTGGATCAGCGGCTTGCCGTGCACCGGCGGCGCGGTCACCAGGCCGACCTCGAACGGGCGGCTGTTGCCGTCGGCCAGGGCGGCCGCGCAGAAGCCGCCGTCGTTGGTCACGGTCATCGTCGTCGTCGACTCGCCGCCGTCGCGCAGCACGATCGGCGTGACCACGCAGGCGCGGGCCGGGATCCGGCCGTAGAGGTCGGGCGAGGGCGCCGCCTCCTCGACGATGGAGGGCTTGGGCGCGCAGCCCTGCAGCAGGGCGATGCCCACCAGGGCGGCGGGAACGCCGAACCGAATCCTTGCGCCTGTCATGATGGCCGTACTCCACTGCCCGCACTGTCGCCTGGGCGGGCGGAAGCCGCGTCCCATCGAATGGCACACCGATAGCCCGGCGCGGCGCGCAGGGATAGGTGGCGCGGGACAGGATTCCGCCGTGGTTTGCCGGGGCGCGGCGGGTGGGCTACACGCGCGGCGCAGGGTGCAGCGGCGGGGCCACAGGGACAGGCGGACCTGGGCCGTGTTCGGCGATTGTTGTTGCATTCGAGTGGCGTAGACAGTCTAGCTCACACCAAGCTTCATGGCAGCGACCCGGCCGGCCGGCGCTGCGCCCGCTTCCGTCCTGGGGGATCTCCATGCGTATCCTGATGTCCGGCCTGCTCTGCGCCGGGATGCTCGCCCCGCAGCTCGCGGCCGCCGCCGAGCAGTGCGTCCGGCCCGCCGACCACGCCGCCTTCGACATGCAGGGTCTGAAGAGCGAGCTGATGGTCACCGCGCTGTCGTGCGGCGTGCAGCCCAAGTACAACGCGTTCATCAACCGCTACCACGCCGACCTCGGCGTGCAGGAGAAGGCGCTCAACGCCTACTTCTCGCGCTCGTACGG
>JBPBQS010000083.1:0-4113 GCA_050920955.1 Janthinobacterium lividum | reverse complement strand
TCCTGGGACGGCACGGTCGGCCTGATCCAGCCCACCGTGGCGCCGCTGTACGGCGGCCGCTCCGCGCTGGAGGTGCTGTCGCTGTTCACCGACGCCACGCCGCGCGAGGGCCGCGACATCCTCGAGCAGCATTGGCGCGACACGTGGCGCGGCTCCGGCGACGACGCGGCGGTCGGCGCGCGCTGGCACCAGACGCTGGTCGACGGCTTCGTGCCCGACACCGCCGAGCCGGAGATTGCGCCCCGCCTCGCACCCGCGTCCGCCGCCGCGACGACGCCCGTCGCCGCTCCGGCCGCACCCGACGCGCGCACCATCACCGTGCTGTTCCGCCCCGATCCCTCGACGTGGGACGGCGCGTGGGCCAACAACGCCTGGCTGCAGGAGCTGCCCCGCCCGCTGAACAAGGTGGTCTGGGACAACGTCGTCGCGATCCCGCCCGGCCTCGCCGCGCGCGAGCACCTCGTCAACGGCGACGTCGTGGCGCTGGAGGCCGGCGGCCGCCACGTCGAGGGCCCGGTGTGGATCACCCCCGGCCAGGCGCCCGGCACCGCGACCCTCACGCTGGGCTACGGCCACGTGCCGCCGGACCTGCTGTCCACCGGCCTCGGCTTCGACGCCTCGCCCCTGCGCACGGCCGCCTCCCCGATGCAGACCGCGGGCGTCACGCTGACGAAGCTCGGCCGACACGCCGGCGTCGCCTGCACGCAGGACCACGGCACGATGGAGGGTCACGACTTCATCCGCGTGCAGGCGGTGGGCGGCGCCCCCGTCGGCGACCCGGCGTATGGCGACCCGCACCTTGGCGACCCGGGCGCCACCGCGCCCTCGATCTACCCGGACAAGGTTTACGCCGACAACGACCAGGACCGCCGCGCCTGGGGCATGGTGATCGACCTCGACAGCTGCATCGGCTGCAATGCCTGCGTGGTCGCCTGCCAGAGCGAGAACAACATCCCCGTGGTCGGCCGCGAGGAGGTGGCGCTGGGGCGCGACATGCACTGGCTGCGCATCGACCGCTACTGGGAGGGCGAGGCCGAGCAGCCCGCGACCCACTTCCAGCCGGTGCCGTGCATGCACTGCGAGGACGCGCCCTGCGAGGTCGGCTGCCCGGTGGAGGCCACGCTGCACGACCACGAGGGCCTGAACCTCATGGTCTACAACCGCTGCGTCGGTACCCGCGCCTGCTCCGGCTACTGCCCGTACAAGGTCCGGCGCTTCAACTACCTCGACTACACCGGCGGCGAGGCGCCCTCCGTGCAGGCGCGCAACAATCCCGACGTCACGGTGCGTTCGCGCGGCGTGATGGAGAAGTGCACGTACTGCGTGCAGCGCATCGCCGAGGCCCGCATCGAGTCCGACAAGTCGCTGCAGCCGATCCCCGACGGCCGGGTCAAGACCGCCTGCCAGACGGCGTGCCCGACGCGTGCGATCCACTTCGGCGACCTGCGCGACCAGGGCGCCGCCGTGCGCGCCGCCCGCGCCGACGCCCGCAACTACGCGCTGCTCGGCGAGCTGAACCTCCGCCCCCGCACCACCTACCTGGCCGAGCGCGGCCCGGCCGCAGGAGAGGGCTGATGCCCAGCGACATCACGGCCGACGGCCCGCGCTTCCACGGCCCCCAGGCCGGCGGCGACGCCGCACCAGAGGCGCACGCCGCGACCCACGCAGGCCACGACCTCGCCGGCATCGTGTTCGACCACCCGCTGCGGCTGCGCTGGTGGCTGGCGATGACCGGCGCCATGGGCCTGATGGGCGTGCTCGCGATCGTGCTGTTCTACGTGCTGTGGTTCGGCGTGGGGATGTGGGGCAACAACATCCCCGTCACCTGGGCGCTCGACATCGTCGGCTACGACTTCTGGATCGGCATCGCCTGCGGCAGCCTCGCGCTGTCCGCGGTGCTGCTCCTGGCCGGGCTGCCCGCCCGCTCGGCGCTCGGCCGCCTCGCCGACACCGTCGCCGTGCTGGCCGCAGCCGCCGCCGGCACCTACCCGATCATCCATCTCGGGCGGCCCTGGTACTTCTACTGGAACCTGCCCTACCCCAACACCTTCCTGCTGTGGCCGCAGTTCCGCTCGCCGCTGTACTGGGACGCGATCGACATCCTGAGCTTCCTGGGGGTGGCCGGCGGCGTGTGGTTCCTCAACGTCATGCCCGACCTCGCCACGCTGCGCGACCGCGCCACCGACCGGCTGCGCGTCATGGCCGCCCGCACCGCCGCCCGCGGGGAAGAGCCCGGCTCCGACCGCGGCTGGAAGATGGCGCTGCTGCGCGCCCAGCTCTACGGCATCGCCTCGCTCGGCTGGCGCGGCTCGGCGACCCACTGGCGCCGCTGGAGCGAGGCCAGCCGCATCCTGGCCGTCCTGTCGATCCTGGTGGTGCTCTCGCTGCAGACGGGCGCCGCCGTGATGTTCGCGGGCTCGCTCGAGCCCGGCTGGCACGACACGCTGGAGCCTGCCTCCTTCGTGGTCGTCGCCCTGCTGTCCGGCGTCGGCGTGGTCTCCCTGGTCGCCATGGTCGTGCGCGCCGCCTTCGGGCTGGAGGCGCTGATCACCGCGCGCCATCTGGAGCTGCTGGCCTGGGCGATGCTGGGGCTCGGCCTCGTGCACATCTACTGCAGCGCCTTCGAGGCGCTCGGCGCCCTGAACGGCGACAGCTTCGACCGCCAGGCGCTGGCCCGTCGCGTCGGCGGCTCGCACGCCTGGTCGTTCTGGAGCCTGGTCGTGCTCGGCTTGGCCTCCGTGCAGCTGTTCTGGATCCCCGCACTGCGTCGCTCCGCGCTCGTCCTGGGCGTTGTCGGCGCGATGGTGACGGTGGCGATGTGGTCCGAGCACTTCATGATCATCGTGACCACCCTGCAGCACGACTTCCTGCCCTCCGTCGCGCAGGAGTACACGATGAACATCTGGGGCCTGGCCACCTTCGCCGGCTCGCTCGGACTGCTGCTCACCCTGCTGCTGCTGTCGCTGCGCTATCTGCCGGTGCTGTCGATTCTCGACATACGTCGTGCCGAGACGGCGTGGCAGGCCGTCGCGCCGTCCCCCCGGCCCGATCCGGTGGTACGCCGTCGCGACGGCGGGTCGCTTCCCGCCGGGGCCGCGCCTGCGGGGCCGAACCATGTCTAGGCCGCATGGCGACGAGGAGGAGGCCCCGCTCTGGGGGGTGAGCGCCGAGTTCGCCAGCCCGGACGCGCTGCTCGCCGCGGTGCGCGCGGTGCATGCCCTGCCTCATGCGCGCGTCGACACCTTCTCTCCGGTTCCCGTGCCCGGCGTCACCGAGGCGCTCGGCCTGCGCGGCGGCTCCATGCGGCGCTACGCGGTGTCCGGCGGCGCGTTGGGCGGCGTGCTGATGATGGGCATGTGCCTGTATGCCACCGGCTACGACTACGTGTTCGACATCGGCGGGCGGCCGCGCTTCTCCTGGCCGTCGTTCGTGGTGCCGACCGCCTCGTTCGCCGTGCTGATGGCGGCCTCGGCCGTGGTGCTGCTGCTGCTGATCCTCAACCGGCTGCCGACGCTGAACCACCCGTCCTTCAACATTCCCGGCTTCGACCGCGCCTCGCAGGACCGCTTCTTCGTCGCCGTCGAGGGGCGCGGGCAGGGCTTCGACCCCGCCGAGGCGGAGCGGCGGCTCTCGGGGCTGGCCACGCGGCCGATCGCCGTGCACCGGGTGCCGCGATGAGGGGGATGCAGGGCATGAGCAAGCAAGCAAGGTCGAGGCTCCGCCTCGAGCTCCGCCAAAGGCTCGCCTTTGGAATCCTTTTCTTAAGTCATGGGTTTCCAAAGGCCTCCAGGCCTTTGGCGGGTCCGGGCAGAGCCCGGCCTTGCCTGCTTCTTGCCTTCGCAGCCCTGCTCGTGGTGAGCGGCTGCAAGCGCGCCAACATGTACAGCCAGGCCAAGTCCGAGAACTGGGACCGCAGCAACTTCTTCCCCAACGGGCAGAGCATGCGCCTTCCCGTGGCCGGCACCGCGCCGCGCGCCGAGCCCAACCTGCCGGTGCCGCAGCCTGCCGTCATCACCGCCGCGATGGTCGAGCGCGGCCACGAGCGGTTCAACATCTTCTGCACCCCCTGCCACGGCCGCGCCGGGGACGGGCAGGGTATCATCGTGCAGCGCG
>JBPBQS010000025.1:0-4125 GCA_050920955.1 Janthinobacterium lividum | reverse complement strand
CTCCGCCAAAGGCTGCGCCCTTGGAACGCGTCCCTTAAGTGAGGCCAGTCCAGGGCGGCTCGCCCTGGCGGGTCTGGGCAGAGCCCAGGCTTGCTTCCCGTCCTGCCCCGAGGTCCCGCCATGCTCGACATCCAGACCTTCGATGCCCGCCAGGGCGGCAACGTGCTCTACAAGGCGTTCGCCCACCCCCTCGCCGCCGAGGCGATCGCCGCGCTCGCCGCGCGGCTGCGCGACGCCGGGCCGCTGGCGGTCTACGACCCCGACGGCACCGCCGACGCCCTGTTCGCGCTGCACCCGCAGATGCCGCGCGCGGCCGAGTCCTACGTCCACGACGTCGCGCGGCTGGGCGCGCGCACCGCGGGCGTGCCGGCGGCGGCGCTGGTCGACCTGCCGCGCTCGGGGGCGGCGACGCTGCTCGTGGCCCAGTTCAACGCGGCGCGCACCGTCGAGCGCATCCGGGCGCTGCTGCCGCAGGGCATGGCGGTGGCGACGCTCGACGAGGCGCGCATCCCGGCGGACATGCTAACGGCGCGGGGCTACCTCGACCGGCTGAACTTCGCGACGAACTACGCCTTCTTCCGCGACCGCGACGGGCTGTCGACGCGCCTGGTGACCGCGAACTACTGGGCGGGATACGGGGCGGCGTCGGTGCGGCTGTGGCTGCGGCTGTTCGACGGGGACGGGGCGGTGCTCGCGACCTGGGAGCAGGCGGTGCCGGACCATGCGGGCGGCATCTCCATCGACAGCGCGGAGGTGCGCGCGCGCTTCGGGCTGCCGGAGTTCGCGGGGCAGCTGTTCATCCACGCGATCGGCGTCGCCGGGCACGACGTGGTGAAATACGCGGTCGACACGTACGGCTCGGGCAACGAGGCAAGCCTGTCGTGCACGCACGACGCCAACGCCTGGCCGAGCGACCGCTACGCCGGGCTGCCGGCGCCGCGCGAGGACGAGCGCGTGCTGCTGTGGGTGCAGAACAGCCACGCGGCGCCAATCCCGGCCGGCACGGTGTCGCTCGACCGCATGGGGGCGGAGGCGCCGGTGGTGCTGGAGCGCGAGGTCGCGCCGTTCGCGAGCGTGGCGATCGACGTGGGCGCGCTGATGCCGGGGCTGCGCTGGCCGGCGCAGATCGAGGTGCGCTCGGGCCGGCACTTCGTGCGTCCCCGCTACGAGATCACCCGCGCCGGGCGCACGCGCATCGCCCACATGAACGTCGAGCGCGCCGACCTGCGGCCGGACCCGGGCATCCCCGCGCTCTCGCCGCTGCTGGGGCGCGGCTACATCCTGCCGTTCCCGGTGCTGCCGGCGGCGACGTTCCGCTCGATCGTGCAGCCCACGCCGATGGCCGAGCGGCAGGGCAGCCTGCCGCTGCGCCTGGACCTGTTCGACGCGGAGGGCGTGCTGCTTGCCGAGCGGTTCCTCGGCAACCTGCCGCGGCTGTTCGACATCGGGCTCGACATCGCCGAGCTGTGCGAGGGGCTGGACGCCGACGCGCGCGCCAGGCTCGACGCGGAGGGCGGGCACGCGGACCTGGCCTACGACTTCCGCGACGGCGGCGAGGCGGACGGCTGGATGCACGCCCTGGTGCGCTACGAGCACCGCGAGAGCGGGCACGCCGCGGAGAGCAGCTTCGGCAGCCACATCTTCAACACCGCGATGACCTACCGCGACGAGCCGCAGTCCTACTCAGGCCCGCCGCCCGGCCTGTCCACCAGGCTGTTCCTCCGGCTCGGGCAGGACGGGCGCCGCGCCTTCACGCACCTGAGCTACGCCGCCTCCGCGCCCTGGCGCCCGCGCTCCAGCACGACGCTCCTGCTCCACGACAGCACCGGCGCGGTCATCGCCGAGGAAGCGCTCTCCATCGCCTGCTCGGGGTCGCGGCTGGTGTTCCCGGACGCGGTGTTCGGCGACGCGCCGCTGCGCCAGGCCGGGGCGGACGGCTACGTGATCATCCGCGATCCGACGTGCCGGCTGTTCGGCTACCACGGGCTCATGGACGACCGCGGCGGGTTCTCGCTCGACCACATGTTCGGGTTCTGAGGCAAGGTCGAGGCGCTGCCTCGAGCTCCGCCAAAGGCTCGCCTTTGGAAACGCTGCTTGGGGAAGGTGCCGGCGGGCCGCCTATTTGCGGTCGGTCGGCATCAGCGGCTTGGCCTTGGGGCCGAGGAGCTGGCGGTTGAGCTGCTCCAGCTCCTTGTCCTCCTGGGAGAGCTGCCGGCCGGACGGGCGCACCCCGGCGCTCTGCTCGCGCGTCGCGACGCCGCCCAGCGTCGGCTGGTAGGCCAGGCCGTTCGCGTGGTTGGCGATCTGCGCCGGCGGCTGCGCGCCCTGCGCCAGCGCGCCCTGTGCGCCCAGGAGCACCATCGCGGCCATCACACGGGTCAGGGTCATCGGAGGCGTCCTTCGAACGATGAACTCGCCGTGACAACGGCCGCGACCTGCCCGGCGTTGCATCGCGACGGGCCGCCGACGCCGAAATACGGGCGCGGCCGGCGTTCGAGGAGGGGACGGATGGTGGGCGCGACAGGGATTGAACCTGTGACCCCCGCCGTGTGAAGGCGATGCTCTCCCGCTGAGCTACGCGCCCATCCGACCCGCCGGCTTCTAGTGGCATCCCGGCCGCCGCGCAACCCTTCGACAGGAGCCGCGGCAGCGCCTCGACAACCCCGTGCGTATCGTGCGCATTGCCCCGGCCACACCGCCCGATTCCCGGAGAGCCCCGTGCCGAGCAGCGCCGCGATCGACCCAGCGACCCGGATCGGCCACGTCCACCTCAGGGTCGCCGACCTCGACCGCGCGCTGGGCTTCTACTGCGGCGTGCTCGGCTTCGCGCTGACCCAGCGCCTGGGCGACCAGGCTGCCTTCGTCTCCGCCGGCGGCTACCACCACCACATCGGCCTCAACACCTGGGAGAGCCTCGGCGGCCACCCGCCCGCGCCCGGCACCACCGGGCTCTACCACTTGGCGGTCCTCTACCCCGGCCGTGCCGCGCTGGCCGACGCGCTGCGCCGCCTGCGCGAGGCCGCGGTCCCGCTCGACGGCGCGTCGGACCACGGCGTCAGCGAGGCGCTCTACCTGCGCGACCCGGACGGCAACGGCGTCGAGCTGTATTGCGACCGGCCGGAAGCGGAGTGGCCCCGCGCGCCGGACGGCGGCCTAGCCATGGTCACGCGCCGGCTCGACCTCGACGCCCTCCTGGCCGAGGCGGCTGCTTGACCCGCGCCGGGCCCTGCGCCGCAATCCGTTCCGTCTCCCTCCGCGTCCTACCCGCCGCCCTGCTGCTGGTGGCGCCTGCCGCCGTCGCTGCGGAGCCCGCGCCCGCCGTCACCGTGGCCTACGTCGCCTACGCGGCGGCGCTGCCGGTGCTCCGCCTGCACGCCAGCTACGCCATCGGCCCGGCCGCCTACGAGGTGAAGCTCGCCTTCGACACCGCCGGCGTGTTCGGCGTCCTGCTGCACGCCCACGTCGACAGCACCGCAACCGGGCGGCTCGAGGACTCCGGCGCCCATCCCGACCGCTACTACTCGGCCGGCAGCATCCGCGGGCGCCCGCACGTCGTGCAGATCGACTACGCCGCCGGCGAGCCGCGCATCGTCCAGCTCAGCCCGAAGGCCGACGAGGAGCGCGAGCCCGTGCCCCCCGCGCTGCAGGCCGGCACGGTCGACAACCTCAGCGCCATGGCCGAGCTGATCTCCGCCGTCGCCCGCACCGGGCGCTGCGACGGCACGCGGCGCACCTTCGACGGCAGCCGCCTGAGCGAGCTGTCCTCGCGCACCGTCGGCGAGGAGACGCTGGAGCCCACGGGGCGCTCGTCGTTCAGCGGCCGCGCCCTTCGCTGCGACCTGGAGGGGCGCCAGCTCGCGGGCTTCCCCAAGGACGCCGACCGCGCGGCCGTGGCCAGGCCGCTGCACGGGTCGGCCTGGTTCGCGTCGATCAGCCCGGGGACGCCCGCGGTGCCCGTGCGCATCAGCTTCGAGACGCGGTTCTTCGGGGCGGCCACGGCGTACCTCGTCGCCAAGTAAGCAAGGCCGGGCTCTGCCCGGACCCGCCAAAGGCCCGGGGCCTTTGGAAACCATTCACGAAGGAAGACCTGCTTCCGGATGCGGGTCCGGGGCGCCTGCCCCCGGC
>JBPBQS010000082.1:0-4144 GCA_050920955.1 Janthinobacterium lividum | reverse complement strand
AGGTCGGGGGCGCTCGGTTTCCAGAGGACAAAGTCGCCGGGGTCGCGCTTGTAGGTCGCGACCTCGACGCGGGCGCCGGCGAGGAGCTCGTCGGGGGAGCGGCCGGAGAGCTGGCCGTAGAGCGGGAAGCTGGCGACGGAGAAGAGGACGTGGCCGTCGGCCTCGTAGGCGTGGCCGGAGTCGATCAGGCGGGCGATCATCGCCGTCATCTCGGGGATGTGGGCGGTGGCGCGGGGCTCGATGTCGGGCGGCGCGTTGCCGATCGCGGCCATGTCGGCGGCGAAGCCCTCGGCGGTGCGGGCGGTGACGTCGGCGATGGACTCGCCGGAGGCTGCGGCGCGGGCGTTGATCTTGTCGTCCACGTCCGTGATGTTCCGGACGTAGGTGACGCGCGGGTAGAGGTGGCGCAGGAGGCGGACCAGGACGTCCCACACCACGGTCGAGCGGACGTTGCCGAGGTGGGGCAGGTCGTAGACCGTCGGGCCGCAGACGTAGAGGCGCACGTGCGCGGGGTCGAGCGGCGCGAAGGGGACGCGGCGGCGGCGGAGGCTGTCGTGGAGGACGAGGGTCATTGCGCACGTCTTCTGGGGCGCGGGCGGGGCGCAGGCAAGGCCGGAGGCTCCGCGCGCCGGCGCGGCCGCGGGGCCGCCGCGGTCAGTAGCGCGCCCGCGGCTCCCTCTTCATGCAGCGGACGTGGGCGTCGATGGAGCTGTTGTAGGCGGTGGCGAACAGTTCCGCCGGCTGGCTGGGGTCGCCGCCGGTGCGGACGTCGCGGGCCATGTCGCGGCCGTGCCCGACCAGCCTGTCCAGCGCCTCGGAGTAGTCGGCGCAGCTCGAGTCAGGCTTCGGCGACAGGGCGTCGGCAGTGGCGGCCAGCTTCCGGTTCGCGGCGACCACGTCGGCCACCACGGCCAGGAACGGCGCCACGTCCGCCGGCCGGCGCAGCGCGTCGTAGCGGCGCGTCAGTCGGCGGGTCGAGAGGCTCGCGGCCAGGAGGCCCTGCGCCAGGGAGTCCGCCGGCAGCGCCGCGAGCCGGCGCTCGTCGATCGCCATGCGACGGTCGAACAGCGCCGTGCCGAAGGCCTCCGAGGCGTCGATCGCCGCGCGCATCCCGGACACCAGCGCGGGCTGGCGTTCGCGGGCCAGCTTGTAGTCGTCCTCCTTGAACTCGCGGGTCGTCTGGTAGTGCGCGAGCTCCTTGATGGTCGGGTTCACCGTCCGCAGCGCCGCGAGAAGCTCGGCCGCCTTCGGGTCGACCTCGGGCACGGCGCCGGGCAGGGCGATGGCGTGCTGCAGCTCCTCGACGATGTGGTCGAAGTCGCCGATGCCGAACAGGTACCAGGCGTTAGCGCCCAGCTTCGTGCCGAGCCTGAGCACGCGCTCGTTGTTGGTCAGGTGGTCGGCGAGCTCCCTGGCCATCGGGTGGCTCTCGACGATGTGGTTCTGCACCGCCGTGTACTCGTTGACCTTCGCCTCGGTGTCCTCGGCGGGGCTGGTCGGCGGCGTCGCCACGGGCTGCGGCGCGGCCGGCGCGGGGAGCGGCAGGTCGGCGGCCACGGGCATGGCGGAGGCCGCGGGGAAGTCGCACTTGAGGGCCTCGATCATGCGCGTGCGGACCATGTCGTGGGCCGAGGCGCACTGCTGGCGGATCGAGTCCCGCGCCTCCTGGCTGCGTGCGCCGGCGTCGCGGTAGGTGGTGCGCATGGCCGCCAGCGACTGCTGCAGGCCGCTGCGCGTCGCGTCCGGCACGCCGGGGCTGGCGAGGCAGCGGGCATAGGCGGCCAGGAAGGTGTCGCAGGCGCCGATGCCGACCGGCGCGGCGTCGGGCGTCTGCGCCAGCGCGGGCGTGGCGAGTGCGGCGACGGACAAGGCCGCGAGGAGGCGCTGCTTCATGGCGGAGTGGCGTCCTTGTGCCGTCACGGATCGACCATCGTTGCGTGATCGACGCCCTGCGGTGTGGCTAGCAGCCGAGGCCGCCGCGGGGAAGTGGCGGCGGCTGTCCGGGCGCCCGCAGGAAGCAGGCAAGGCCAGAGGCTCTGCCTCTGGACTCCGCTCAAGGCAATTGCCTTGAGAATCCTCTTCTTAAGTCAAGGGATCAAAGGGTCCTCGGACCCTTTGCGGGTTTGGGCAGAGCCCATGCTTGCTTGCTTACGCTGCCGCGCGCAGGCGGTCGGCGACGCGGGCGCGGCCCATGAGGGGGAGGAGCGAGGCGAGCTCGGGGCCTTTCTCCTCGCCGGTCAGGGCGAGGCGGAGGGGGTGGAAGAGCGCCCTGCCCTTCCGGCCGCTCGTGGCCTTGAGGGCGGCGGTCCAGGCGGGCCAGGTGGCCGCGTCCCAGGGCTCGGGCGGGAGGGCGTCGAGGGCCTCGCGGAGGAAGGCGGCGTCCTCCTCCAGGAGGGGGGCGACGATGTCGCCGGCGACGACGTCCCACCAGAGGCGGGCCTCGGTCAGGAGCTCCAGGTTGGGGCGGACGGCGAGCCAGAAGGGTTCGTCGGCGCCCTCGGGAAGGCGGTCGCGGATGGCGTCGTACGGCAGGGCGTGCAGGGCGCGGGCGTTGACGGCGAGGAGCTGCGCCAGGTCGAAGCGGGCGGGGCCGTGGCTGAAGCGGCGGGGGTCGAAGGTGGCGGCGAGGTCGGCGAGGGGGAGGGCCTCGGGGGCGTCGGGGGTGCCGAGGCGGGCGAGCATGCCGGTGATCGAGGCGGGGAGGATGCCGTCGTTGCGCAGGCTGCGGACGGAGACGGACTCGGCGCGCTTGGAGAGCTTGTCGCCGGCGGCGTCGAGGAGGAGCGGGAAGTGGCCGAAGCGGACGATGCGGTCGGGGTCGGCGACGAGGGCGTCCCAGAGGTCGACCTGCAGGCCGGTGTTGCTGACGTGGTCCTCGCCGCGCAGGACGTGGGTGGTGCCCTCGTCGAGGTCGTCGACGACGGAGGTGAAGCCGTAGAGGGGGGTTCCGTCGGCGCGGATCATCACGGGGTCGGACATCGCCGTGAGCTTCACCTGCCGCTCGCCGAGGACCAGGTCGTCCCAGGCGATGGTGCGGGCGGAGAGCAGGAAGCGCCAGTAGGGGCGCTTGCCGCCGGCCTCGGCCGCCGCGCGCTGGGCGGGGGTGAGGCGGAGCATGGCGCGGTCGTAGAGGGGGGGCTTGCCCAGGCGCAGGCGCTGCTCGCGCTTGGAGCGCAGCTCGTCCTCGGACTCGAAGCAGGGGTAGAGGCGGCCGGACGCCTTGAGGGTTTCGGCGGCCTGGGCGTAGCGGGCGAGGCGGTCGGACTGGCGGAAGGTGCTGTCCCAGTCCAGGCCGAGCCAGCGCAGGTCGTGCTCGATCGCCTCCGCGTACTCGGGGCGCGAGCGGGCGGCGTCGGTGTCGTCGATGCGGAGCGCGAAGTGGCCGTTGTGGCGGCGGGCGTAGAGGTGGTTGGCCAGCGCGGCGCGGGCGTTGCCGACGTGGAGCAGGCCGGTGGGGCTGGGGGCGAAGCGGAGCTTCATGAGTCGTCGCCGGACAGGGGGGCGGCCTCGGTGGGCGCGTCGTCGTCGTCGTCGTCGTCGTCGTCCGGGTCGGCGGTGCGGGGGTCGAGCGCGCGCCAGTCGTGGTCGGGGCGGCGCGCGCGGTGCTCGGCGAAGCCCGCGATCTCGGTGGCGGACTGCCAGCCGTCCTCGCCGGCGTCGACCACGAGGGCGTCCTCGCCGAACTGCATCCACACCTCGATCACCTCGCGCGGGGACACGCCGGGGGAGCGGCAGCGCTCGACGCTGTCGCGGACGTAGGCGCGGGCGAAGGCGTTGGCGTGCTCCAGGTCGGAGAAGCCGCCGATCTCCTCGGTGATGCCCTCCTCGGCGCCGCCGGAGAGGTCGAGGATGCGCACGCGCCAGCCGGCGGCCGGGGCGTCGGCGGGGCCCTCGGGGGGCTCCTCGCCGCTCAGCGTCCTGCTCCGGGGGTCGGGGGGTGGGTCATGGTTGGGGTTCCGCGCTGTTCGGGGGGGAGATGCGCGCGTTGGGGGCGGAAGCCAAGGGCCGGGGGCGTCAGGTGCGGCCGGCGGCGGCGCGGACGGCGAGGGCGATGGCGGACCAGTCGATGTCGGGGCCGTTGGCCTCGATCGTGGCGCGCAGGTGCTCGCGGACCACGCCGAGGGTGGGCATGGGCACGCCCGAG
>JBPBQS010000194.1:0-4154 GCA_050920955.1 Janthinobacterium lividum | reverse complement strand
CCCGGCCTTGTTTTTCCTGTCCCGGCGCGCGGTTCTCGCATCAGTGCAGGATGTAGTGGATGCGCAGGTCGACCGGGATCTGCGACTTGCTGGTCTGCGGCGGCAGCGGCGGCAGGTTGGCGTCGCGGAACAGCGCCAGCGCGCCCTGGTCGAGCCAGACGGAGCCGGACTGCGTGGTCAGGCGCGCGGCGGTGACGCGGCCGTCATGGTTGACCACGAGGTGCAGGCCGACGGTGCCCTGCTCGCCGGCTTCCGCGGCCTGGCGGGGGAAGTAGCCGTGGCGGTCCCACCAGGCGTGCAGCTCGTTCTCCCAGTCGGGGCCGGCGTCGGGCGCGGAGAAGTCGGGCGTGGAGCGGGCGCCGCCGCCGCCATGGATCTGCGGCGCGAAGGACAGGTTCAGGCCGCGCGAGCCGCCGCGCGCCGGGCTGCCTCCCGGCGCGGCGGGCGTGAACGCCCACTGCCGCGGCGTGGGGAACGCCGGCTCGGGGCGCGCGGCGCGCGGCCGTGGCGCTGGCGCAGGTGGCTGCTGCGGCTGTGGCGGGCGCGGCTGCGGCACCGGGATCGGCTGCAGGTTGAACAGCTCGGCGAGCGGGCCGGCGTTGACCTGCATGTCCGCCTCGGGGGCTTCCGGCGCGGGGGCCTGCACCGGCGAGGGGGTTGGCGTCGGCGAAGGCTGCGCGGCGGGCGGCTGCGGCGCAGGGGGGGCGGGCGCTGGCACCGGGACGATCGGGGCGTCGGCCGGGGGCGCATCCGGCAGGGCGGCGGCGTCCGGCGGGGCGGTCTCGCTGGGCGCGACGTCGGGTGGCGGCGGGATCGGGGGCTGCTGCAGCGGCTGGGCGGCGGAGGGTGGGGTCTCGGGCGGCGTGGGCGGGGGCGGCGTATCCTGGGCCGTCGGCGCGGGGGCGAGCGGGGACGGCTCGGGCGAGGGCGGCGACGGGATGGGCGTCGCAGTGGCCGGTTCGCCGGGCGCGTCGCTCTGGACGCGCGAGGGCTCGGGAGCCACCGTGCCCTGGCCGGCATGAGGCTGCGGGGCGTCGGAGGCGGCGCCCTTCGGCCGGGGGCGCTCGAACTCCATCGCGATGCCGGGCTCGTCGGGGGCGGTTTCCGGCGCAGGCGTGCGCGGCATGAGCAGGAACAGGACCAGCAGCAGCAGGTGCACGATCGCCGAGGCCGCGAGGGTGCGGCGCAGGACGCGGCTGCGCCGGGTGCGGCTGGTGGGCAGGCGGGCGCCGGCACGCGCAAGGCCGGCGGCACGGGACAGCATCGTGGGGCGCGTCGGCGCGACCGGCACCGCGACCCTGGGGGGCTGGGCCCTGGGGGGGCCGGATTTCAGCTTGCCGCTCAGGGCATCACCCGCCTCGTGTCCGGCTTGTCGGCGCCGCTGCGGCCGATCCAGGCTGCAGTTGCATCACGGCGCGAGGCGGCGCAAGGCCGTTGCGCGTGCCTGCAGAGGGCGTCGGGCTTTGTGACGCACCCCCTTGGCGGAGCCCCGGCCTTGCCGGCTTCAGCGCCATGCCGAGGGCAGCGGCCTGTCCTCGGAGCGGCTGAACTCCATGACCAGGCTGAAGCCGGCGCCGAGCAGCGTCGGCCCGAGGAAGATGCCGAGCAGGCCGAACTGCAGCACGCCGCCGAGCACGCCCATGACGGTGAGCAGGAACGGCAGGTGGGCGCCGCGGGCGATGAAGTAGGGGCGGATGGTGTGGTCGGCGCCGGACACCGCGACGATGCCCCAGGCCAGCAGGAAGAGGCCGCGCCCGGTCTGGCCGTCGATCAGCAGCCAGGCGACGGCGGGCAGCCAGACCAGCGGCGCGCCGATCGGCAGCACGGAGAAGATCGAGGCCAGGGCGCCGAACAGGACCGGCCTTGGCACGCCCACGAGCCACAGGCCGGTGGCGGTGAGGATGCCCTGGACGATGGCGGTGCCGAGGATGCCATAGACGGTGCCGCGCACCACGCTGCCGGTGACGCGGATCAGGGTGTCGGCGCGCGCGCCGGCGATGCGGTGCAGGATGGCGTGCAGGTGCAGGCCGAGCGCCGCGCCGGACACCCAGAAGAAGAACGCGATGAACAGGGCGAGGGTGAAGCGGACGATGCCGTTGGCGATGCCGAGCAGCACGGCGAGGCCGTTCTCGGCGATCAGGCCGAAGTAGGGGCGGAAGAAGCTCGCCATGACGCCGAGGTCGGCGGCCCAGCTGTTCCACAGGCGCTCGAGCGAGGGGCCGACGCTGGGCAGCCCGGCGAGCCAGGCGGGGGCGGGCGGCAGGCCGGCGGCGAGCAGGGCCTCGACCGAGGCGCGCAGGGCGTCGACGTCGGCGGCCCCGTCGGAGGCCAGGAGCGCGAGCGGCAGCAGCACCACGAGGGCGGTGAGCAGGGTCATGACGATGGCGGCGGCCACCGGCCCGAGGCGCAGGCGCGCGCGCAGCCACTGGAACACCGGCCAGGTGGTGAACACCAGGATCGCGGCCCACAGCACGGATGCGAGGAAGGGGTAGAGCACCAGGAGGCAACCCAGCGCGACGGCGGCAAGCAGCAGTGCGAGCAGCACCCGCTCCGTGGTCATGGCGTCTCCTGGGTCGTGGCGGGCACGGGCCGGCGCGTGCGGAGGCAGGCTGCGGGATCAGCGGCCAGGGGCCCGGCCGCGTCAACCGCCGTGGAGGCGGCACCAGGATGCAGCGAACGATTCCGGCCTGGAATACGGCGGAAACGCGGCCCGCAGCAGGAAGCACCACAATATACAACCTATGCGTGCATAGCATTGCGGCACTCGGACTGCAGTGACAAACACCTGGGAATACCGCTGTCCATAAAACAATCTTGATATCAGTATGCGAGGTTGCGGCACGGTGTCGTATAAGTCTCAATAACCTTCGCGGCGGCGCAGCATTGTGCTACGCCGTTCCGCATCGGCTCGCCAGGCGCCACGACACGGAACGGATCATATGCGATTTACTGAAATCGGACAGCAACTTAGGGCATACCGTCTCGAGTCCGGACTGCGCGCGGAGGAGATCGCGGCGCGGCTCGGGGTGTCCCGTGCCGCGCTGTATCGCTACGAGAAGGGCGAGGTGATCAAGCTCGACACGGTCAAGCGTCTCGCAGAGCTGCTCAAGATCTCGCCGCTGTCGCTGCTGGGCATCGGGGTCGAGTACTACAGCCGGCCGGTGGGCTTCCTGGAGCGCGGCCGGCAGATCGAGGAGACCGCCGACCAGATCCTGCAGGTGTCCGGGCCGCTTTCCTACCTGATCACGTCGGAGGCCTACGATTCGACGCTGGCGGCGCTGTACGAGGAGGCGGCGGACGCGGCGGGCGAGGACCGGGCCAGCATGCACACGCTGGCCGAGCAGGTGCTGGGCATCATGTCCAGCCGCAAGCGGATGTACCAGGCGCGCAGGCCTGGGATCATCGCGATGATCCCCGCCGGCGCCGTGCAGCGCCTGCTGGCGCAGGGCATCGGCGCGGGTGCGGCGGCGTCCGACTCGCTGCGCGCGCGCTGCCGCGAGGTGGCGGCGACCGAGGTCGAGCACATCGCCGACACCATCGAGGCCGAGCCCATGGGGCTGCAGTTCGGGCTGCTGCCGCACACGGAGCTGTCGAGCTCGTTCGAGATCATGCGCTCGCGCGACCGCGCCGTGCTGGCGATGAACCCGTTCCGGCCGGACGGCATCCCCGGCTCGCAGGGCGGCGTGGCCATGGTCACCGCGGCGGACGAGGCGATCACCGCGCACCAGAGGGTGGCGGAGTCGCTGTGGCGGGAGGCGCTCAAAGGGGCGCCGGCGGCGGCGCAGCTGCGCGATCTGGTGGCGGCCGCGCGCTAGGAAGGGTCGTGGACCTGCCGGGAAGAGGCTGGCCACGACCTAGGTGGAGGCAGGCAAGCTGCTTCTTTTTCTGAAGAAAAAGACGCAAAGAGACTTTGCACCGCAAGGAAGGGGTTCGTCCGCGGTCCGGGCTTGAGTTGGCAAAAGTTCTTTGGTTCTTTCTTTTAAGAAAGAATACGCTTTCTTGCTGCCCGGCAGCGGGAGGCAGGGCCGTCGGGTTCGTGACACCCTTCGGAGGGCAAGCATCGCTTACGAGAAATGCCGGCATGCCGCGCTGGCGCTTGGCCGTTACTCCTCTCGGGTGGGTGCGGGCTTGGCACGGGCCTTGGGCACCCGTCC
>JBPBQS010000081.1:0-4213 GCA_050920955.1 Janthinobacterium lividum | reverse complement strand
TCTCGCTCGGGCTCAAGCAGGTTCAGCGCAACCCGTGGGAGCAGTTCGCGGACGAGCATCCCGTCGGCGGCGTGGTCGAGGGCGAGATCCGCAACATCACCGAGTTCGGCCTGTTCATCGGGCTGTCGGCCGACATCGACGGCATGGTCCACATGTCCGACCTGTCGTGGAACGAGGCCGGCGAGCTCGCCATCGCGCAGTACGAGAAGGGCCAGGTCGTCAAGGCCAAGGTGCTCGACATCGACGTCGAGAAGGAGCGCATCAGCCTCGGCGTGAAGCAGCTCGAGGAGGATCCGGCGGCGGACACGCTGGCGCGGGTCAACAAGGGCGACATCGTGACGTGCACCGTGACCGCGGTGCAGGCCAACGGCGTCGAGGTCGTCGTCGACGAGGTTCTCACCGGGTTCATCCGGCGGGCCGAGCTGGCGCGCGACAAGAGCGACCAGCGGCCGGACCGTTTCGCCGTCGGCGAGAAGATCGACGCCAAGATCACCGCCATCGACCGCGCCAGCCGCAAGCTGTCGCTCACGGTCAAGGGCAAGGAGGTCGAGGAGGACCGCGTCGCCGTGCAGGACTACGGCTCGTCGGACTCCGGCGCTTCGCTGGGCGACATCCTGGGCGCGGCGATCCGCCGTCGGAACCAGCAGCCGACCGAGTGAGCGTTTAAGGCCAGGGCTCTGCCCTGGACCCGCCAGGGGCGGCGCCCCTGGACCGGCGCGACTTCGGGCCGGCGGCACCTTCCTGCGGGGGGTGCCGCTGTCCTGAGGTAGTGGTTTCCAAAGGCCTCGGGCCTTTGGCGGGTTTGGGCAGAGCCCATGCTTGCTTTCTGACTGTCTTCGGCCGGGAGCGATCCCGGCCTTTTTCTTGTCCGGGGGATGGGCGATGTCGCTGGAGACCGACCTGCTGGTGGACCGGGCGCGGCTGAAGCGCGGGCTCGTGGTGTGGCGCGTGGTGGCGGTGCTCGCGGTGCTGGGCGCGGTGGCGTCGGCGGCGTCGGTGCGGGGCAGGGTGGCCGTGGGCGGGCTGGGGGTGGCGCACGTGGCGCGGCTGTCGGTGGACGGGGTGATCACGGACGACCGCAAGCTGGTCGAGGCGGTGGACAGGCTGGCGAAGGACGGCAGCGTGCGGGCGCTGATCGTCGCCGTGGACAGCCCGGGCGGGTCGGTCGCGGGCGGCGAGGCGCTGCACGACGCGATCGCGCGGGTGGCGAAGGCCAAGCCGGTGGTCGCGGTCATGGGGGGGGCGGCGGCGTCGGCGGGCTACATGGTGTCGGTGCCGGCGGAGCGGATCTTCGCGCGGCAGAGCACGCTGACGGGGTCGATCGGGGTGATCCTGGAGCAGGGGGACATCTCGGGGCTGCTCGGGAAGATCGGGGTCAACGTCGATCCGCTGGTGTCGGGGCCGCTCAAGGGGCAGCCGTCGTTCACGGCGCCGCTGAGTGCCGAGGGGCGGGTGGTGATGCAGGCGCTGGTGCAGGACCTGTTCGAGCAGTTCGTCGCGATGGTCGCGGACGGGCGGCACATGGATGCGGCGCGGGTGCGGGAGCTTGCGGACGGGCGGCCGTATACCGGGCGGCAGGCGCTGCCGCTCGGGCTCGTGGACCAGATCGGCGGGGAGCCGGAGGCGCGGGCGTGGCTCGCGGAGAAGCACCAGGTGGGCGAGGGGCTCGCGGTCGCCGACGTCGTGCCGGGGCGGGGGTTCCTGGCGCGGCAGTTCTCGTCGCAGTGGTCGGGGGCGGTCTCGGCTGCGATGAAAGCGGTGTTGTTGCAAGGGGTTAGTCTTGACGGTGCGTGGGCGCTCTGGCAGCCTTCCCGGCTTTGATGGGCCCCGGCGTGGCGGGGATTTTTGCCGGGGGCGCATGACCAAGTCGGACCTGATCGCGGAGCTGGCCTCCGCGAACCCGCACCTCACGCGCCACGACATCGAGCTGATCGTGTCCACCGTGTTCGGCGAGATCACCGCGGCGCTCGCGCGCGGCGACCGGGTCGAGCTGCGCGGCTTCGGGGCGTTCACCGTCAAGCAGCGGGAGTCGCGCACCGGGCGCAACCCGAGGACGGGCGAGGCGGTCGCGGTCGACGAGAAGGTCGTGCCGTTCTTCAAGGCGGGCAAGGAGCTGCGCGAGCGGGTCAACCGGGGGAAGCCGGCGACACTGCGGGCGCGGGTCGCGGCGGTGGCGGAGTAAGCAAAGCCTTCTTTTTCTGAAGAAAAAGAAGCAAAAAGACTTTATTTGATCAGGAAAGGCTTTGGCCTTTTCTTGTGGGTAAAGTTCTTTGGTTCTTTCTTTCAAGAAAGAACTGCTTTCTTGCTTCGCTTCGGGGAAACCGCCACGGCGGGGTTGCGCGGCGGGCGTGGGGCGTGGCATCGCGGTGGCCTGGTCCGAGGGGGATGTCCGATGCTGCGCCTGATCCTGATGCTGCCGGTGCTGCTGGTCCTGGTGATCTTCGCGCTGTCGAACACGGCGCCGGCGACCTTCGGGTTCTGGCCGACGGACCTGGCGCTGGAGGCGCCGCTGTCGGTCGCGGTGCTGGTGATCGCGGGGGTGTTCTTCGTCGCCGGCGCGCTGGTCGCGTGGGGCGGGACGATGGCGCAGGTGCGCAGGGCGCGGCGCGCGGAGGCGGAGGTGCGCAGGCTGCAGGAGCAGGTCGATCTGCTGCGGCCGCAGGCGCCGGACATGGTGGTGCATACGCCGGCGCCGGCGCCCGTGTCGGGCGCGCTCACGCTCACGCATGGCTGAGGGCGTGGCCGCCTCGCGGCTGATCGTCGCGCTGGATACCGACGAGCTCGCGGTGGCGGCGGGGTGGGCCGCGGCGGTGGCGCCGCACGCGGGGATGCTCAAGGTCGGGCTGGAGTTCTTCCTGGCGCACGGGGCGGCGGGGCTGCGCGCGGTGGCGGAGGCGGGGCGGCCGCTGTTCCTGGACCTCAAGCTGCACGACATTCCGAACACGGTGGCGGGCGCGGTGCGCGCGGTGCTGCCGCTGCGGCCGGCGATGCTCACCGTGCACGCGGGGGGCGGGGGCGCGATGGTCGAGGCGGCGCGGCGGGCGGCGGAGGCGGGCGGGGGCGCACGGCCGGTGCTGCTGGCGGTGACGGTGCTGACCAGTTTGGATGCGGCGGCGCTGCACTCGGTTGGGGTGTCGGGGGGGCCGCGGCAGCAGGTGCTGCGGCTGGCGCGGCTCGCGGTCGAGGCGGGGGCGGACGGGCTGGTGTGCAGCGCGCACGAGGTGGCGGCGCTGCGCGATGCGCTCGGGGCGGGGCCGGTGCTCGTGGTGCCGGGGATACGGCCGCGGGGCGCGGACGCCGGGGACCAGGCGCGGGTGATGACGCCGGGCGAGGCGGTCGCGGCAGGGGCGGACTGGATCGTGGTCGGGCGGCCGATCACGGGCGCGGGGGATCCGGGCGAGGCGGCGCGGGGGATCGCGGCGGAGGCGGCCTAGGAAGGCCGGGCTCTGCCCGGACCCGCCAGGGGCGAGCCGCCCCTGGACCGGCGCTCATTGGGGTTCGGGGGTGGGGCCGGTGGCGGGGCATGTGGACGGGGTTGTCGGCAGTGGGGGCGTGCCCATCGCGGTCAGGGTGGCGGGCGGGGGCGGGCCGCCGCTGCTGTTGCTGCATGGTGCGGGGTGTTCGCTGTCGTACTGGGGGGCGATGCTGCCGGGGCTGGCGGAGGGGCATCGCGTCGTGGCGATGGACTTCCGGGGGCATGGGCGCTCGGGCGACGGGCCGTGGGATGTCGCGTCGCTGATGGGCGACATCGAGGCGGTGCGCCGGGAGCATGGGCTCGAAGGCGGCGCGATCGTGGGGCACTCGATGGGGGCGGTGCTGGCGCATCTGTATGCGCAGGCGCATCCGGACGTGCCGGCGGTGGTCAATCTCGACGGGTTCAGCCTGATGCCGTCGGAGTACGTCGGGCTCGAGGCAGGCGTCGTGGTGGAGCGCAGACGGCGGTATCATGCGGAGGACGACGTGGCTGTGACGTACTCGGCCGAGGAGATTGCCGGTCGCGTGGTGTCGTGGATGAAGCAGTTCGGGCTCGACGAGGTGCTGGCCGGGGAGATCGTGCACGGCGGCGTACGGGCCGGGGCAGATGGGCGCTTCGTGCCCAGGCTCTCGCAAGAGGCGGATCGGGGGATCAGGGCGTTCTACGACGGGTACATGGGCGAGCGCAGCCTCTTCGACATGGTGGGGTCGGCGGGGTGCCGGAGCCTGGTGTTCCGGG
>JBPBQS010000122.1:0-4240 GCA_050920955.1 Janthinobacterium lividum | reverse complement strand
GTGCAGGCGGTGATCGAGTTCGCGCTGGACAGCACGATCCTGCACGCCAACCCCAACTTCCTCTCGGCCCTGGGCTACACGCTGGACGAGGTGCGTGGCCGCAAGCACGCGATGTTCGTGCCGCCCGAGGAGCAGGGCTCCGCCGCCTACCGCGCCTTCTGGGACGCGCTGCGCCGGGGCGAGCCCCAGACCGCGGAGTTCCGCCGCATCGGCAAGGGCGGGCGCGAGGTCTGGATCCAGGCGAGCTACAACCCGGTGCTCGACTCCGCGGGCCGCCCGATGAAGGTCGTGAAGTTCGCCACCGACATCACCGAGGAGGTGCGGCGCCGCCGGACCTTCGCGATGCTGTCCCTGGTCGCCGACGAGACCAACAACAGCGTCATCATCGCCGACGCCGAGGGTCGCATCGAGTACGTCAACCCCGGCTTCTCGCGGCTGACCGGCTACAGCGCGGAAGAAGCCCTGGGGCAGAAGCCGAACAGCCTGCTGCAGGGCCGCAACACCGACCTTGCCACCGTGCGAAGCATCGAAGAGCACGTGCGCCTGGGCCAGCCGTTCGACGGGGAGATCCTCAGCTACTCCAAGTCGGGCAAAGCCTACTGGGTCTCGGTGTCGATCAACCCGGTGCGCGGCGCCAGCGGCGCGGTGGAGCGCTTCGTGTGGGTGCGGACCAACGTCACCGCGACCAAGCAGCACGGCATCGAAGCCAGTGCCCGCCTTGACGCCATCGAGCAGTCCAACGTGGTGATCGAGTGGGACGCGCAGGGCTCTGCGGTGCGGCTCAACCACCTTGGGCTGACGCTGCTCGGCCTGTCAGAGGCGGAAGCGCGAGGCAAGGCGGAGCTGTCGCACGCGCGTCTGTTCGACGACGCGAACCAGGCCGCACTGGCATCCGGACAGTCCTTCAGCTGCAACATCGAGGTGAGCCACGGCGAGGGTCAGACCCTGTTCCTGTCCGGCAGCGTGCAGCCGCTGCACGAGGTGGAGGGCGGCCTGCGCGGCAGCGTGCTGTATGCGACCGACCAGTCGGCACGCCGGGCCGCGGTGCGCGATACGGAAAGGGTCATGACCGACCTGCTGGACAGGATCAGCCAGGTGGCGAGCGACATCTCCGGCATCTCCGGGCAGACGAACCTGCTGGCGCTGAACGCCACCATCGAGGCGGCGCGCGCCGGCGAAGCGGGCAAGGGCTTCGCCGTGGTCGCCGCCGAGGTGAAGGGCCTGGCACAGCGCTCCGCCAACTCCACAGGGCAGATCACCGGGCTGGTCTCGGATACGCGCACGCAGATCGAGCAGTTCATCGCTGCCGCGTAGGCTCGACCTTGGCAAGTCGCGAGAGGCAATGGGTGGCGGAGCGAGGGCAGATCAGACCCGGCTGTGGAGTGCGCCCTGGCAGACTCGGGCAAGCCATCCTGCCCGAGGAACGGACGTGCGGCCCCGCGTCGGCGCGAGGGTTGCGGCAAGGCGGCTCTGCCAGTCACCAGGGGATCGTCCCGCCCTCCCACCGTGTGAACCTGCCGGTCGGCATGATCCCGAAGTTGCCCGTCAGCAGCTCGAGGCAGAGCAGGATGATCAGCACGAAGCACGCCGGGAGCAGCAGCGCAACGACGATGAACTCCCCGGTCTGAGCCGACACCAGGAAGGCAAAGCCGGTCACGAAGCCGAGCAATGCGCCCGCCAGGGCACCACGGGCCAGCAGGTCGATCGGCGCCAGCGTCGCCTTGGTCACGGCGGACTCGACCATGTACTCGACCGTCTCGGCGAGCTTCCCGTAACCGCTCACGCACCCGTTCCCGCTGCTGTCTGGACCGACAGGACAAGTCGCTGTGGGCGCGCAGGGTTGTGCGGCGAGTGGTCACAAGGAGGCTGCGCCACGGCCGGCGAGCTGCGGCGTCCCTGCTGGCGGAGGTCCGGCTGACGTCGGGCGCGCGTGACGAGCCGACGAGGGACGGCGGAGGCGAGGGAGACAACGACGGTCGCGGAAGCGGCGGCCCCTGATCGGGGCAGCCGGGTGTCACGCCAGCGCAGCCGCGCTACGTGGCCGCCTGCAACCAGCCGCCTTCCTGCATCAACGCCGGCGTCGGGATCGACCAGTCCGCAGCCTTGCCCGACGGGCCGGTCGGAAGCACGGCCCCGAACGCGAAGTTCCGCGGGCGCTCCGCAGGGGCGAGCCGCGCGGCAACGAGCTGCGCCAGCTCGTCCCGCAACGTCCGCTCCCCTCCGCCCGACGCCGAGGGGACCACGAACGCCTTCAGCCGGTCGCCCTCGCCGTGTCGCATGAGGCGCACCGCTGCATCGGCCACGCCGGGATGGGTCAGGAGGACGGCGCGGACGTGGGCGGCGGACACGTTGACGCCCCCGACCTGGACCACGGTGTCGCGTCGACCGAGGACGTGGAACGTGTCGTCCCTCTCCCAACGCAGGAGGTCGGGCGGCGCCACGGGCGCGTCTGCACCGCGACAGAGCGTGTCGCCGACGCGTCGCCAGTGCGGCAGCAGGCGGTAGGCGGCATCGGGCGCGTCACGCCAGCCGATGCCGGCCGTCTCGGTCGCGCCGTAGACGTCGACCAGCCGCGACAATCCGGCCGTCCCCGCGGCGGTTGCCGTCGCCGCGGGGATCGGCGCGCCGGAGGTGACGCCCACCACGTCGGCGGGCCAGTCCCGGGGGGCCGCACGAACCGCGGCGGCCCAGAACAGGGGATGACCGATGACCAGGTCGCCCGGCCTTGCCATGCGTGCCAGCGCGCCTGGGGAGTGCCCGCGCAGGTCCTTCACGGGCACGCCGAGACGCGCGGGCAGCAGCTGCGTGAACAGGAAGCCGAAGATGTGGTGCGACGGCACCGCCGTCAGTATCCTGCGCCGGCCGGGCAGGAGCGCCGCGAGCGCGTCCACCTCCTCGAGCAGGGCCTCGAGTGCATGGGCGGTGCCGCGGGGCTCGCCGCTGCTGCCGGAGCTGCGGAACGTGACCGCCGCCGAGAAGGAGTCCAGCGACCGGCGCGCCGTCCTGCACCAGGCGCCGACGGTGTCGTGACCGAGCAGGTTCTCGTCGCCGCCTCGATGCAGGTGGATCGCCCCGGACAGCGCGGCGGCCAGGGCGATGCGGTCGAGCGAGTCCAGCCCGAGCCCGGACTCGTCCAGCCGCGCCTTCGCGGACCAGGGTGGCGCCGGGGTCGAGGCGCCAAGCGAGCGTGCCTCGGCGGAAAGCAGGTCGGACACGAAACGTTCCAGCGCCCCCCTTGGTCCCCACCACCTGAGGGTCGGCGTCAAGGCATGCTCGCCAGCTGTCGCGAAGGGGCAGCGGCGGCGGCGTCCACGATCGCGGAGCCGGAGCCGCCGACCTCGACGCGATTGCGGCCGAACTGCTTGGCCCGGTAGAGCGCCTGGTCCGCGACCTCGAGCGTGCTGTCCAGCGCGCATCCGTCCCCGGTCATGGTCGCGCAGCCCAGACTGACCGTGACGTCGACCAGCGCCCCGTCCAGGAAGGCGAGGTCGCGCGCGACCCTGGCGCGCAGCCGCTCGGCCGTTTCCGCGGCGCCATCCAGGCCGATGCCCGGCAGCAGGACGACGAATTCCTCGCCGCCGAGGCGGGCGAGGACGTCGTTGGCGCGCAGCTCGGCCCGGCAGCTCTCGACCAGGGAACGCAGCAGGTGGTCGCCGGCCGCATGGCCGAAACTGTCGTTGATCCGCTTGAAGTGGTCGATGTCGAGCATGATGACGGACAATGCCCCGCCGTAGCGCTGGTAGCGCTGCATCTCGCGTTCGGCCATCTCGTTGAAATGGGAGCGATTGATGGCGCCGGTCAGGTAGTCGGTGGTGAGCAGCCGGCGCAGCTCCTCGCTGCTCAGGCGCCGCTCGGTGGTGTCGCGCAGCACGACCGTGAAGCCGCTCACGACGCCGGCCACGTCCTCGACGGCGGCGACGAGGATCTGGCACCAGAAGCGGCTGCCGTCCTTGCGGACGCACCAGCCCTCGTCGAGGTGCCAGCCCTCGCGGCGTGCGCAGTCGACCTGTTCGGCCGCCCGGCCCTGGCGGTTCTCCTCGGGATGGTAGAACCGGTGCATGGTGCACGCGGCGGCCTCGGTCTCGCTGAAGCCGGTCTGGCGCCGCGCGGAGACGCTCCAGCTGTCGATCCGGCCCTGCGCATCGAGGGAGAACAGCGCGAAGTCGCGCACGCCCGAGAGCAGGGCAGCGAACCACGACTCCGTCTGGCGCAGGCGGTTCTCCTGCTCGACCTGGCGCGA
>JBPBQS010000261.1:0-4317 GCA_050920955.1 Janthinobacterium lividum | reverse complement strand
AGAAAGCAAGCAAGGCCAGAGGCTCTGCCTCTGGACTCCGCCAAGGGAAGCCCCTCGGATGGCTATTCTTAAGTAAAGGGATCAAAGGGCCTCGGGCCCTTTGCGGGTTTGGGCAGAGCCCATGCTTGCTTTCTTCACGCGGCCCCGCACGCCTGCGCCACGGCGTCCGCGACCTCTTCCAGCTCGTCGTCGGCGACCGCGATCATGTCGAGCAGCACGAGGTCGGCGGCGATGCGGCCGACGACGGCGGGGTGGTTGCGCCTCAGGGCGAGGGCGAGGGCGTCGGCGCCCATGGCCTCGCAGGCGAGGCCGACGGCGCGGCTGGCGAGGCGTGCGCCGGGGAGGGAGCCGCCGCCGACCTGGGCCTCGGTGGGCTCGACGCGCCAGAGCACGGAGTCGGGCAGCAGGGCGCAGAGGCGCTCGGCGCGGGCCTGGAGGGCGTCCTCGGTCTGGGCGAGCATGCGCATGACCGGCAGCTCGAGCGGGGCCTGGACGTGCAGGCGCAGCGTGGCCTCCAGGGCGGCGAGGCACATCTTGTCGGCGCGGACGGCGCGCAGCAGGGGGTGGCGGCGCATGCGGGCGATGGAGGCCTCGCGCCCGACGAGGAGGCCGGACTGCGGGCCGCCGAGCAGCTTGTCGCCGGAGAAGGCGACCACGTCGGCGCCGGCGGCGACGGCCTCGCGCACGGTGGGCTCGGCGGGGCAGCGGTAGGGGCGCAGGTCGTGCAGCGAGCCGCTGCCGAGGTCGTCCATCATCAGCAGGCCGTGCTCGTGGGCGAGGGCGGCGATCTCGGCGGGGGCGGGGGCGCCGGTGAAGCCGACGATGCGGTAGTTGCTCTGGTGCACGCGCAGGAGCATCCGCGTGTTGGGGCCGATGGCGTTCGCGTAGTCGGAGAGGCGGGTGCGGTTGGTGGTGCCGACCTCGACCAGGCGGGCGCCGCCCTGCTGGATCACGTCGGGGATGCGGAAGCCGCCGCCGATCTCGACCAGCTCGCCGCGCGAGACGATCACCTCGCCGGGGGCGCCGTCCGGGCCGGGGGCGCCGGCGAGGGCGGAGAGGGCGAGGAGGACGGCGGCGGCGCAGTTGTTGACGCACAGGCCGGCCTCGGCGCCGCTCACCGTGCGCAGGAGGTCCGCGAGGCCGGCGGCGCGCTCGCCGCGGCGGCCCTGCTCCAGGTCGAACTCGAGGTTGCAGTAGGCGCGCGCGGCGTCGGCGACGGCGTCCACGGCCTGCTCGGCCAGCGGCGCGCGGCCGAGGTTGGTGTGGAGCAGGATGCCGGTGGCGTTGATGGTGCGGCGGAGCGAGGGCTGCGCCTCGCGCCGGAGCTGTCGGGCGGCGGCGAGCAGGATCGCGTCGGGCGAGGGCGGGAGGGCGCCGTCGCGGATGGCGGCGCGGGAGCGGTCGAGCACCTGGCGCAGGGCGTCGGTGACGGCCTGGCGCGAGGTCGAGGCGACCAGGGCGGCGGCGGCGTCGCTCTCGAGCAGGCGCTGCACCGGGGGGAGGGCACGCAGCAGGCCGGCCTGGAGGTCGGCTCGCTCATCCTGGGCGGGGACTGCCATTGCGTCGTGATAATCAATGTCCTGCCGGCACTCAATCGCAGAAGCGCGCGGGCGCGGCGCGGGGCCCGGCGGCAGGCGCGTCCGGTCACGGCCGACGGCCGGCGGGGGCGGGGCCTGGCGTGGCCGGGCAGCGTGTCGATAGCGCAACGATCCGGCAAGCTTTCACATACCGGAGTGTTCTTGAGCCCTGGCATTCTTCCCAAAAACGTGAATAATAACCAATGTTGGTGCGCCCTGGTCTCCGGTGAGTACAGGGTGATGCTGATCGGACGGCAACGCACTCATGGCGAAGGATGCATCGGCTGTGTTTACGGAAAGAATGACGGACGAGCCGGAGGTTGATGAGGCCGGCCGCGAGGTCGTTCTTCCGACGACCCCGCGCCACACGCGGCGTCTGTCGGACAAGATCCTCGTGGCGTTCCACCAGGCCTGCGACACGGGCGAGCTCGACGTGGCCGAGCAGCTTCTCGTGATCCTGGAGAAGATGATGGGGCGGCGCCCGACCGCGAACGAGGGCAACCGCCGCCGCAACATGGAGAGCCTGGTCGCCGCGTTCGAGCGGCTCTGGCACCTGCGCCACCCGGAGCGCTGAGCCCGGGAGGGGGTCTCCGGCCGTCCCACCGCGGGACTGCGGGAGTCAGCCCGCGGCGTCGAGCGCCGCGCCGCCGCGAAGCACCGCCTCCGCCGCCGGCGTGAAGCGGCCGTCGGGCTCGTGCAGCACGAGGCCGGGGTGCAGCGTGCTGCCGGCGCGGCTGCCGAGCGCGCCCTGGACCAGGACCAGGCGGGCGGCGACGCCCTGGCGCGGCCACAGCGGCACCACGCGCGTGGCGCCGCAGCCGGACTCGCGCAGCGCCCAGGCGGCCTCGGCCAGGGCGGCGGCGGGCAGCGCCAGGGTCAGGGTGCCGCGGTGGCGCAGGCTCCGGCACAGCGCCGCCACCCAGAGGGCGAGGAGGCCGGGCGCCGCCCTGCGCGCCACGTCGCGGGCGGCGTCGGGCGAGGCGGTGCCGGCGTGCCACGGCGGGTTGGCGAAGGCGTGGTGGAAGCGGCCGGCGGACGCGAGGTCGGTGTCCGTCAGGTCGGCGGCGAGCACCTCGATGCCGGCGGCGCCGTTGGCGGCGAGGTTGCGGCGGGCGAGGGACGCGAGCGCCGGGTCCAGCTCGACCCCCACGCCGGAGAGGAACGGCACCCGCGCGCACAGGCACAGCAGGCCGGCGCCGGCGCCCGTGCCGCCCTCCAGAACGCGCTGGCCGGGGCGCGCGGGCACGCAGGCGGCCATCAGCACCGGCTCCAGGCCGCTGCGGTGGCCGCGCAGCATCTGGCGGTAGGACACGCGGCCGGCCAGCAGCGTGCCGGCGGATTCCTCCGGGCCGGGCGCGGCGGCGGGTTCCACGGGGTCAGGCCTCGCCGGCCTCGCGCAGGACGCGCCGGGCGCGGGACTCGTCGTCGTCGCCGACCACGAGGCGGCGCGGGATGGCGCCGATGCTGCCCTCCACCGCGCTGGTGTGGGCGTCGAGCAGGAGCGCCTCGATCCCGGCGTCGGCCAGCAGCACGCGCAGGAAGCTGAGGCGCACCGGGTCGTTGGTCGTGGCGATGACGCGCATGCTTGTGCCTCGGGACGGGGTGGTGCAAGGAAGGCGCCCGGCGGCGGACGCGCCGTGGCGCCGCTCACGCCGGGTCGCGCCATGGTGCGCGCGTCGCGCGGTCGATCAAACCCGGGAGACGCGTTTGGGTGCCACGGCGAGACAGCCGGACGAGACGGGCCCGGCCGGCATGGGGACCGGCGACGGGCCCGACGCGCTGTCCCGGCTCGCGGCACTGTTCCACGACGACATCGCCGCCTGCAACCGCGCGATCGTCGCGCGCATGGACAGCCCCGTCGCCCTGATCCCGCAGCTCGCGGCCCACATCGTCGCCGCCGGCGGCAAGCGGCTGCGGCCGCTGCTCACGCTCGCCTCGGCGCGGCTGTGCGGCTACGAGGGCGACCGCCAGGTGCGGCTCGCGGCCTGCGTCGAGTTCATCCACACCGCGACGCTCCTGCACGACGACGTGGTCGACGAGAGCTTCCTGCGCCGGGGTCTCGCCAGCGCCAACGCGGTGTTCGGCAACAAGGCGTCGGTGCTGGTCGGCGACTTCCTGTTCGCGCGCTCCTTCCAGCTCATGGTCGAGGACGGCTCGCTGCGCGTGCTCGGCATCCTGTCGCAGGCGGCCGCGACCATCGCCGAGGGCGAGGTGCTCCAGCTCACCACGCAGAACGACCTGTCCACGCCCGAGGCGCGCTACCTCGACGTCGTGCGCGGCAAGACCGCGGCGCTGTTCGCCGCCGCCTGCCAGGTCGGCGCCGTGGTCGCCGCGCGCCCGGCGGCGGAGGAGCAGGCGCTGTTCGACTACGGCATGAACCTGGGCATCGCGTTCCAGCTCGTCGACGACGCGCTCGACTACGCGGCGGACGAGGCGGAGCTGGGCAAGACCGTCGGCGACGACTTCCGCGAGGGCAAGATCACCCTGCCCGTGCTCGCCGCCTTCGCGGCCGGCGGCGAGGAGGACCGCGCGTTCTGGCGACGCACCGTCGGCGAAAGCGAGCAGACCGACGCCGACCTCGACCACGCCATGCGCCTGGTCGCGGACAGCGGGGCCATCGCCACCACGCTCAGCCGGGCAGGGGAGTTCGCCCAGGCCGCGCGGGCGTCGCTGTCGGCGTTCCCGGACGGGGAGGTCCGGGAACGGATGCTCGACGTCGCGGACTACACCGTCAGCCGGG
>JBPBQS010000193.1:0-4326 GCA_050920955.1 Janthinobacterium lividum | reverse complement strand
GCCGCCCTGCTGCGCCCTGCGATCACGAGACCCGGCGCCGCGAGCAGCACCGCCCGCCGGCCAACCCGGCCGCCCCCTGCGGAGCCTGTGGAACCGCGTCCTGTTGCCACGAATGCCGCCCTTCCCTAGTGGAGCCCGCCGAGCGGCCCATCCACACCATCATACAACCCGGAACGTGCCATTCTCAATCCTACGATTTCTCTTTGTGGAAAAGCGTCCTATCCTGCCGCCGCGGCCCGCTGCCGCCCGCCACCACAGGGAGAACCGCAATGGGCGTCGAGTTCATCGGCATGATCCAGCCGCGCCAGCAGTCCGAGATCCACCCGGCCCAGGGCCCCGCCATCGACCTCGGCTACCTGCGCGCCTCCGCCCGGGCGCACGAGGAAGCCGGCTTCGACCGCATCCTGATCGGCTGGTACAGCAACGGCCCGGACGGTCTGCAGATCGCCGCCCACGCCGGCGCGCACACCGAGCGCCTCGGCTTCCTGGTCGCCCACCGCCCCGGCTTCCTGTCGCCGACCAACGCCGCGCGCGCCTTCGCCACCCTCGACCAGCTCACGAGCGGCCGCGCCGCGATCCACGTCATCTCGGGTGGCGACGACGCGGACCAGGCACGCGACGGCGACTGGCTGCCCAAGGACGCGCGCTACGACCGCACCGACGAGTACGTCTCGATCCTGCGCCGCCTGTGGACCGCCGACGCCCCCGTCGACCACGAGGGCGCGTACTACCGCATCCGTGGCGCCTCGCCCGAGCCGCGCACGGTGCGGCGCCCGCACATCCCGATCTACTTCGGCGGCGCCTCCGAGGCGGCCCTGCGCGTCGCCGGCCGCCACGCCGACGTCTACGCGCTGTGGGGCGAAACCCGCGCCCAGGTCGCCGAGATCACCGCGCGCGTACGGGCGGAGGCGGCGCAGCACGGCCGCACGATCCGCTTCTCCCTGTCGTTCCGCCCGATCCTGGCCGCCACCGAGGACGCCGCCTGGGCCAAGGCGGAGTCGATCCTGGCGCGCATCCAGGCGGTGCGCGGCGAGGCGGCGCTCGGCCCGGCCGCGGGTGTTCCCGCTAACGCTGGCTCACAGCGCCTGCTCGCCGCCGCCGCCCAGGGCGACCGCCCGGAAGGCCGGCTCTACACCGCGATCGCCCGCGCGACCGGCGCACGCGGCAACACCACCGCCCTGGTCGGCACGCCGCGGCAGGTCGCCGAGGCCCTGCTCGAGTACCACGACCTCGGCGTGGACACCTTCCTGATCCGCGGCTTCGACCCGCTGGAGGACGCCGTGGACTACGGCCGCGAACTGCTGCCGATCACCCGCCGCCTGGTCGCCGAGCGCGAGGCCCGGCACGCCGCCGCGGAGTGACGGCACGCGGCCGGCCGGAAGGGACGAGGCCGGCGCCGCGACACGAGAACCCCGGTGTCTCCGGCACCGCGGCGACGGCGCCGATGCGCGGTGTCCCGCATCGTCGCGCCCGGCCTCGGCCGCGTCGGAATTCCCGCCACGGCGCCGTCCCGCATACGGAAATGGTTTTAATTTCCGTCGCCATATGTGGCCAAATCTCTCCACATGAAAATGGAGGCCGACGGTGCCGCATAATGAGACGTTCCGCGCCGAGCCGGTGATCCGTGCCGTGCCACGCCTCCGCGGCGGGGCAGGCGGGCAGGACTGGTCCGCGAAGGGTGCCGACGAGCGGCCGCGCCGCCTGAGCTTCCGCGTGCCGGGCCGGACCATGGCCCGACCGCACGACCCCGCCACGCCCGATGGCGCCGTGCCCGCCACGCCGCCCGCAGCCGAAACCGCCACCGCGCAGGGAGCGCCCCGCCAGAGCGGCGTCCGCGGCATGCTCGACGCGTGGCACGAGAGCCTCGACGGGACGCCGGCCGCCCCCCTGCCGGGCGAACACCCGTCGCGGTTCATCCGCATCGAGCACGCGCGCGCCGCGTCCATCGCCGTGCAGGTCCCCGAGGCGATGCGTCCGTCGCAGATCGCCTACCACGCGGCCTTCCTCGACCACGAGTACGCCGTCGCCGCCTCCTACGCCGAGGCGCGGGCCGGCGAACCCGGCCTGACCTGCAACGAGTGGATCCGCCGTAATCCGTTCGTCCCGGCCGGACCCGAGGCCGCGCACGACGCCTGATCCTCCGGGGCCGTCACCGACGACTCGAGCCGATGGCGCTGGAAGTCCACCCGGCCGGGTGGACCGACGCCGCGACGCGCAAGGCGAACCACTCGGCCGACGCTGACAGGATCCGGCTGCGGTTCCGCAAGGGCGTGCCGGAGCGAGAAGGCGGGCTGCGCGACGCTGTCCGGCCCACGGGGCCGGGGACGCACCCCGGCGAGTGGTCAGGCCTCGAAGCTCAGCCGGTGGTCGGGTCTGGTGGTCGTGAAGGCCACGATGTCGCCCAGGCCCGCGACCACGACGGTGGTGATCGACCCATCCCTGCCCCGCGTCCTGATCGTGCTCGCACCCGGCATGGCGGCGGACAGGGTCCCGGTCGCGGGCCCGGACGGCGCCGCGACAAGGCTGAAGGGCAGGCCGAAATTGCTGTTGAGGCTCGCGTGCATGATCAACTCCGAACCGTCGATGCCTTGCACCTCGACTGGCGATTTTTGCGCCGGCCAGGTCAAGAGAGGCAGCAGCTACCCGCCTCGTGTCGCTACCGTGGCCTCGGCGCCCGACGGATACTCGCAACGGCCAGGATCATGCCGAGGAACACGCCGTCAGTGACGAAGCCCGCGATGCTCATGGAAAGCTCTCTGCTGCCGTGATCAGGACTTTGGCCGCGTGCCTTGAAGGGATGGTTAACTGACAGTCACCGTGTCGTGACTGCCCGGCGGGGTGGTCCCGACGGCCGGGACACGGACCCTTCTGTCCAGTTCCGACCCTGCGCCAACGGGAACACTTGGTCGACCGCCCCGGCGTGACGCCACTCCGCGGGGCAGGGACCCCGGTGCCCGGGCCGCTGCCGGAGAGGCGGGGTTCTCCGCACTCTCCTGCCTCTCCGGGCCTGCGGCTACACCGAATGGTAACCGGTCTGTGGTGTCCTGCCGCCGTCCGGTTCGCCGGGCGGCGTTCCCTTTTCGACCCTCCCCGGATGGTGCCTCCCCTTGTCCGATCGTTCCCGTCGTCTTCCTCGCCGCAGTCGCCCTGCCGAGGATCCCTCCCCCGCTCTTCGCGCCGGCTGCGTCCTTGCCGGCGTCCTGTTTGTCGCCGCGTGGGTGACCCTGCCGAGCGTGCGCGAGGAGCTGCGGAACAGCGGCGAGGAGACGCGCCTTCTGTCGCTGCACGGCCTCATCTGCAACGCCCTGGTCCAGAACTCCCCGGGCAAGACCGTCAGGGACTTCGACGTCTGCTCGGCGGTTCCCGGCCTCTCCAGCGCCTCGTCATACGACCTGCCGTGACCCGACCGGGCCCCGGGGAGCCCTCCATCGGCCGGCCGTCCTGTCACTCGAGGCGACACACGGCCTACGCGAACGGCCGAATCCTGGCCGCGGTGTCACAGGACCTGACCGGGGAGACGATATGATGCCGCGGCTCGTCCCGACACCACGCGGACACGTTCCACGTCCGCTGCCGCCTGGAGATTTGGAAACCCGGTGCCGACGCTCGGAATTGAACCGAGGACCTACTGATTACGAATCAGTTGCTCTACCCCTGAGCTACGTCGGCGGCCGGGACCCTCGCTATACCCGGCCCTCCCGGGCGAGGCAACACGAACGCCGCGTCGCGATGGCCGCACCCGCGCGCCCGGACGCCACCCTGGCGCGAACCCCTGGCGCAACAACCCTTGCGCTGCCACGTTGTGCGGTGCAATGCCGAACGTCCAGACCAGCCCCGAGGCCCACGAAGGCCACCTGCGCGAGTGCCTCGCCTGCGGACTGTTCCAGCAGGTGCCGCCCGTCGGACCCAAGCAGGCGGCGCACTGCCTGCGCTGCGACGCCCCCCTGCGCCGCGGCCGCAAGAACCCGCTGACCTACAGCCTGGCATTCACCCTGGCCGCCGCCCTGATGCTGGCGCTCGCGGCCACGCTGCCGTTCCTCGGCCTGCGCGCGATCGGCCGCTTCTACCCCTCGACCATGCTCACCGGCCCGGTGGAGCTGAGCCGCCACGGCCTGCCGGAGCTCGGCCTGCTCGTCGTGATGTGCGCGATCGTGATGCCCGCGATCAAGCTTGCGCTCATGGCCTACGTCCTCGTGGGCCTGCGCACCGCCAACCCGCCGGCCAGCCTGCCGCGCGCCTTCGCCTGGCTCGACAGCGTGCGCCCCTGGGCGATGGTCGAGGTGTTCATGCTCGGCGTGTTCGTCGCCTTCAGCCGCCTGGAGGCCA
>JBPBQS010000121.1:0-4333 GCA_050920955.1 Janthinobacterium lividum | reverse complement strand
AGTCGTCGAGCAGGAGGGCTCCGTGAGCGATCTTCCCTACCGTCCCAACGTGGGCGCCGCGCTGTTCAACCGCGAGGGGCTGGTGTTCGTCGCGCGGCGCGCGGACCTGCCCAACGCGGAGGGCGCACCGGGCGGCTGGCAGCTGCCGCAGGGCGGGATCGACGCGGGCGAGGATCCGCGCGGCGCGGTGCTGCGCGAGCTGGCCGAGGAGATCGGCACCGGGCGCGCCGAGATCATCGGCGAGCATCCGGAGTGGCTCAGCTACGACCTGCCGCCGGAGCTGCTCGGGCGGGCGCTGGGGGGGAAGTTCCGGGGGCAGCGGCAGCGGTGGTTCGCGCTGCGGTTCACGGGGAAGGACGCCGACATACGGCTGGACCTCGACCCGCACCCGGAGTTTGACGCCTGGCGCTGGGCGCGGCTGGAGGAGCTGCCGGGGCTGGCCGTGGCGTTCCGGCGGGAAATCTACGAGGTCCTGGCGGAGTCGTTCGCGGGGTTCGCGGCGAAGTAAGCATGGGCTCCGCCCAAACCCGCCAGGGCGAGCCGCCCTGGACTGGCCTCACTTAGGGAAGCCATCCAAGGGGCTTCCCTTGGCGGAGTTTGAGGCGGAGCCTCATGCTTGCTTTCTTCAATGCGCGGGGGGGGCTTCGCCTCCGCCCTTCTTGGCCTTGGAGAGCAGGAAGGCCAGGGGCACCACGCAGAACGCCCCGATCGCGCAGTAGGTGAAGATGTCCGCGTAGGCCAGGACGGAGGACTGCGTGCGGTAGGTCTGGTAGATGCGGCCGGTGGCGGTGCTCTCCAGCGAGGAGGCGAGGCGGCCCATCGATAGCAGGCCGGCCTCGTACTGCTGGCGCGCCATGACGAAGCCCTGGTTAAGCGGGGTCATGTTGCGCGACATGTGCGCCATCTCGATCTGGGTGCGCTGGGTGACCAGCGAGGTCGCGATGGAGATGCCGATCGAGCCGCAGACGTTGCGCGACATGGAGAACAGGGCGGCGGCGTCGTTGTTCATCGAGCGCGGCAGCGTGGCGTAGGCGACGGTGCTGATGGGGACGAACAGGAAGGCGAGGGCGGCCGTCTGGAAGGCGCGCATCTTCACCAGCGTGACGAAGTCGATGTAGGGCACGAGGTGGCTGGAGTAGACCATCGCGCAGCCCATCAGGGTGAAGCCGAAGGCGATGACGTAGCGCACGGCGACGCGGCTCATCAGCATGCCGACGAAGGGGATCAGGACGATGATCACGAGCCCTCCCGGGGTCAGGACCAGGCCGGCGAGGGTCGCGGTGTAGCCGAGGACCTGCTGGGCGAGCTGGGGGATCAGGACGGCGCTGGAGTAGAGCAGCAGGCCGACGGCGCCGATCATGGCGGCGCCGATCGCGAAGTTGCGGTCGCCGAACACGTAGATGTTGACCACCGGCGTCCTGGCGACCAGCAGCCAGCCGATGGCGCCGAGGATGCCGAGCACGGCCAGGAGGGCGAGGACGCGGATGAAGGGGGAGCCGAACCAGTCGTCGTCCTCGCCGCGGTCGAGCATGACCTGCATGCTGCCCAGGCCGATGGTGATCAGCGAGAGGCCGATCATGTCGATCTTGCGCTTCTTCTTGCCGGCCCAGGGCGGGTCCTCGAGCACGGCGAGCACGGCGGCGGCGGTGGCCAGGCCCACGGGGATGTTGATGAAGAACACCCAGCGCCAGGAGTAGGTGTCGGTGAGCCAGCCGCCGAGCGTCGGTCCGATCACGGGGGCAACGATGGTGGCGATCGCGGTGAGGCCGAACGCCTTGCCGCGCTGGGCGGGGGGGAAGGTGTCGAGGATGATGGACTGCTGGCTGGGCTGCAGGCCGCCGCCGAAGAAGCCCTGCATCAGGCGGAAGACGACCAGCTCGCCGAGGTTGGTGGCGATGCCGCACAGGAACGAGAACAGGGTGAACATGAGGATGCAGGTGATGAAGTAGCGCTTGCGGCCGAACGTGTTCGACAGCCAGCCGGAGATGGTCAGCACGATGCCGTTGGCGACCAGGTAGGAGGTCAGGGCCCAGGTGGCGTCGTCGTAGGACGAGGAGAGGCTGCCCGCGATGTGGGGCAGCGAGACGTTGACGATGGTGGTGTCGAGCACCTCCATGAAGGCGGCCAGGGTGACGACGACGGCGATCAGCCAGGGGTTGGACTTCGGCTTCCAGCCCTGGTCGGCGCTCCCGCTCACTTCAGCGCCACCGTGGGGGAGACGGAGAGGCCGAGGGGCAGCGGCAGGGTGGGGTCCAGGCCGCTGTCGATCACGATCTTGACGGGCACGCGCTGGACGATCTTGACGTAGTTGCCGGTGGCGTTCTCGGGGGGGAAGGCGGTGAAGCGCGAGCCGGAGCCGGACTGGATGCCGTCGACGTGGCCGTGCAGCTTGAGCGAGGGGTAGGCGTCGACGCCGATGTCGACGTGCTGGCCGGTGCGCATGCGGGCGAGCTGGGTTTCCTTGAAGTTGGCGGTGATCCAGACCTCGGGGGAGACCACGGAGAGGATCTGCTGCGCCTGCTGGACGTAGTCGCCCTGGTTGACGTTGCGGTGCGTGACCCAGCCGTCCTGGGGCGCCGTGACGCGGGTCCAGGACAGGTTCAGCTCGGCGGTGGCGAGCGCGGCCTTGGCCTCGGCGACGGAGGACTGGCGCTGCGTCACGGTCGCGGTCTGCTCGGCGATGTTGGCCTGCACGGGGGTGGCCTGGAGCACGGCGGCCTGGGCCTGCTCGACCTGGGCGTTGGCCTGGCCGAGGGCGGCGGTGCTGGCGTCCACGTCGGCCTGGGTGGTGGCGGCGCGGTCGATGCGGTGCTGGCGGTTGAAGTCGGTCTGGGCCTTGAACTGGGTGGCCTTGGCGGCGTCGAGGTTGGCGCGGGCCTGCTGCAGGCGGGCGGGGAAGTTGACCTTGGCGACCTCAGTGGCCTGCTGCTGGGACTGCACCTGCGCCTCGGCGGTGGCGAGCTGCGCGCTCGCGCGGTCGCGGGCAGCGAGGTAGTCGCGCTGGTCGATCTCGATCAGCACCTGGCCCTGGTGGACGAACTCGTTGTCGTTGACGGCGAGCTTCGTGACGTAGCCCGCGACGTGCGGTGCGATGGTGACCGCGCGGCCGTCGGTGTAGGCGTCGTCGGTGTCCTCCAGGTCCTTGTTCGACCACCAGTAGTAGAAACCGCCGGCGATCAGGACCAGGAGCACCACGACGATGCCGGCGCGCACGAACGGGCGGGCCTTCTTGCGTCGCTTCGCCTGCGCGGGGTCCTCGTCGTCGTCCTTCTTGGCGTCGCCGTCGCCGGACTTCTTGTCGCCGCCGTCCTTGTCGTCGCCGTCCTTGTCGTCGCCGTCCTTGTCGTTGCCGTCCTTGTCGTTGCCGGAGTTCTTGTCGTCGCCCTTGTCGGGGGAGGTGCGGGCGGGACGGTCGGCGTCGGCACGGGGCAAGGGGTCGCCCTGCTCCTCGGCGGGGCGGGACTGGTGTTCGTCGTGCTCGCGGGCGTCGTCGGCCTGGTGCCTGTCCATCGCGCATGCTCCCCCTGGCCGCGGCGGCAGTCCCGCTCGGGGCGCCCTTCGGCATCTGACCGATCGGTCAGCGACGGTGAAGCTTTAGCGGATCGGCCGTGCGCAGGGAAGGGCGGTGTTGCACTGCGCAACACGCCGGGGGCTGCTGACGCAGGCGTGTTCGCGTGGGCGTGGGGGCTAGCGCGCTGGGAGGGCGTCGCCGCAGAAGGGGGGGAGGTTCAGGGGGTCGTTGCTGGCCAGCGCCGCGCAGCCCTGGCGGATGCCGAGGACGAGCTGGTCGCAGGGCTGCTCCAGGCGGCAGATGGTGCCGGAGTGGATCACCGCGGCGCACTGCACCGCGAGCGTGGAGGAGCGCTGGAAGCCCACGGTCGCGAGGCAGCTGCGCAGCTCCGCGGCCCCAGAGGGGGGCGCTGCGATCGCCAGCGCCAACAGAGCCGCCGCGCATGCCTTCATCGGTCCAGCCTCTCTCGTGCGGGCGGAGGAGAACCGAAGGCGGGGCGGGCCGCAAGGGCGAAGACGGAGGCCGGTCCAGGGCGGCTCGCCCTGGCGGAGTTTGAGGCAGGGCCCCAACCTTGCTTCCTTCAGTACTCGAACTGGTACTTGAGGCCGACGCTGCTGCCAGGGTCGTTGTCGGGGGTGATGCCGGTGGCCGGCGTGCCGCCGCCGGTGCCGATGGTGGTCTGGAGCTTGAGGCGGCGGGTGAGGTCGATCTGGACCTGGGCCTGGGTGCCGCCGCTGGTGCCCTGCTTGGCGCCGACGTAGACGCCCTTGGCGACGTAGCGGCCAGCCTCGACGCTGGCGCCGTTGCCGTTGGCGGCGCTGC
>JBPBQS010000260.1:0-4359 GCA_050920955.1 Janthinobacterium lividum | reverse complement strand
ATCCATGGGGCGGGGCTTACGGGATGAACGAGATTGTCTTCGCGGACATGCTCCGCGGCGCGAACGTGCAGAACGGCGTGGCGCGCCTGCAGCTCGGCGCCATGGGCGCGGACGGCACGGCGCAGCCCTCGGGGCAGCTGCTGGTGCCGCTGGGCGTGCTGCCGGCCTTCGTGGCCTCGATGACGGACCTGCTGCGCCAGCTCGAGGCGCGGACCCGCGACCAGCCGCCCGCGTAGCCTCCCGGGCCGGCGGCCTCAGCCCGGGCTGGTGGCCGCGGCCGCCGCGGTGGCCTGCGGGGCGGGGAAGCTGGGCTCCCAGCCGCCGCCGAGGGCCTTGTAGAGCTGTACCAGGTTCTGCGTGACGCTGACGGTGCTGTCGGCGAGCTGCTGCTGGGCGGCGAGCACGGAGCGCTCCTGCGTCAGCACGTTGAGGAAGTCCGACAGGCCCTCCGTGTAGCGGTCGCGGGCCAGCGCCAGGGCGCGCTGGTTCTGCTCCACGGAGCGGGCCAGCGCGTCGCGCCGGGCCTGCTCCGCGCCGTAGGCGATCAGCGCGTTGTCGACGTCGTGCCAGGCGCCGAGCACGGTCTGCTGGTAGGTGAGCGCGGCCTCGCGCTGCTGGGCGGTGTTGAGCTCGAGCTGGCCGCGCAGGCGCCCGCCCTGGAAGATCGGCAGGGTGATGTTGGGCCCGAAGGTGTAGCCGTGGTCGTTCCAGAACCCGAGGTCGCGGAACTGCAGCGCGGTGAAGGTCACGTTCGCCGACAGCGTCACCGTCGGGTAGAACGAGGCCACCGCGACGCCGACCTGCGCGGTCGCCGCGTGCAGCTGCGCCTCGGCCATGCGGACGTCGGGGCGGCGACGCGCCAGCTCCGAGGGCACGCCGATCGGCACGCGCGGCGGCACCGGCGGCACGGCGCCCGGAGCCTCGAGCTCGGCGCGGAGCGCGCCCGGCCCCTCGCCCAGCAGCAGGCTGAGCGCGTTGATGGTCTGCTGCTCCTGCTGCTCGAGCTGCGGGAGCTGCGAGCGGGTGGTCTCCACCTGCGAGGCGGCCTGCGCCACGTCGAGGTCGGTGCCGAGCCCGCCGGCGGAGCGCTGCCGGGTGAGCGTCAGGCTCTGCTGCGCCGTGACCAGGTTGGCGCGCTGGATGCGCAGCAGCTCCTGGTCGCCGCGCAGCTGCACGTAGTCGCGCGCCACCTCGGCCAGCGCGGACAGTAGGGTGTTGCGCCGCATGTCGGCAGAGGCGTCGAGGCTAGCCTTCGCGGCCTCCACCGTGCGCCGCACGCGGCCCCAGAGGTCGACCTCGTAGTTGGCGTCGATGCCGTCGCGCCACAGGTCGATCGGCGGCACCGGCACGGCGGAGAGCGTGTCGCGGATCTCGCTGCCGGTGGCGTTGGGCGGCAGCGGCTTGGTGGCGCCGTTGAGCGCGCGCTGCACGAGCTTCTCGTTGAGCTGGTCGCGCGTGTAGGACGCGGTGCCGTTGAGCTGCGGGAAGCGCTGGGACGAGTTGATGCGCAGCTGCGCCCGGCTCTCGGCGAGGCGCACCGTGGCGATGCGCACGTCGAAGTTCTGCGCGGCGACCCGCTCCTCCAGCGCCGTGAGCTTCTCGTCGCCGAGCAGCTTCCACCAGGCGGGGTCGATCGGCTGCGCGACCGGCAGGCTCGCCTCGTAGGAAGCCGGCGCGACCGGGCGGGCGGCGAACCAGGACGTCGGCGACCACACGCTCGGCTGCCGGAAGTTCGGCCCGACGGTGCAGCCGCACAGCAGCGCCAGAAGCGCGCCCGGCAGGGCCGCCGCCGCCGTGCGCGGACGCCGCGCCCGGCTGTTGCGCGCGCTGTGCCGGGTGCCCGCCGCCGGTGCGTCCGGCAGGCTCGCCGGGGCGCGCGCGGGCGCCGGGCGCGGCGTAGCTGGTGTCCGCAGCGTCACGAAGCCGTTCTCCATCGTTCCGCCGCCCCTGACGGAGGCGGTGACCGATCGGTTCGGTCAGCGTTGACAACCTACCGTGTTCGACCCGATCGTCAATCCGCCCGCCCCGGGTCATGCCGGGCCCGAGGCAGGAGGAACACCGCGATGTCCGGCACCGAGGCCCTGTCCCCCGAGAAGGAGCGGCAGATCCTGCGCGGCGCGGGCACCGTGTTCGCCCAGGAAGGCTACGAGGGCGCCAGCATGTCGCGCATCGCGGCCGAGGCGGGCGTCTCGAAGGGGACCCTCTACAACTACTTCGCCGGCAAGGCCGACCTGTTCGCCGCCTTCGTCAACGAGGAGTGCTCCCGCAAGATCGCCGCCCTGTTCGACGGCGCGGACGACGATGTCGACCCGGAGGCGGCCCTGCACCGCATCGGCGAGCGCATGGTGCGCATGATCGTCTCGCCCACCGGCCTGACCATCTTCCGCGTCACCATGTCGGAGGCCGCCAAGTTCCCCGACCTGGCCCGCATGTTCTACGACGCGGGCCCGGCGCGCGCGACCGGGCACATGGCGGACTGGCTGACGCGCCAGACGCTGGCCGGGCGCCTCGCGGTCGACGACGCGCGCTTCGCCGCCGACCAGTTCTTCGCGCTGTGCCAGACGCGGATCGGCATGCTGTGCCGCCTGCAGCTCGTCACCACGCCCAGCGACGCCGAGGTCGAGCGCGTGGTCGCCAGCTCGGTCGCCATGTTCCTGCGCACCTACGCCGCCCCTGCCCTGTCGCCGGCGCTCGCCCCGGCCGCCGCGCAGCCCGTCGCCACGATCGGAGCCAGGGCATGACCCCCGACCAGAACCATCCCGCCCCGCTCGACGCTGCGGCCGGGGACGCCGTGCTCGACCGCGTGCTCGCGCGCCTCGACGCCGCGATGGAGCCGGCGACCGCGCGGCTCGTCGAGTTCCTGCGCATCCCCAGCGTCAGCGCGCAGGGCGACCACGACGGCGACTGCGCGCGCGCCGCGGAGTGGGCGCGCGGCCAGCTCGCGGCGATCGGCTTCGCGGCGGAGGTGCACCAGACCGCGGGGCAGCCGATCTTGCTCGCCCGCCACGAGGGGCCAGGCCACGGCCCGCACCTGCTGTTCTACGGGCACTACGACGTGCAGCCCGCCGAGCCGCTGGCGCCCTGGACCAGTCCGCCGTTCGAGCCGGCCGTGGTCGACGGGCCGCACGGCAGGCGCGTGGTCGCGCGCGGCGCCGTGGACGACAAGGGGCAGAGCCTGATGTGGCTCGAGGCCCTGCGCGCCTGGCACGAGGAGGCCGGCGGCCCGCCCGTGCGCGTCACCGTGCTCCTGGAGGGCGAGGAGGAGGTCGGCAGCCCGAACCTGGAGGCGTTCCTCGTCGGGCACCGCGACGCGCTCGCGGCCGACGTCGCGGTGATCTCCGACACGGGCATGTGGGACATCGACACGCCCGCGATCACCACCCGCCTGCGCGGCCTGGCCTACACGCAGCTCACCGTGCGCGGGCCGTCGCGCGACCTGCACTCCGGCATGTACGGCGGCTCCGCGCCCAACCCGATCACGGCGCTCGCGCACATCCTGGCGCGGCTGCACGACGCCGACGGCCGCGTCGCGATCCCGGGCTTCCACGACGGCGTGGCCGAGCCCTCGCCCGCGCAGCTCGACGAGTGGCGCGCGCTGGGCTTCGACGAGGCGGCCTTCCTGGGGGGCATCGGCGTCGCGGCTCCCGCGTCGCCGCCGTCGGCGGAGCGCGGGCGCGGCGGCCTGGAGCGGCTGTGGGCGCGGCCCACCGCGGAGGTCAACGGCATCTGGGGCGGCTACCAGGGACCCGGCAGCAAGACCGTGATCCCGGCCGAGGCGGGCGCCAAGGTGTCGTTCCGCCTGGTGCCGGGCCAGGACCCGGACCGCGTCGTCACCCTGTTCCGCGACTTCGCCGCCGCCCACGCGCCGCAGGGCGTCACCACCACGCTGGAGGCCTACAGCGGCTCGCCCGGCTTCGAGGTGGCGTCCGGCAGCCGCTGGGTCGCGGCCGCGCGCGGGGCGCTGGCCAACGAGTTCGGGCGTCCCACGGTGCTGATCGGCTCGGGCGGGTCGATCCCGGTGGTCGAGCAGCTTCGCCGCGTGCTCGGCATCGACAGCCTGCTGGTCGGCTTCGGGCTGGAAGACGACCAGGTGCACGGGCCCGACGAGAAGTTCGAGCTGCGGTGCTTCCGGGCGGGGATGCGCTCGCACGCGCGGCTGCTGGCGGCGGCGGCGAAGCAAGGTTGAGGCGCTGCCTCAAACTCCGCCAAGGGAAGCCCCTTGGATGGCTTCTCTAAGGAAGGCCAGTCCAGGGCGGCTCGCCCTGGCGGGTTTGGGCAGAGCCCATGCTTGCTTGCTGCTTCCGGAACCCCCTACCGCCGCGCGGCGTTGCGTCGGTTGGGGATTTCCCGGAGGATCGG
>JBPBQS010000307.1:0-4409 GCA_050920955.1 Janthinobacterium lividum | reverse complement strand
GCGGCGGGGCTGGACTGGCTCGGGCTGCTGACGGGGAGCGAGGGGCAGCTCGTGCTCGTCACCGAGGTCACGGTGCGCATCCTGCGCTCGCCGGAGGGGCAGCGGGCGATGCTGGCGGCGTTCTCGTCCAACGAGGTGGCGGGCCGGTGCGTGGACAGCATCATCTCGTCGGGGATCATCCCGGTGGCGCTGGAGTTCATGGACCGGCCGGCGATCCATGCGTGCGAGGCTTTTGCACACGCGGGGTATCCGCTGGACGCGGAGGCGCTGCTGATCATCGAGGTCGAGGGGTCGGTCGAGGAGCAGGACGAGCTGCTGGCGTCGATCAGCGCGCTGTGCCGCGAGCACGATCCGATCAGCATGCGGGTATCGGCGTCGGCCGAGGAGAGTGCGGCGATCTGGAAGGGGCGCAAGGGGGCGTTCGGCGCGGTGGGGCGGATCAGCCCGGACTACCTGTGCATGGACGGCACGATCCCGACGTCGCGGCTGCCGGAGGTTCTCAGGCGGATGGCGGAGATGAGCGACAGCTACGGGCTCAAGGTGGCCAACATCTTCCATGCCGGGGACGGCAATTTGCACCCGTTGATCATGTTCGACGCCAACGACGCGGAGAGTTTCCACCGCGCGGAGGCGTTCGGTGCGGACATCCTCAAGCTGTGCGTGGAGGTGGGGGGGTGCCTGACCGGCGAGCACGGGGTAGGCGTGGAGAAGCGCGACCTGATGAGCGTGCAGTTCACCGAGGTTGAGCTGGACCAGCAGCGCAGGATCAAGGCCGCGTTCGACCCGGGGTGGCTGCTCAACACCGCTAAGGTGTTCCCGATCCAGGCGCAGGCGGTGCAGGAGCGGCTCGGGCGGGAGTGGGCGGCGGGGCCGCGCGCGGCGCTGCAGGCGGCGGAGTGAGGGGCAAGGAGGAAGGCCAGGGGCGCTGCCCCTGGACCCCGCCAAGGGCTCGCCCTTGGAACCCTGTACTGGGATCTGTGCCTTTGTCGTGCGGGTCCGGGCGCGCCTGCCCCCGGCGGGTCCAGGGCAGAGCCCTGGCCTTGGGGCGGCACGGCGTTGGCTGATTTCGCGCCGGATACCGAGGACGGGATCGCCGAGGTGGTGCGCGAGGCGCGGGCGCGGGGCGAGCCGCTGCTGGTGCGCGGGCGCGGCAGCAAGATGGGGATGCTGCGGCCGGTGCAGGCGGCGGGGTCGCTGTCCACGCGCAACCATGCGGGGATCGGGCTGTACGCGCCCAACGAGCTGATCCTGTCGGCGAAGGCGGGGACGGCGCTGGCGGAGGTCGAGGCGGCGCTCGCTTCGGGCGGGCAGCATCTGATCGCCGAGCCGCCGGATCTGGGGGCGCTGCTGTCGCCGGGGGGCGAGGCGGTGGCGCAGAGCATCGGCGGGGTGGTGGCGACGAACCTGTCGGGGCCGCGGCGCGTGGCCTGGGGGGCGATGCGGGACCACGTGATGGGCGTGCGCGTGGTCAACGGGGCGGGCGAGGTCACGCGCTCGGGGGGGCGGGTGCTGAAGAACGTCACCGGGCTCGACCTGTGCAAGCTGCTGACGGGGTCTCATGGGACGCTGGGGGTGATCACGGAGGTCACCGTGAAGGTGCTGCCGCGGCCGGAGCGGACGGGGTCGGTGGTGCTGGCGGGGCTGGACGCGCGGGCGGGAGTGGCGGCGCTGTCGGCGGGGCTGGGGTCGCCGTACGCGGTGTCGGGGGCGGCCTGGCTTCCGGCGGAGGCGGCGGCGCGGGTGGAGGGGTTGCCGGCGGGGCCGCTGGCGATCCTGCGCATCGAGGACGTGGCGCACAGCACGGAGTACCGGCTGGGGCGGCTGGTGGGGGAGATGGCGGCGTTCGCGCAGCCGGTGCGGCTGGAGCACGAGGCGAGCCTGGCGGCGTGGGCAGCGATCCGGGATGCGCGGCCGCTGCGCGCGGAGGCGGGCGACGCGGTGTGGCGGGTGTCGGTGCGGCCGTCGCGGGGGCCGGGGGTGCTGGACGCGGCGGAGGCGGCCGGGGTGCGGGGGTTCCTGGATTGGGGCGGGGGGCTCGCGTGGCTCGCCGGGCCGGCGAGCGAGGCGGCGCACGGGGCGGTGTCGCGGGCGGCGCTGGCGGCGGGCGGGGTGTGGACGCTGCTGCGGGCGCCGGACGGGCTGCGGGCGGCGGTCGACGTCGTGCCGCCGGAGGCCGCGGCGCTGGCGGCGATCACGCGGCGGGTGAAGGCGGCGATGGACCCGGGGGGCGTGCTGAACCCGGGGCGGATGGTGGCGGGGCTGTGAGGAAGAAAGGTCGGGCGTTGCCCGAACCCGCAAAGGGTCCGAGGACCCTTTGATCCCTTGACTTAGGGAGGCCATCCAAGGGGCTTCCCTTGGCGGGTCCGGGCAGGGCCCGGGCTTGCTTCCTTTCTCCTTTGCGGTGACCCGGGGTTTCGCGATGCAGACGACCTTCACGACCGAGCAGCTCCGCGATCCCGAGACCGCGACGGCCAACGCCGTGCTGCGGACGTGCGTGCATTGCGGCATGTGCACGGCGACCTGCCCGACGTTCGTGCTGCTTGGCGACGAGCTAGATTCGCCGCGGGGGCGCATCTACCTGATCAAGGACATGCTGGAGTCGGGGCGGCCAGCGACGCGCGAGGTGGTGCAGCACGTGGACCGCTGCCTGTCGTGCCTGTCGTGCATGACGACGTGCCCGTCCGGGGTGAACTACATGCACCTGGTCGACCACGCGCGGCGCTACATCGAGGACACCTACACGCGGCCGTGGCACGAGCGGGCGATGCGCGAGGTGCTGTCGCGCGTGCTGCCGTATCCGACGGTGTTCAGGTGGGCGCTGCGGGGGGCGCGGCTGATGCGGCCGGCGGCGGGGCTGGTGCCGGGACAGGGGATGCTGTCGCAGCGGGTGCGGGCGATGCTGTCGCTGGCGCCGGCGCGCATCCCGCCGGCGGGCACGATGCAGTCGCCGCAGGTGCACAAGGCGGAGGGCGCGCGGGTCGGACGGGTGGCGCTGCTGGCGGGGTGTGCGCAGACGGTGCTGGCGCCGTCGATCAACGAGGCGACGATCCGGATGCTGACGCGGCGCGGCATCGAGGTGGTGGTGGCCAAGGGGGTCGGGTGCTGCGGGGCGCTGACGCACCACATGGGGCGCCACGACCAGGCGATGGAGACTGTGCGGGCGGCGGTGGCGGGGTGGGCGCGCGAGACGGTCGAGGAGGGGGGCGAGGGGCTGGACGCGATCGTCATCAACACGTCGGGGTGCGGGACCACGGTGAAGGACTACGGGCACATGTTCCGCGAGGAGCCGGAGCCGTGGCGGTCGCGGGCGGCGCGGGTGTCGGCGCTGGCGATGGACGTCACGGAGTACGTGGCGAAGCTGGGGTACGTGGCGTCGCGGCCGGCGTCGGGGGTGCGGGTGGCGTACCATTCGGCGTGCTCGCTGCAGCATGGGCAGGGGGTCACGGCGGCGCCCAAGGCGCTGCTGAAGCAGGCGGGGTTCGTGGTGAGCGAGCCGCGCGAGCCGCACCTGTGCTGCGGGTCGGCGGGGACCTACAACATCGTGCAGCCGGAGATCGCGGGGCAGCTCAAGGCACGCAAGCTGGCGAACCTGCAGGCGACCGGGGCGGAGCTGGTGGCGGCGGGCAACATCGGGTGCCTGACGCAGCTTGGCGGGGGGGGGCTGCCGGTGGTGCACACAGTGGAGCTGCTGGACTGGATGCAGGGCGGGCCGCGGCCGGCGGCGATGGATGAGGTCGGGCGGGCGCAGGCGGCGGTGGAGCAGGCCGGCGTGCGGGCGGCCGGGGCGGCGCATCCGCGGACGGGGATGGGCGTGGACGGGGTGCGCGGCGTCGATCCGGCGGGGCTGGACGGCATCGACGCGGCGATCAGCGGGCCGGCGGCGATCGAGGCGGAGGAGGCGGGGCGGCCGCCCCTGCCCCGCCGGTGAGGCGCGCGGGGGGGATTGGGCTGGCGCTGGCGGTGCTGGCCGGGTCGGCGGGGGCGCAGACGGCGAGCCCGCAGGTGGTCACCGAGCACATGATGACGGCGTTGCAGCAGGCCACGGACAGCACGGCGGCGAGCATCATCGAGGCGCATCTGCGGGGGTATCTGCTCAAGGCGGCGACGCCGGCGGTGTCGCTGCTGGTGGAGCGCGGCAACCGCGAGCTGGGGGCGGGCCAGGGGGGCGAGGCGGTCACGGATTTCTCGTCGGCGATCGACCTGCAGCCGGAGCTGGCGGAGCTGTATCGGCTGCGCGCGCTCGCGCGGTTCCAGGGGGGCGACTATCCGGGGGCGCTGCGCGACCTGGAGCAGGCGGTGCGCATCGAGCCGCGCGACTTCGTGGCGTTCGAGGACCTGTCGCACATGGCCGAGCAGCACGGCGACGCGAAGGGCGCCTACGCGGCGTGGAAGAAGCTGCTGGAGCTGGA
>JBPBQS010000192.1:0-4422 GCA_050920955.1 Janthinobacterium lividum | reverse complement strand
CGGCGACGGCGTAGTCCGGCAGGCAGAGCGCCAGGTCGGTGGGCCGCACGCCGGGCTGGTACGACGGGACGACGGTGCCGAGCGCGGTGGACGGCCGGCCCTCCAGGAAGTCGCCGACGCGCTGGGCCGGGGCCGCGTAGGTGCCGCCGCCGGCCGCGAACGCCGCCTCCTCCCAGCGCCGCTGGAAGGCGATGCCGGCGAGCGCGTCGCCGGGGTAGTCCTCGGGGGTGACGCCCACGACGATGCCGGCGTTGGCGTTGCGCTCGTTGCGCGAGTACTGGCTCATCCCGTTGGTGACGAGGCGCCCCGGCTCGGAGGCGGCGGCGACCACGGTGCCCCCTGGGCACATGCAGAAGCTGTACGCCGAACGCCCGTTGGCGGCGTGGTGCACGAGCTTGTAGTCCGCCGCCCCCAGCAGCGCGTGGCCGGCCTGGGCGCCGAACCGCGCGCGGTCGATCACGGACTGCGGGTGCTCGATCCGCACGCCCAGCGAGAACGGCTTCGCCCGCATCGCCACGCCGTCGCGGTGCAGGGCCTCCACGGTGTCGCGCGCGCTGTGCCCGACCGCGAGCACGACGTGGTCGGCCGCGATGCGGCTGCCGTCGGCCAGCGTGAGCCCGTGCAGGCGCAGCGGCGGCCCGTCCCAGGCCTCCGGGTCGCCGCCGGGCTCGGACGGGGTCGGCGGGTCGGCACGGTCCTCCGGGCGCAGGTCGAGCGAGGCGACGCGGGCGCCGAAGCGGTACTCGCCGCCGAGCGACTCGATGGTGGCGCGCATCCGCTCGACCATGCCGACCAGGCGGAAGGTGCCGATGTGCGGCTTGCTGACGGTGAGGATCTCCTCCGGCGCCCCGGCGAGCACGAACTCGTCGAGCACCTTGCGCCCGTAGTGCCGCGGGTCGCTGACCTGGCTCCACAGCTTGCCGTCGGAGAAGGTGCCGGCGCCGCCCTCGCCGAACTGCACGTTGCTCTCCGGGTCGAGCGTGGAGCGCCGCCACAGCCCCCAGGTGTCCTGCGTGCGCCGCCGCACCGGCTGCCCGCGCTCCAGCACGATCGGCCGCAGCCCCATCTGCGCGAGCAGCAGCGCCGCGAACAGCCCGCACGGCCCGGCGCCCACCACCACGGGCCGCGGCGCGTCCGCCGGCCGGCCCTCGGCGCGGGCGACGAAGCGGTAGCGCGTGTCGGGCGAGGCGGCGACGCCCGGCGCGCGCACGGCGGCCTCGTCGCGCACGGCGACGTCGAGCGTGTAGACCAGGCGTATGTCGCCCCGCCTGCGCGCGTCGTAGCCGCGGCGCGCGACGTGGTGCTCGCCCACGTCGGCCACGGGGACGCCGAGCCGGGCGGCGATCGCGGGCACCAGGGCGTCCGGGGCGTGATCGAGAGGAAGGCGGAGTTCTGTGACACGCAGCATGGCGCGGAGATCGGCGCTCCGGAGGGCAGAAGCAAGGTCGGGCTCTGCCCGAACCCGCCAGGGCGAGCCGCCCTGGACTGGCCTTACTCAGTAAAGCCATCCAAGGGGCTTCCCTTGGCGGAGTTTGAGGCAGCGCCTCAACCTTGCCTGCCTCGGCCCGGAGTCGTTGTGGTATAGGGCGTTCCGGGACGTCGTTCATCCGGAGCCTCTGCATGGCCACACTTGCCCAGACCCGCCGCGCCCTGCCGCAGGCCGCGGCCGGCACGCTTGCCTCGCCCGAGATCCGCCGCCTGGCGCGCCAGCGGCTGACGGAGCTGGGCGGGCTGGCGCTGGGCCTGTGCGGCGTGGGGCTCCTGGTGGCGCTGGCGAGCTACAACCCGCGCGACCCGTCGCTGAACACCGCGACCTCGGTGCACGTGACGAACCTGGTGGGGCCGGCCGGCGCGGTGCTGTCGGACCTGCTGCTGCAGGGCTTCGGCCTGGCCGGCGTGCTGCCGGGGGTGGCGATGCTGGCCTGGGCGTGGCGGATCGCGATGCGGCGCGGCGTGGGCCGGGTGTCGGTGCGATTAGGCGCCACGCTGCTGGCACTGCCGGTGCTGGGTGCCGCGCTGGGCACGCTGCCGGTGGGCGCGGGGATGGCGGGCACGGTCGGCAGCGGCATGGCGTGGCCGACCAGCGCGGGGCTTGGCGGCGCCGCGGGGCGCGTGCTGGGCCTGGGCGTGCTGGCCGCGGCGCGCGCGTCGTTCGGGCCGGTGGGCACGGCGCTGGTGTGGGCCGTGGGCCTGGCGCTGGCGCTCGGGCTGGTGCTGGTCGGGCTGGGGCTGACGCCGGGCGAGTGGCGCGCGGCCGGGCGCGGCGCGCGGCGCGGCGTGGCGGGCGCGGGCGCGGGGCTGGCCGGCGCGGGGCTCGGGCTGGCGGGTGCCGCGCGTCGCGGGGCCGCGCCGGGGCTCGCGGGGCTGCGCTTCGCGGGGCTGGGGCGCGGCCGGGCGAAGGTCGCGGGCGAGGGCGGCGCGGTGTCGCGGCTGGCGGCGCTGCTGCCGCGCGAGCGCATGGCGGAGGAGGACGTGCCCGAGGCTCCCGCCCCGCCGCGCGGCGTGCGGCGCGAGCCGGTGATGGGTCTGGGCGGCACGGTGCGCCGGGCGCCCGTGGTGGCGGGCGAGGCTGCGGCGGCGCGCGACGACGCGTTCCCGCACGTGCCGCCGCCGCCCGCGCGGCCCGCGCCGCAGGAGGCCGGCGACGAGTCGGCCGCGCCGCTGCCCGTGGTCGGCCTGCCGGTAAAGGCGGTGCGGGCCAGGCCGGGGGCGGTGGCCGTGGCGGCGGCGCTGCGCGTGGTGGCGCCCAGGGCGGCGCCGCGCATCCTGGCCGCCGCCGAGCCGCCGGCGCTCGCGTCGCGCCCCGAGGCGGAGACCCCGGGCGGCTGGCGCTTCCCGCCGCTGTCGCTGCTCAAGCCGGCGCCGGAGCGCGGCGCCACCGGGCCGTCCGAGGAGGCGCTGCAGTCCAACGCGCGCCTGCTGGAGACCGTGCTCAACGACTACGGCGTGCAGGGCGCGATCCGCGAGATCCGCCCCGGCCCCGTGGTCACGCTCTACGAGCTGGAGCCCGCGCCGGGCATCCGTTCCGCCCGCGTGATCGGCCTGGCCGACGACATCGCGCGCTCCCTCTCCGTCACCGCGGTGCGCATCGCGACGGTGCCCGGGCGCAACGTGATCGGCATCGAGGTGCCCAACAGCTTCCGCGAGACGGTGTACCTGAGCGAGCTGCTCGGCGCGGAGGAGTGGGCGCACCACCCCTCGCGCCTCGCGCTGGCGCTGGGCAAGGACATCGCCGGCCTGCCGATCGTGGCCGACCTGGCGCGCATGCCGCACCTCCTGGTCGCGGGCACCACGGGCTCGGGCAAGTCCGTCGGCATCAACGCGATGATCCTGAGCCTGCTGTTCCGCCTGAGCCCGGAGCAGTGCCGGCTGATCCTGATCGACCCGAAGATGCTGGAGCTGTCGGTCTACGACGGCATCCCGCACCTGATGGCCCCCGTCGTCACCGAGCCCGCCAAGGCCGTGACCGCGCTGAAGTGGACGGTGCGCGAGATGGAGCGCCGCTACCGTGCGATGAGCCAGCTCGGCGTGCGCAACGTCGGCGGCTACAACGACCGCGTCAGCGAGGCCCTCGCCAAGGGCGAGGTCGTCACCCGCCGCGTGCAGACCGGCTTCGACTCCGAGACGGGACGGCCGATCTTCGAGGAGCAGCCCCTGACGCTGGAGACCCTGCCGTTCCTGGTCGTCATCATCGACGAGATGGCCGACCTGATGATGACCGCGGGCAAGGAGATCGAGGCCGCGATCCAGCGCCTCGCCCAGATGGCGCGCGCCGCCGGCATCCACGTCGTCATGGCCACGCAGCGCCCGTCGGTCGACGTGATCACCGGCACCATCAAGGCCAACTTCCCGACCCGCATCAGCTACCAGGTGATCTCCAAGTTCGACAGCCGCACCATCCTGGGCGAGCAGGGCGCCGAGCAGCTCCTCGGCCAGGGCGACCTTCTCTACATGCAGGGCGGCGGGCGCATCGGCCGCGTGCACGGCCCCTTCGTGGGCGACCGCGAGGTCGAGGACGTCGTCGCCTTCCTGCGCGAGCAGGGCGAGCCGTCCTACCTCGACGAGGTCACGGAAGGCTCGGACGACGACGACGGCGCCAACTCGGCGCTCTCGGGGATCGCGGGCGCGGGCGACGGCGAGAAGGGCCTGTTCGACCAGGCCGTCGACATCGTCTCGCGCGAAGGCAAGGCCTCCACGAGCTTCCTGCAGCGCCACCTGTCGATCGGCTACAACCGCGCCGCCAAGCTGATCGAGCAGATGGAGAAGGAGGGCATCATCAGCCCGCCCAGCCACACCAACAAGCGCGAGGTCCTCGTCCGGCGCAGCGACGACTGAAGCAAGGAAGCATGGGCTCTGCCCAAACCCGCAAAGGGTCCGAGGACCCTTTGATCCCACTTGCTAAGTAAAGCCATCCAAGGGGCT
>JBPBQS010000024.1:0-4465 GCA_050920955.1 Janthinobacterium lividum | reverse complement strand
CACCGCGTCGATCGTCTCCGCACGAAGCTCGTCCGCAAGCTGCCGAAGCTGCTCGGCCGAGAAGTTGCGCATGTCAGACGGGACATGAACACGGTCCAGAACAGGCGTCATGCCCACACCCAATCCAATACCATTGCTCCAACACCCATCCCGCAGCCCCGGTGCGCGGCGCCCGATATGACACCACCGACACGTCCCGCAAAGCACCCTGCGTCCCACCGGGCACAAGCCGCATGCCCCGGTAGGCCGCACCGCCCGATATCCTGTTGCGCGTGCTGGGCCAACGCAGCCTGCGTCCGCCCGTTCGATCGCCACGGCGCAGGGCAGCCCGGCCACGGGGACGGATGGTGCCGAATTGCAACAGTGCCGGCACGATCGACACGCGACGCCGCCCGCGTGCCCACGGGCTTTGCCGGGGGAACCACGGCACCCGATCCCGTCCGGGCCGGGCCGTGGCGCAGAAACCATGTCCGTTGCACCAGGGCAAGCCGGGCCGCACCCCTGCCCGGCCGCCCTGCGGCGGCAGCCATCACGATCCTGCCAGCCGCGCGGCCACGGGGCCGGCGGGCGGCGGACTTCGCGGGTGCGGCATTGCCGGGACCTGGCCGCGGTGCCATACAAACCGACACCGGCAAGCGAGCCGGCCTTCCCCCGTGCGGGGCAGGGACCAGCGGCCCCCCGTTCCCGCCCGCAGGCTCGTCCCGCGCGCATCGTCGTGTCGGACCGCGCCCTGATCCGCGCGGGTCGCGGCGACGCGGTCCGGGCCGTCCACGCGTGCACCCGCCCGGCGGGTCGAGGCTCAGGAGAAACGTCGTGTCCGTTCCCATGAAGCAGGTGCTGCGCGTCGGCGCCTACGTCGTCCGCCAGCACCTCGCCGGCCGCAAGCGCTACCCGCTGGTGCTGATGCTCGAGCCGCTGTTCCGCTGCAACCTGGCGTGCTCCGGCTGCGGCAAGATCGACTACCCGACGGAGATCCTCAACCAGCGCGTCTCGGTGGCCGACTCGCTGGCGGCGGTCGACGAGTGCGGCGCGCCGGTCGTGGCGATCGCCGGCGGCGAGCCGCTGCTGCACAAGGAGATGCCGGAGATCGTCCGCGGCATCCTGGCGAAGAAGAAGTTCGTCTACCTCTGCACCAACGCCCTGCTCCTCGACAAGAAGATGGACCAGTACGAGCCCCACCCCTACTTCTCGTGGGACATCCACCTCGACGGCGACAAGGCGATGCACGACTCCGCCGTCGACCAGGACGGCGTCTACGACCGCGCCATCGCCGCCATCAAGCGCGCCAAGGAGCGCGGCTTCCGCCTGTCGATCAACTGCACGCTGTTCGACGGCGCCCAGGCCGACCGCGTCGCGAAGTTCTTCGACGAGGTCATGGCGATGGGCGTGGACGGGATCATGACCTCGCCCGGCTACGCCTACGAGCGCGCGCCGGACCAGGCGCACTTCCTGTCGCGCCAGAAGACCAAGCAGCTGTTCCGCGACATCCTCGCGCGCGGCAAGGGCAAGGGCTGGAAGTTCACCCAGTCGCCCCTGTTCATGAACTTCCTGGCCGGCAACGAGACCTACCACTGCACGCCCTGGGGCAAGCCCACGCGCAACGTGTTCGGCTGGCAGCGGCCCTGCTACCTGCTCGGCGAAGGCTACGCCAGCACGTTCCAGGAGCTGATGGACACCACCGACTGGGACAAATACGGGACCGGGAACTACGAGAAGTGCGCCGACTGCATGGTGCACTCCGGCTACGAGAGCACCGCGGTCATGGACGCCGTGAAGAGCCCCATCAAGACCATGATGGTCGCCCTGCGCGGCCCGCGCACCGACGGGCCGATGGCGCCCGAGATCAGCCTCGACAACCAGCGGCCCGCCGAGTTCGTGTTCAGCAAGCACGTCCAGGAGAAGATGGCCGAGCTGCGCCACGCCAAGCCGGCAAAGCCGGTGCCGGTCGACGCGGCCGAGTAAGCAAGCAAGGTTGAGGCTCTGCCTCAAACTCCGCCAAGGGCAGGGCCCTTGGATCGCCTTCTCTAAGTAAGGGGATCAAAGGGCCTCACGGCCCTTTGCGGGTTTGGGCAGAGCCCATGCTTGCTGGCCTGCCTTCGCGACAAATATGGGCATCATGCGCGGTGCCGCCCCCACGACAGTGATCGTTCCTGCTCACCTTGCGGTGCAGCGGATGCTTGCCCCTGGCGCAGGCCGTGTGTCCTGATGGCCGCGGTTGTGGGGCACACGTGATGCTGCGTCGCCGTTCGTTCCTGGCTGTCGGCCTGTCGACTGCTCTCGTGCCGGGGCTTGCTGCCGCGGGCGGGCCGGACGACGACGCCATCGGCGCGATCCTGGACGAGCGGATCGGGGCGGAGCGGCGCAGCGTCGGCATGGTCGCCGGCGTGATCACCGAGGGCGGCGAGCGGCGCGTCGTCGGGCGCGGGCGGCTCGACCAGTCCGACCCGCGCGTGCCCGACATCGACACCGTGTTCGAGGTCGGCTCGATCACGAAGGTGTTCACGGCGCTCCTGCTCGCGGACATGGCGCTGCGCGGCGTCGTGGCGTGGGACGAGCCGGTGGCGCGGCTGCTGCCGGCGTCGGTGCGCGTGCCGCGCTTCGGCGAGGCGCAGATCACCCTGCTGGACCTGGCCACGCACAGCTCCGGGCTGCCGCGCATGCCGTCCAACTTCCACCCCGCCGACGCGGGCGACCCGTACGCCGACTACACGGTGGCCCAGCTCTACGACTTCCTCGACAACGCCACGCTGAGCCGCACGCCGGGCACGGCATACGAGTACAGCAACCTCGGGTTCGGGCTGCTCGGGCACGCGCTGTCGCTGAGGGCGGGGGCGGGGTTCGAGGCGCTGGTGCGCGCGCGGATCTGCGCGCCGCTCGGGCTGGACAGCACGGCGGTGACGCTGGACGCGGGCATGCGGGCGCGGCTGGCGGCGGGGCACGACGCGGCGCTCTCGCCGGTGGAGCCGTGGTCGATGCCCACGCTCGCGGGGGCGGCGGCGCTGCGGTCGACGGCGCGCGACCTGCTCGTGTTCCTCTCGGCGGCCAGCGGGCGGAGTGCGACGCCGCTGTCGCCGGCGTTCGCGGCGCTGCTGGACACGCGCAGGCCGGGCGAGGGGCCGCGCACGGAGGCGGCGCTCGGCTGGATGGTGACGCGGCGCGCCGGCGGCGAGGTCGCCTGGAAGAACGGCGGCACGGGGGGGTTCTCGTCGTACGCCGGGTGGTCGCGGCGCTCGGGGCGGTGCGCGGTGGTGCTGGGCAACGCGCAGGTGCCGCCAGGGCTGGACGACATCGGGCTGCACCTGATCGACCCGGAGTCGCCGCTGGCCGTCCTGCCGCGGCAGGCGCCGATCGACCCGGCGCGGCTCGACGCCTACGTCGGGCTGTACTCGGTGGCGCCGGTGTTCATGCTCGACGTGGCGCGGCTGGGCGACCGGCTGTTCGTGCAGACCACGGGGCAGCGGCCGATGGAGATCTTCTACGGGGGCGACGGGCGCTTCTTCTTCAAGCAGGTCAACGCGCGGCTGGCGTTCGACTTCGACTCGAAGGGGCGCGCGGTGTCGCTGGTGCTGGACCAGAACGGGCGCGACCTGCACGGGCTGCGCGTCCAGTAGCGCGCGGCGGCCGGGGCGCCGGGCGGCGCACGAGGCGCGCAGGCGGGGCGGCCCGGGAGGATGGCCTCGCCGGGGCGAGCGGGTTTCCTGTAGGGTGAGGGTGCGGCCGGGACCCGCCTGGCGGGCGACGTCGCGGGCGGGGCGAGGGCGGCGGCGGCGGGACGGCGGATGGGCGTCGCTACGCGGGCCGGCAGGCTGCTCACGTTCGCGCCAGGAAGGCGTATGCTGGTACCCCTCACCGAGGCGAGCACAGCTTTCCATGGCCCTGACGCGCTGCACCGACCTGTTCGGCTACACGACCCTGCTCGACGACGACCCGATGTGCGAGACCTACGCGGACGTGCTGTGCGTGCCCGCCGTGCACGGGGAGACGGCACCGGGGATCTTCGACCGCGGGCGCAAGGCGGTCACGGCGGCGGGCTACTTCCGCGCCTCGCCGGACCCGGTGATGTTCGGCTCGCCGTTCACCACGCTCGATCCCACGCGGTTCGACTTCGCCGACGACGGGTTCACCTACCTGTTCCTGGGCACGCTGACCGCGCATTTCGGGCACTTCATCCTGGGCAGCATGGGGCGGCTGTGGCCGCTGCGCTTCGCGCCGGACCCGCGCATGCGCTTCGTGGTGCTCAACCCCGAGCCGCTGGATTCGCTGTTCGACAGCGCGTTCCTGCGCGACATCCTGGGCCAGCTCGGGCTCGGGCCGCACAACGTCGTGGGGTTCAGCGCGCCGGTGCGCTTCGCCCGCCTGGTGGTGCCCTCGCCGGCGATCGAGGAGCACAACTTCTCGCACCGCGTGTTCGCGCGCCTGTGCAACCGCATCGGCGAGTTGCTCACCGCCCACCTGCCGCCCGCGC